>NZ_JACSMB010000010.1:0-107009 GCF_018618455.1 Exiguobacterium sp. s142 | reverse complement strand
GCTCTTGAAAATGACGAAGCTTGCGCTTCAATCAAAACTTGTAAAACTTTTTTTGCCTCATCGTTCAGTTTTCAAAGTTCGTCTGTCGCTCTTAACGACTCATTAATAGTATCATCTGTAATTATATTCGTCAACTATAAAAATAAAATATTTTAAAAGAATAATATCTAGCGTATTCTTTCGACGGCACTATATAGAAGGAACACGCTAGACGGTTACTGAAAAGCGACGATTCGTACCTCATCAAGTTGAGATAAATCGTATGTTTCTTGCGTTGGTTCAGCGATCACGACCGGTTGTTCCACGCTCGGCGTGTAGCGTTGAATCGTTCCGCGCACACCACTGCTCAGTAAGACAGTCCGTCCTACTTCGTAAAAGCCGAGCAGTGTAGCTAAAAACGTCAATGCTTCCCCATCGTATGCCTCATTTTGCCACATATAAAAATAGGCCTCTTCTGCTGTCAACGCTGCCCTGAACGTACGTGGGGCTGTCAATTGGCAGAACCGATCAGCGACGATGAACAACGGTGATGCAGGATGGAGGGCTCGTTCTTCTAGCCGATTCGGAAAACCTGATCCGTCTAGGCGTTCATGATGTTCGGCAATCAATTTACCGACCCTGGCTCTAAGTGTCTGATCTTGCGGTAACATCGCAAACGAGACGAGCGGGTGCTGATACAACAGCTCTCGTTCCATTTTTGTGAAATAGCGCATGTGGGACCACTTTCGTATTTTAGCGTAGCTCGCATCTGCGAAATAGGAAGCAACGCCATAATCGAATTGAATGCGGTGTTCATCTCCTCGGTATTTCGATAGCGTCTTGGCTACTAAGGCTCGATAAATCGCATGATGAATCACATGATTTTTTCGAAGTGGTTGATTCGTAAAGAACGTGACGATGGCCGATAGCGGATATTCACGTTTAAACAGTTGATGGACGAATTCAAGCGCTTCGTAAGGGTTGGGGGCAATCCGTTCTTCCCATTGATTGTAATGCCGTTCGTATTGGAGCACTTTTGCACATAGATCGATTTCCTCGTCGCGGGTAAGATGGCGACATTCGACCGGAGCGACATCAATGACTCCCACCTTTAAAAAACGGAGCAATCGTAAATGTTCGTTTGTCAGTTTCGTTCCTGCCTCTAACGAAGAAACTGACGTCAAAAGCGTCATTCCAACGTGAACGTTTGAAATGGCAAGTCGCATGCTCATCCCTCCTGATTGTATGAAAAAAGGTCGAACGGAAGCACCGTTCAACCTTTTCGTCTTACTCAGTCTCTTCAGACGATGGGCCAACTTCGGGTGCTTCATCAACAAACCCATTCTCCACATCAACTGTCGATTCCTCTTCTAATTCATCTTCTAATTCATCTTTTTTCAGTTTAGCAATTGTCGCCAAGCGATCGCCATCTTCGATATTCATGACTTTGACACCGCGCGTGCTACGACCCATTTGCGAAATTGTTTGGGCATCGATTCGAATCGCGACACCGAGCTCGGTCATGAGCATGATGTCATCATCTTCATCGACTACGCGCATCCCGACGACAGTTCCGCGGTCTGTCTTGATTCCGATAATTCCAGAACCACCTCGACCTTGCGTACGGAATTGTTCCATCGCCGTGCGTTTGCCATATCCTTTTTCCGTGATGATGAGCACGTCTTGCGTCGGGCGTACGATTTCCATCGAAACGACTCGATCATCATCTTTCTTCAGTCGAATCGCACGTACACCGCGAGCGGTACGGCCCATCGAACGGACCTCACCTTCGAGCGGGAAGCGAATCGACATCCCTGCGTGTGTCACGATCAACATCTCGTCGTCGCTCTTCGCGAGACGTACGGTAACGAGCTCATCGCTATCATTTAAGCTGATGGCACGCAACCCGTTTTTGTTGATGCGAGCATAGGCAGAAAGCGGTGACCGTTTAACAAGTCCGTGCTTCGTGATAAACACGAGTGACAATTGCTCATCAGCCACTTCTTCTTCTTCTGAACCTTCACCAGCGTCCTCAACGATGGCTTTGTCCGCCAAATAGCTATTAAAGTCGACCGGAATCATCGTTTCGACCTTCTCGCCCTTATCGACTTGGAGCAAGTTGATAATCGGCATCCCTTTCGCGGTTCGGCTCATCTCAGGAATCTCATATCCTTTCAAGCGGAACACGCGACCGAAGTTCGTGAAGAACAAGATCGTATCGTGCGTTGAAGCAGATAAGAGGCGCAATACGAAGTCTTCGTCATTCGTACCCATTCCTTGTTTCCCTCGACCGCCACGGCGTTGTGTACGATACGAGTCACTCGGAATCGATTTGATGTAACCTTCGCTCGTCAGTGCGATCATCATGTCACGAACCGGGATCAAATCCTCATCCTCAAGCTCGATGATGTCGGTACGGATCACGGTACGACGTGCATCGCCGTAACGTTCTTTGATTTCAGTCAGTTCATTGCGAATGATGTCGAGAAGGAGTTCTTCATCCCCTAAAATCGCACGCAATTCTTCAATCAACGTACGGATCTCGCGATACTCGCCTTCGATTTTCTCGCGTTCAAGACCAGTCAACCGTTGAAGACGCATATCGAGAATGGCTTGCGTCTGCTCTGTTGATAGTCCGAAGCGAGCAATCAATTTCTCACGGGCCTCGTCACCAGTTCGCGTGCTGCGGATGATGGCGATGACTTCATCAAGATGGTCGAGCGCGACACGGAGACCTTCGAGAATATGAGCGCGTGCCTCTGCCTTATCAAGGTCGAATTGTGTCCGGCGCCGAACGACTTCTTTTTGGTGTTCGATGTAATAATAGATCGCTTGTTTCAAGTTGAGCGTCTTCGGACGTCCTCCGACGAGCGCGAGCATGTTCACCCCGAACGTCGTTTGCATCGGCGTCTGTTTATACAAGTTGTTCAAAATGACGCTTGCGTTCGCATCGCGGCGTACCTCGATGACGACGCGCATTCCGTTTCGGTCCGACTCGTCACGAAGGTCTGTGATGCCCTCGATTTTCTTATCGCGAACTAGGTCAGCAATCTTTTCAACGAGACGTGCCTTGTTCACTTGATACGGAATTTCATGGACGAGGATGCGTTCACGGCCGTTCTTCAACACTTGGATCTCGGCTTTCGCGCGCATCGTGATCGATCCGCGACCTGTCTCATACGCCCGGCGAATACCGCTGCGTCCTAAAATCTCACCAGACGTCGGAAAGTCCGGACCCGGAATGTACTGCATGAGCTCTGAAATCGTGATGTCCGGATTGTGCGTGAGCGCAAGCACGCCATCGATTACTTCGTTCAAGTTATGTGGCGGTACGTTCGTCGCCATCCCGACCGCAATCCCGCTCGTACCATTGACGAGGAAGTTCGGGAAACGGGCCGGCATAACGACTGGTTCTTTCTCTTCACCATCAAAGTTTGCTTGATAGTCGATCGTGTTTTTACCGATATCGCGCACGAGTTCCATCGCGATTTTCGACATACGGGCTTCCGTGTAACGCATTGCCGCTGCCGAGTCTCCATCGACGGACCCGAAGTTTCCGTGGCCATCGACGAGTTCATAGCGATAACTGAAATCTTGGGCCATCCGGACCATCGTCTCGTAAACGGCTGAATCACCGTGTGGGTGATACTTACCGATGACGTCACCGACGACACGGGCAGACTTCTTATGGGGCTTGTCGGCACGAATCCCGAGCTCGTTCATCGCATAAAGGATACGGCGGTGAACCGGCTTGAGACCGTCTCGCACGTCCGGGAGGGCACGCGACACGATGACGCTCATCGCATAGTCCATGAACGACGTCCGCATCTCTTGGCTAATATTTATATCCTTGATATTTTCTTGTTCTGCCATTCGTTATTGCCTACCCTTCTTTTTAAATATCGAGGTTTTTCACGTAGTGTGCGTGTGACTGGATGAAGTCACGGCGCGGCTCGACATTGTCGCCCATGAGCGTCTCAAAGACCTCATCTGCCTCGATGGCGTCTTGAAGGTCGACACGAAGCATCGAGCGAGACTCTGGATTCATCGTCGTGCTCCAAAGTTGTTCCGGGTCCATCTCACCGAGACCCTTGTAGCGCTGTACACTATAGCGCGCGTTCTCAGGAAGTCGTTTGATTGCTTCTTGGAGTTCGCGGTCGTTTTGGACGTAAACAATCTCTTTACCATGTTTTACACCGTAGAGTGGCGGCTGGGCGATGTAGACGTAGCCGCTCTCAATAAGTGGCCGCATGTAACGATAGAAGAACGTCAGCAACAGTGTCCGGATGTGGGCACCATCGACGTCGGCATCGGTCATGATGATCAACTTATGGTAACGCGCCTTGCCGAGATCGAATTCGTCGGCGATCCCGGTCCCAAGTGCCGTGATGATTGTCCGGACTTCCTGGTTGGCTAAGATTTTATCGAGTCTTGCTTTCTCGACGTTGATGATCTTACCTCGGATTGGCAAAATCGCTTGGAAATGACGGTCGCGTCCCGACTTGGCTGATCCACCGGCCGAGTCACCCTCGACGATGTACAGTTCAGATTTCGATGCGTCCTTCGATGAACAGTCGGCCAGCTTACCTGGCAACGAGCTGACTTCAAGGATGCCTTTACGACGTGTCATTTCACGGGCGCGTTTGGCCGCGAGGCGGGCACGGGCTGCCATGAGCCCTTTATCGACGATGAGTCGGCCGACCGACGGGTTCTCAAGCAAGAACTGTTCGAACGTCTCGCTAAAGAGTGAATCTGTCACCGTACGGGCGTCAGCGTTACCGAGCTTCGTCTTCGTCTGTCCCTCGAACTGCGGTGACGGGTGTTTGACCGAGACGATCGCGGTCATCCCTTCACGCACGTCGTCGCCAGAAAGGCTGCCATCAGCCTCTTTCATCAATCCAAAGCGTTTGGCGTAATCGTTGATCGCCCGTGTCAGTGCCGTTTTGAATCCGGTCTCGTGCGTTCCGCCTTCGTGTGTCGGGATATTGTTTGTGAACGAGTAAATATTGCTCGAGAACCCTTCGTTGTACTGCAGCGCAATCTCTACTTCGATCCCGTCTTTCGTACCGTGTACATAAACCGGTTCCTCGTGGATCGAGGACTTCGAACGGTTCAAATGCTCGACGTAAGACTTAATCCCGCCTTCGTAATAATAATTGCGCTCAATCGTTTCATCGCCCCGCTCATCTTTTGCGATGATACGGAGTCCTTTGTTCAAGAAAGCAAGTTCACGCAAGCGCGTTGCGAGAAGATCAAAATCGTATTCGAGTGTTTCGTCGAAGATGTCTCCATCTGGGAAGAAACGAACCGTCGTACCGGTCGTGTCTGTCGTGCCGACAATCTCGAGCTCACCTTGAGGTGCGCCGCGTTTGAACGATTGATAGTAAACGTTACCGTTTCGGCGTACGAACACTTCGAGTTTCTTCGACAAGGCGTTAACGACGGACGCCCCGACTCCGTGCAAACCACCCGACACTTTATATCCACCGCCGCCAAATTTACCTCCGGCGTGGAGAACGGTGAAGATGACTTCGACGGCAGGACGTCCTGTCTTTTTCTGAATGTCGACCGGAATCCCCCGGCCATCATCTTCGACCACGACAGAGTTGCCTGGTTCGATTGTCACGGTAATCGTTTCACAATGACCGGCGAGCGCTTCATCAATCGAGTTGTCGACGACTTCCCACACTAAGTGGTGGAGCCCGCGTGAACTCGTCGAACCGATATACATCCCTGGGCGTTTACGAACGGCTTCTAACCCTTCAAGCACTTGAATCTGATCGGCACCATAATCTTGCATTTGTTTTTCGTTTTCGTTACTCATCGGTTTCATTCACCTACTATACATGAATTGGTGTTCATAAGGATTGGTCGTACGTTAGACAGATTCCGTCTCAACTTTACCTTGTTTCACGTGAAACAACTTGGCTTGTTGAATCGTTTCGTGAGCAATTCCATCGATATTGGTCGTCGTAATAATCGTTTGGACTTTCTGCCCCATCGTATCAAGCAGATGGGTTTGGCGATGATCATCTAATTCAGATAAGACGTCGTCTAACAACAGCAGCGGATACTCCCCGACCTCTTCGTGGATCAGTTCAATCTCCGCTAGTTTTAACGACAAGGCCGCCGTGCGTTGCTGGCCCTGTGAACCGAACGTTTGGACGTTCCGATCATTGACGTACAATTCGAAGTCGTCGCGATGGGGACCGAACAGGGTCACACCTCTTCTTCGTTCGTTCTCTCTTATTTTATCAAACTTTTGCCGATACGTTTCAAACATCTGTTCTTTCGTGTGACGTTCTTTTTGAAACGTGTCCGAGACGTATTGAATCGTCAACGTTTCTAAGTTCCGAGTGATTCCTGCATGGATCGGTCCGGCCCATTTCTCGAGTTGATCGATAAAATGGTGGCGCCTGGAGACGATTTTGACGGCAAGCTCAATCAGTTGGTCGGTGAGCACTTCGAGCAATGTCTCGTCCCCACCTTTGATCGACAGTTGTTTTAAAAATGCATTCCGTTGCTTCAGTGTTTTCAAATACTGATTCAAGTCATGCAAGTAAATCGGACTGACTTGTCCGATTTCCATATCTAAAAAACGTCTTCGTCCTTGAGGGCTGCCTTTGACAATCGCAAGATCTTCTGGCGCGAACAAGACGACGTTGAACGCTCCGACGTAGTCACTGAGCCGTCGTTGCTCGAGGTGGTTCAGTTTCGCTTTTTTCCCTTTCGGAGAAAAGCTCAGCGACTGTACCGTTTCACCGGTACGTTTATGGATCCGACCCTCGACGACGGCCGTTTCCGCTTCCCATCCGATCAGTTCACGGTCTTGCGTCGTCCGATGCGACTTTGCGAGCGCAAGTACGTAAATCGATTCGAGCAGATTCGTTTTGCCTTGGGCGTTCTCACCGATGAGAACATTCGTCTGTTCTGAAAAATTTAGCTCAAGGGCTTCATAGTTGCGGTAGTTTTGCAGTCGAATCGACAATAAGTGCACGTTAGTTCCCCTCGATTTGGAAGTCCCCGTAGCCCTCGACTTCAATCTTGTCTCCGTCGCGGAGTTTACGGCCGCGGCGTTGATCGACCTCGCCGTTCACTTTGATCTCAACGTCTTCCAAAAAGAATTTCGCTTGGCCTCCGCTTGAAATAATATCAGCTAATTTTAAAAATTGTCCGAGTGTTACATACTCGGTCGTAATCGACACTTTTTCCATGTCGTCACTTCCTTTCCTTCATACTTTTCACAAAAAATCGCCATACATATTAGTTTATCGAAAAACGTCGAATAAGGCAAAAATAGGGATGATTAGGTGAAACACCTCATCATCCCCGATTCGCTCCATCTTGATTACGATGTGCGGACTGGCAAAATCAACTGAAGGACACTATCTTGTTCGACCGGACGCAAAATAAACGGGCGCATCGAACCTGTGAATTGAACCTCGATTTCCGTCGCATCGAGCGCACGAAGCGCATCCATGACAAATTTCGAGTTGAACGAAATTTTGAGTTCTTCACCTTCGAGCGATAAGATGCTGACCCGCTCGGACACTTTCCCGACTTCAGGCGAGTGTGAAGAGACTTCGACAGTGTTCGCTTCTTCAGCCACGAACTTGATGACATTGTTGCGATCCGAACGTGCCAACAGCGATGCACGATCAATCGCCTGTAAGAAATCTTTCGCATTCAAACGAACTGCAGTCCGATATTCTTCTGGGATCAAGCGAGACGTATCTGGGTACGCTCCATCAAGAAGACGTGAAAAGAACGAAATGTTTTTCAGACGGAATAGAATCTGTTGGTCCGTCAAGACGATTTCAATCGGCAACTCTTCACGGTCAAGTAATTTTGCGAGCTCATTGAGCGAACGACCCGGCACGACGACGTTTTGGAACGTCAAATCGTCATCTGTTTCAAAACGGGCCCGGCGCAGTGCCAACCGATGGCTATCCGTCGCGACGCATGTCAAAAATCCTTTTTCAGCTGAGAAATTCACACCTGTCAGGACTGGACGTGTCTCTTGCGACGAGACGGCAAAGCTTGTTTGGCGAATGATCGTCTTCAACAAATCGGCCGGAAGATAGAACCGGCGGTCGCTCGCTAGTTCAGGGAGACGTGGATACTCGTCTGGGTCGAGTCCGTTCAGATGGAACTCCGCTTGACCTGATTCGATACGCGTCATGAAGTTTGGTGAGACTTCGAGTGTGACTTCGTTCGTCGGGAGCTTCTTGACGATTTCACCAAGGAAACGGGCGTTCAAGACGACGCTACCGGCACGTTGGATTTGGATGAGTTCGATTCCACCCTCTTCGACCGGGATCAATCGTTCGATCGAAATTTCCGTATCACTTCCTGTGAGCGTCAATCCATCCGCATGGGCTTCAAGTTTTAATCCTGTCAAAATTGGGATCGTCGTTCTAGAAGCAACAGCTTTTGATACATCTTGTACGGCTTGCATGAATACATCGCGCTGAATCGTTAAGTGCATGTGGATAATTCCTCCTAAGTGAAATGAGTCATATAGTTTAATAATAATAGTATTATTTAAGTCATAATAGTAATAAGGGCTGTGGATAGTGGGGATAACTCACTTGAACAACTGGTGTTGAGCCAATCTGCCTGTGAATAACATGTGGATAACTCGGCTTGTTTATCCACAGGATATCCACAGGAGGAATGAGACGGTTACGACAACGCCTTCTTCAATGTTTTAATCGTCTCTTGCATCTCCGGATCATGCTTGAGTAACGTGCTAATCTTCTCATGCGCGTGGATAACTGTCGTGTGATCCCGCCCACCGAACTCTTCTCCGATTTTAGGGAGTGAGCTCTCGGTCATCTCGCGTGATAAATACATCGCGATCTGTCTCGGGAAAGCGAGCGTCTTCGTCCGTTTTTTCGCTTTGAGCTCATCGACCTCGATATTAAAGTGATGACCGACGATCTCTTGGATGTCACGGATGACAATCTTCTTCGCCTCTTGCACCGGCATGATGTTGTGGAGCGCTTCGGCAGCGACATCAGGGTCAATCGGCCGGGCGACGAGCTTCGCATAGGCGACGACGCGGGTAAGTGCGCCTTCAAGCTCACGAATGTTCGTGTCGATTTGATTCGCGATGTAGAGCATGACATCATTGGCGATATCAAGCCCTTCAGCTGTCGCTTTCTTCCGTAAAATCGCGATCCGCGTCTCGAGGTCAGGCGGCGTGATATCCGTGATCAGTCCCCATTCGAACCGAGACCGGAGACGATCTTCTAACGTCGGAATCTCTTTAGGCGGCCGATCGCTCGAGATGACGATTTGTTTTTGATCGTTATGGAGCGCATTGAACGTGTGGAAGAACTCTTCTTGCGTCTGTTCTTTCCCGGCCAAGAACTGAATGTCATCTATTAATAGAACATCGATGTTCCGGTAACGGTTACGGAACTCCTCTGTCTTGTTGTCGCGGATTGAGTTAATGAACTCGTTTGTAAACTTTTCCGACGAAACGTAGGCGATTCGTGCGCCTGGCTTCTGCCCTTTCACGTAATGACCGATCGCATGCATCAAGTGTGTCTTTCCAAGTCCGACTCCCCCATAGATGAAGAGCGGGTTGTAAGCTCTCGCAGGCGCTTCGGCCACAGCCAGTGAGGCAGCGTGGGCAAACCGGTTGCCCGAACCGATGACGAACGTTTCAAAGATATACTTATCGTTTAATTGACCGAGGTTCCCTTCCTCTTTTGATCGTACTGGAACCGGCTGCTCTCTCGTTTCTGTAGCGGCAATCGCTTCTTTTGATCCCTCTGCAGGAGCATACTTGTGCGCTTGCGACTCCTCGATAAAATGAATCTCAAGTCGATTGTTCGTCACTTCCTCAACCGTATCTTGCAGTAATGACAAGTACTGACGTTCGAGCCAAGTGACAATGAAACTAGCGGGGGCGGATACGACGAGTGTCGTTCCCATCAATGAAATTCCTTCCGTTGACTTCAACCACATGTCAAAGCTAGCTTTTGGTGTTCGTTCTTCTTCGTCGATTAGAGATAAAACATTTCTCCAAATCTCGCGAGCATTTTTCAATGAAAGACCTCCTTTACTCACATATTGGCGAAACTTATTCACATGATATACACATTCACTATTCTTATAGTAGAAACTAGGCTTATCCCCAGGAAACAAAAACTGTGGATAACGTTATCCACAAGGTGTTAACTATGGGGATAACAGTTATCCACAGGCTGTGTATATCTCGGAATTGATGAAATATCATCCACGAGTTGTGCACATTTAGTTTAGCAAAATAAAATAGACGTGGCAACGGTTTTTGACATTTATCCACAGATTTAAAAAACAATCCACAGGCACTTATCCACATGCTGTGGACAGTGTGGATAAGCTGTGGATATGTTGTGGATAAACTTAAAGTGAACGAGCCGTCATGAAAAAGTTATGCACAAAAGAGGGAGAAGGAAAATATCGTATTGTTTTTGTAAGAGAAGAAAGTGGAATTTTAAGAAACCGCACGTTACAATTGTTGAAAAATATGGAGTTATACACATATAAGTGTGGATAACTAGGTGGATATGTGGATAAAACGGCTTTATTAAGCTATTTGTAAAAGAATGACGGCTCAAATGTAAAGGTTGCGTCTCGTTTAGTCCCCTATTTTATCGATGTCTAGCCTGATCCGTCTAGCTGGGGAGATCAAGTCCATCGCTGCCAACTATTCGTGCCCGATTCGAAAACCTCTTGAAATGCCATTGACAATCGGTAGAACAGTTTATATAATCTTAAAGACTGCCTTAAATGAAACTATAACTTGCTAATAGAGCGTTAACCTTGAGGAGGTGCTTTAACCATGAAACCAACTTTTAATCCTAACAACCGTAAGCGTAAAAAAGTTCACGGATTCCGTTCGCGTATGGCGACTAAAAACGGCCGCAACATTCTTGCAGCTCGTCGTCGTAAAGGCCGCAAAGCCTTGACTGTCTAATAAAGATCAAAAGATTGCCCGGGGAACTGATCCTCGGGCAATCTTTTTTTTATCGTCACAGAATCGAACGGAAAAAATCGATTCTCACTCGTTGAAATGAATGGGATATGATATGATGTTAGGTGACGATTTTTGAAGCGAAGGATGGAGTGAGAATTTTGAAAAAAGAATACCGCCTCCAAAAGAATGAAGAGTTCCAAGCGGTGTTTCGCGAAGGACGCTCCGTGGCTAATCGTCAGTTTGTCGTCTACACGCAAAAGGCGGATCAAGCGCATTTCCGGGTTGGACTTTCTGTCAGCAAAAAGTTAGGGAACGCAGTGGAACGAAACCGAATGAAACGATTGATGCGTGAATCGCTTCGCTTGCTCGAACCGAACGTAGCTCCGCATAATTATGTCATCATCGCTCGTAAACCGGCGACGTCGCTCTCGCAAGATGAAGTGACGGAGAGTTTGAAACATGTGTTCAAACGAGCTAAAGTTTGGCAACAGAGACAAGTCGATCGATCATAACAATCCGAGCTCGTTCTTTCATATATAACGCGAACTAATTAGGATTGACCGATAGACGTGTGACGCAACTAAAAGAATCGATACAGAAAGCGTAGGAGGAATTATGAGCAAAAACCTGAAATTAGGATTATTGGCCGTCATGACTGGTGTCATCTTGTTGATGGCCGGATGTGTCGATCCATCGACAATCCAAGGAGAGCCGATCACGGCTGAAACGGAAGGCTTCTGGTCTCAATACTTTGTATGGCCACTAGCATGGTTGTTAAAAGAAGCGGCTTATTTAATCGGCGGCACTTGGCAGTACGGGTATTCGATCATCGTTGCGACGATCATCGTCCGACTCTTGATCTTACCGCTCATGATCAAGCAGACGAAGAGTATGGGTGCGATGCAAGTGTTGCAACCGGAAATGCTCAAGCTTCGTGAGAAGTATAGCTCGAAAGACCAAGAGACACAGCGTAAACTGCAAGAAGAAATGATGAAGATGTATCAAGACTACCAAATCAACCCGCTCGCAGGGTGTTTGCCAATCTTGATTCAAATGCCGATCTTATTCGCATTCTATGATGCGATTCGTCGGACACCTGAAATCTTTGAAGCAAGTTTCCTTTGGTTCGACCTTGGTGCGCCGGATCCGACGTTCATCTTGCCGATCCTTGCTGCGATCTTGACGTACGCCCAACAAAAAATCTCAATGGCGGGGCAAGAACAAAACCCGCAGTTGAAGATGATGCTTTATATCTTCCCGGTCATGATCTTCGTCATGTCGATCACCCTCCCGGCAGCCCTCTCGATGTACTGGGTCGTCGGTTACATCATCTCAATCATCGTGACGATGGCGATCATGTTGCCGATGCGTGAGAAGATGAAAGTTCAAGCTGAAGCGAAAATCGCTGCGAAAGAAGCAGAGCGTGCGGTACTCGCAGAAGAAGAAAAACAGAACAAAAAGAAAAAACGCAAATAAACGTTGAGGCTGTGGATAAATGATCCACAGCCTTTTTTTGTGACAAGAGAAGTATTGTGGATAAAACGCGGGAATAGGATTAAGGACCAATTATCTGAATCAAGAAGGGAGCATTCCTAATGGAGACGCTGATCAAACGGCTTGAGCGTTCGACGTTAGTCCAAGCCGGTATTTATTTGTTGATCGGGTTACTGATTTTATTTAATCCGCGCTTTTTCTTTGACGTCATCGTTTATCTCGTCGCCGGTTATTTTGCTGTACTCGGTCTTTGGGTGTTGTTCCAAGGTCTTCGCCAACGAAAAGATGGGTTGCCGCCATCCTTCTTTATGGGGATCGTCTATATCTTGATTGCCTTGATCGTCTTTTTCTTCGCTGAAACGTTAGCCAGCCTCTTGCCGCTCTTCATCGGTTTCTTGTTCTTGTTTGGCGGGCTCATCCGGCTCATTCAAGCCGTTGGTTTTCGCAAGACGATTGCGAGTCGGTGGATGTTCTTTCTATTGAGCAGCTTGTTGTGGATCGGGATCGGGCTACTCATGCTGGCGAACCCGTTCGACAGCTTACTCGTCTTGTTTCAATTGTTCGGCGGCTTTTTAATTGCCGTCGGTCTCATCGAAGTAGTACTCTATTTCACGCTTCGGTCTGCAAGACGCCAGCATGGATGAACGAAGAGCCGCCTGATTTCACAGGCGGCTCTTTTCGCGTTGCAGCAAATTTATGAGAAACGGTCGGATTGTTGCGAACCCTTCGATCGTCTCCAAAAATTGACGTTCCTCCTCTAGGCGAGCGACGTACAGTCGCGCTGCCGTGGCATGTTTTGTCGGGGTCAACGACTCATACCACGCACGCAAATCAATGCGGGCGCGTGCAGCCACGTCTTTCAACCCGAGGACGCTACGATGCGGCTCGTAATGGGCTGCAAGGACGTAGGCGAAATGGTTCATCCCTTGGCGCAACATCTCGACGGCCCAAATGTCGTTTCCGCGGTCGCGTGCTTTCGTATATTGAAAGAAAAACCAAATCGCATCGAAGGCGTACCCGTATAAGTCATCTGTAGCCAAGGTGAGCGAACGGGGATGATGTTCAAGCCGGTTGCCGGGGTCGAACAGCACCATAATTTCGTCGTGCCCGTTCAACGTCTCCGACGTGACGGTGAACAAGTCGACGTGTAAGAAGTCATCGTAGACGACAATCAGTTGCGGGGCGACGATGAAGATATCGTCTTCGAGCAAGATTGGACGGTACGCCGACAAGTGCTGGCGCCGTCAGCTTAAAAAGTCAGCGACCTTCTCCGGGGCGACCATGACATAAAGGTCGACGTCCGAATGCTCATCGCCTTCCCCGCGTCCAAACGATCCTTTAAGAAAAATCGCTTGAACGGCTTCGTCTTGCTGTAACACGTCCGTCAGTTTAGAAATGGCCTCACGTTGTCTCATTCCGTCGTGCCTCCTTTGGAAATATATTCTGCTATTGTACAAAAGTAAAAGCTGAAAAAGCAACTCGTGATGGAAAGGTCGGACCCTTTCGTTCGAGCTAAATATCGTGTATAGTAGGTGCGTTATGCATATGATAGATAAAGATGTTTGAAGTATGGGAGGGGAAGATTATGCTAGAGTTTGACACGATTACAGCCATTTCGACGCCGATGGGTGAAGGGGCAATCGGAATCGTCCGTTTGTCCGGTGATAAGGCTGTCGAGACGACGGCGAACGTGTTCGCGGGCAAAGACTTGACGGAAGTGGACTCGCACACGATTCATTACGGAAAACTGAAACGGCCTGGCACAGACGAGGTCATCGATGAAGTGATGGTCAGCGTCATGCGGGCGCCGAAGACGTTCACGCGAGAAGACGTCGTCGAAATCAACTGTCACGGAGGAATCGTCGCGGTCAATCGTGTCCTCGAGCTGATCCTCGAACAACCGAACATTCGATTGGCAGAACCAGGCGAGTTCACGAAGCGCGCCTTTTTGAATGGCCGCATCGACTTGTCACAAGCGGAAGCGGTCATGGATTTGATTCGGGCGAAGACCGACCGCGCCATGACCGTGGCGATGTCACAGATGGAAGGTCGTTTGTCGCGGCTCGTCCGCGATTTGCGTCAACTGTTGCTTGAAACGATCGCAGCCGTCGAGGTCAATATCGATTACCCAGAGTACGATGCTGAAGAGATGACGCAAGCGATCGTTGAAGAGAAGGCGGGCGAAGTGAAACGTGTGCTCGAACAACTGCTCGAAACGGCTCGCCAAGGAAAAATTTTGCGTGAAGGTCTCGCGACAGCGATCATCGGACGGCCGAACGTCGGCAAGTCCTCGCTGTTGAACACGCTCGTCCAGGAAACGAAGGCGATCGTCACGGAAATCGCGGGAACGACGCGCGACACGATCGAAGAGTACGTGAACGTCAAAGGCGTTCCGCTCAAGCTGATCGATACGGCCGGGATTCGCGAGACGGAAGACATCGTCGAACGGATCGGTGTTGAAAAATCGCGGAAGGCGCTTGCGGGCGCCGATCTCATCTTGCTCGTCTTGAACGGTCATGAGGGCTTGACGGTCGAAGATGAGGCGCTATTCGAGGCGATTGCCGGCATGAATGCGATTATCATCATCAACAAGACGGACTTGCCACAAAACATGGATTCTTCTAAGCTAGAGAAATTAGCGGCAGGGCGCCCGATTGTGGCTACATCGCTATTATTGGAAGAAGGGATCGATGCGCTTGAAAAGGCGATTTCGAACTTGTTCTTCGCCAAAGGCGTCGAGTCGCAAGATATGACATATATCTCGAACGCACGACACATTCAACTCATTAAACGGACGATCGAGCAAATCGATGAGGCGCTCGGTAGCGCCGGCATGAACATGCCGATTGACATGGTCCAAATTGATTTACGTCGGTCGTGGGATACGCTCGGGGAAATCAATGGGGACACGGTCCAGGAAAGTTTGATTGATCAACTGTTTTCACAGTTTTGTCTTGGGAAATAAGAAGGAGGAAACACTATGGCTTACACGGCAGGCGAGTTTGACGTCATCGTCATCGGAGCCGGTCACGCGGGGATCGAAGCGGCACTTGCGTCGGCGCGCATGGGCGCGAAGACAGCGATGCTCACGATGAACCCGGACATGGTCGGGTTTATGTATTGCAATCCGTCGATCGGAGGTCCCGCTAAAGGGATCGTCGTTCGTGAAATCGATGCCCTCGGAGGCGAGATGGCGAAAGCGATTGACGCGACATATATTCAAATGAAAATGCTCAACACATCAAAAGGTCCAGCGGTGCGTGCGTTACGGGCGCAAGCGGACAAATTCCAATATCAAAATCACATGAAGAAAGTACTTGAAGACGAGCCGAACCTGTTGCTTCGTCAAGCACTCGTCGAGCGTCTCATCGTCGAAGACGGGCAAGTGCGAGGCGTCATCACGAACACAGGCTCGGAGTATCGGGCGAACGCGGTCATCGTCACGACCGGTACGTTCATGCGCGGACAGATCATCATCGGAGAACTGTCTTATGAGAGCGGTCCGAACAACCAAATGCCTTCTGTCGAGCTGTCGAAGCATCTCGAAGAACTCGGGCTTGAACTTGTTCGTTTCAAGACGGGTACGCCGCCGCGAATCGACGGGAAGACGATCGATTATTCAAAAACGGAGATTCAGCCGGGGGACGAGAACCCGTCGCTCTTCTCTTACACGTCGACCGATCTCAATCCGATCGAACAGATCCCATGCTGGCTCACGTATACGAGCGAGCGGACGCACCAGTTGATCGACGAGAACTTGCATCGTTCGCCGATGTATTCGGGCGCGATCAAAGGGACAGGGCCACGCTACTGTCCGTCGATTGAAGATAAAGTCGTTCGTTTCAACGACAAGCCGCGTCATCAAATCTTCCTCGAGCCAGAAGGCCGCGACACGGAAGAAATCTACGTCCAAGGCTTCTCGACGAGCATGCCGGAAGACGTTCAGCACCAGATGCTCCGGACAATCCCGGGTCTTGAGAACTCAGAGATGATGCGCCCCGGTTACGCGATCGAATACGACGCGGTCGTACCGACGCAACTTTGGCCGACACTCGAGACGAAGACGGTCAGCGGTCTGTTCACGGCTGGGCAGATCAACGGGACGAGCGGATACGAGGAGGCAGCCGGGCAAGGTATCATGGCCGGTATGAACGCCGCCTGCAAAGTGCTCGGGAAAGACCCGGTCATTTTGGACCGGTCGCAAGCGTATATCGGTGTCTTGATCGACGACCTTGTGACGAAAGGGACTAACGAGCCGTATCGTCTGCTGACGTCACGTGCCGAATATCGCTTGCTCCTTCGCCACGATAACGCCGATCTTCGCCTCAGCGACATCGGACACGAAGTCGGTTTGTTGTCGGCTGAGCGCCATGCAAATCTTGAAGACAAACGTACAGCCATCGCTGCGGAAGTGAAGCGGCTCCAGTCGCTCGTGATCAAACCGTCTGCTGAAGTGAATGCGATTTTGGAAGAAGTCGGGGCGAACCCGCTCAAAGAAGCAGCACATGCCAACATCTTGTTGAAGCGGCCCGAAGTGACGTACGCGACGCTGACGCGGTTTGCACCGGCTCCGGTCGAAGTGCCGTTCGAAGTGGCTGAACAAGTCGAGATTCAAGTGAAATATGAAGGCTACATCTCGAAACAGCTCGAGCAAGTCGAAAAAATGCGTCGTATGGAAGAGAAGCGCATCCCTGAGAAGCTCGACTATGACGCGATCAGTGGTCTTGCGACGGAAGCGCAACAAAAATTGAAACAAGTTCGTCCGCTCTCGATTGGACAAGCGTCACGTATTTCTGGGGTGAACCCGGCCGACGTATCGATTCTTCTTGTCTATATCGAGCAGGGACAATACGCAACGGTGGAGTGAAACGATGAATCAATCCCAATTTATTGAAGCCTTACAGGCAGAAGGGTTCGAACTGAGCGAGAAACAACTCGCCCAGTTCGAACGGTATTTCGAGATGCTCGTCGAATGGAACGAGAAGATGAATTTGACGGCAATCACGGATAAAGAAGAAGTCTATTTGAAGCATTTCTACGATTCGCTGAGCGCTGCGTTTCATTTCGACTTCACGGCCGTCGAGACGGTATGTGACGTCGGCGCCGGGGCAGGATTCCCGAGCTTACCGCTCAAAATCTTGTTCCCGCACTTACATGTGACGATTGTCGATTCGCTCAACAAGCGCATCACGTTCTTGAACGAACTCGCCCTCGCTCTCGAGCTAGATGGCGTCGCGTTCCACCACGGACGCGCCGAAGAGTTCGGGAAAAATAAAAAATTCCGTGAGCAATTTGATGTCGTGACGGCCCGTGCCGTCGCGCGGATGACGGTGCTCGCCGAGTACTGTCTACCGCTCGCAAAAGTCGGCGGAACGTTCGTGGCGCTCAAGGCCGCGAAAGTTTCCGACGAACTTGTGGACGCGAAGAATGCCTTGGCGGTGCTCGGTGGGAAAGTAAAAGCGACACACCAGTTCCTATTGCCAGGAGAGATGAGTGAGCGTAATATCGTAATTGTAGATAAATTACGTAAAACGCCCGGGAAATATCCGCGTAAAGCGGGAACGCCGGCGAAAGAGCCGCTAATCTGAGTATTCTTGTTTCACGTGAAACTAAAAGCAGATTCCAGTGGTGGAATCTGCTTATTTTTTACATAAAGGGGTGCCGACGTTGAAGAAAACATTTGCTAAACTGTTCGGAAGTCGTCAAGAAGTGGCCGTCACGGAAATGACGCAAGTTAAACCGAACGACACGGTCCAAGAAATCGCTTTAGCATTACTTCTTCCAAACCGTTATCAACCGCGTAAAGTATTTGAACCGGCTAAGATTGAAGAGTTGGCCGTCACGATCGAAGAGCACGGATTGCTTCAGCCGATCGTTGTTCGTAAGGCGGAAGGGGACCGCTATGAGATCATCGCTGGGGAGCGTCGTTTTCGTGCGGTCAAATCGTTAGGATGGTCCGTCATTCCGGCTATCGTCCGTGACATGGATGACGATACAACGGCCGCCTTGGCGCTCATCGAAAACTTACAACGCGAACAGCTTAGCCCGATTGAAGAAGCGGAAGCGTATGACCGGTTGTTGTCGATGAAACAGTTGACGCAAGACGCGCTCGCGAAGAGCCTTGGTAAGAGCCAGTCGACAATCGCGAACAAGTTACGCCTCTTGAAGCTTCCGAACGACGTCAAACAATGTTTACGTGACCGTCAAATCAACGAACGACATGCCCGGGCGCTCTTGCCGCTCAAAGAAGAGTTGCTGCAAATTCAAGTACTCACGGAGATCCTTGAAGAAGACTATAACGTCAAAGAGACGGAACAGCGTGTCGCGTTCTTGACGACACCGATCGAAGAAGAAAAACGGAAACCGAAGAAGCAACGCCGGCGGACGAAAAGTTTTGCCCGAGACACTCGAATCGCGATCAACACGATCCGTGACTCGATTGATTTGATCGGGAAAACCGGTATCGAAGTTCAAACCGAAGAAGTCGATGAAGAAGAGTTTGTTGAAATTCGAATCCGAATCCCAAAAGCGCGGCCACAAAAGTGAGCTCGTGCTTTTTTTATAAATCATGAACAAGGAGGCGTCACGATGGAAAAGTTAGCGCTCAAATTTATCCGTCCCAACCCGAACCAACCAAGGAAGCAATTCGAAGCCGAGAAGCTAGAAGAGTTGCGACAATCGATTGAACGGTACGGTGTCTTACAGCCCATCGTCGTCCGTAAGGCGAGCGGCTATTATGAGATCATCGCTGGGGAGCGGCGCTATCAGGCGGCGCGGCTTGCCGGGAAGGAAGACATTCCGGCGCTCGTCGTTACGGCCGACTCGGATCGGGTCATGGAGCTCGCGCTAATCGAGAACATCCAACGGGCTGATTTGAACGCGATCGAAGAAGCGCTCGCCTATGAGCAACTCATGCAGACATTAGGGCTGACGCAACAACAGCTCGCCGCACGTGTCGGGAAGAGCCGGAGCCATGTGACGAACAGCCTCCGGCTCCTGAGACTGCCGAGCGCGGTCCAACACGCGGTCATGGTCGGAGAACTGACGATGGGTCATGCCCGTGCCATCACCGGCATGAAGTCGGAGGCGGCGATGGAACAAATCGCGCGACGTGTCATTGCTGAGCAGTGGACGGTCCGCCGGCTCGAGCGCCATTTGCAAAAAGAGCGTACAGAAAAAAAGACGCTCAAACGCTCAGACTCAGACGTCGAAGCCGTCGAGGCCGTGCTTGCGGAACGTCTTCAAATGGATGTCTCGATTCGGTCACGTCGAAAAGGCGGCGTCCTCGAGTTGAAATATTTTTCGCAGGAAGACTTGGAACATTTGTTGACGCTGTTGTCACCTCAAGATTTTGATTCGTCACGTGATTGACGAAGTCTTGTGAACGCAGCCTCTTCATGGTGGATGTTTCCGATTCGCGAATCGAATTCGACGAATCCGGCGGTGACGAAGCGCGCCAGTTCGTAAACGAGGTGGAGACGCGTGTTTTGTAGAATCATCATCTCCATGAAGCCGCTCACGTTGACGACCGCCTTGATGTTGTATTCGCCGACCGAGGGGAGTTCTTTTTGAACGCCAGCGCCCGGTGCGAGCGGGCCTTCCGAGAAGAAGACGTAACCTACGCTCGATAAGCGGCCGAGGCAGGCATCGATGGCGATGATGAGCGGACGGTGAAAGCGTGTCTGAATCTCATGGAGTGTTTCTACTAGGTTTAATGCGTGGACCGGTTTCGTGAGTGTCCCGTAGACGTGCAAGTTCCGAACCATTTTTTCCTCGAGAAACGTACCGACGAGGGGACCGAGCGAATCTCCGGTCGAACGGTCGGATCCGATGCAGACGAGAACGATCGGACGGTGTGTCTCGCTCGCCAACTGTTCGTGAAGCTGGTCAGCAAAAAGTTTGGATCCACTCCGTTCAGTATGTTCGATGAAGAAAGAGTATGGTTTATGAGGTTTTAGGCGAAACGGCATGAATCTCATCCTCTCTTCTAAGCTGTTTGTGATCTAGTTGCATTTGCGGAAGGATATCGTATTAACCCATTCCCGGAACAAGGAAACTTATAACGTCCGGATGTAGGGTTTGAGAAAAGTCATCAATTGTGGTTTGATGGGTTAGAATATATGACTTTAGAGGTGACAACATGGCTTCACAGAATACAGAAACAGATTTAAGTACGGTGGCCGACGAGACGATTAATAACGTCAACCGCTTCGTCGCGTATTTTCAAGATACAGAGATGTGGATCGCCCTTGGGATTAAGCTGACCGGGGTCGTGCTCATCATCGTGGCGTTGTATGCGGCGACAAGAATATTGACGTCGATGGTCCAGCGCGTTTTCACGTTACGTAAAATCCATGAAGATAACATCGTGGCGCAACGACAAAATGAAACGCTTTTGAAACTGGCGCAAAACACGATCCGTTATGTGATCGGGCTCATTATGATTTTGACCGTACTCGGTCAATTCGGGGTCAATATCGCTGGTTTGATCGCATCGGCCGGGGTCGCGGGTCTCGCCATCTCGTTCGGTGCCCAAAACTTGGTCAAAGACGTCATCACAGGCGCGTTCATTATTTTTGAGAACCAGTACAAGAACGGGGACTATGTGAACTTGAACCAACAAGTCGACGGGACCGTCATTGAAGTCGGCATCCGGACGACGAAACTTAGAGGATTGAACGGACAAGTGACGATCATTCCGAACGGTCAAATCATGCAAGTGACGAACTACTCGCTTGAGAACAGCGTCGCTGTCGTCGATATCGGGGTCGCTTATGAGGAAGAGGTAGAAGGGGTCGAAAAAGCGCTGAAAGAAATCGCGAAAGCGGTCGAGGAAAAGTATTACGATCTGTTCATCGAACCGATCACACTCGCAGGCGTGCAGTCGCTCGGACCGTCGGAAGTCGTGTACCGTCTCATGGCCGAAGTGCCGCCGACGCAACATTTCGCGGCAGGCCGGATTTTGCATAAAGAGTTGAAGGCCGGACTTGATGAGCGCGGGATTGAAATTCCATATCCACGCACGGTCATGATGCCTCCAACCACTTCGACTAAAGGAGCGCCCGAAAATGCAGGCTAAATCGTATGAGTTAAACGATTTTGTAGAGATGAAGAAACCACACGCTTGTCAGACGAACCGTTGGCAAGTCACACGGGTCGGGATGGACATCAGAATCAAATGTCAAGGCTGCGGAGCGAGCGTCTTAATGCCGCGACGTGACTTTGACAAACGTTTGAAAAAAGTGCTTAAACAAGAGAACGCCGCTGAATAAGTGGCGTTCTTCTCTATGTTGCAACCGTGAGTTGCGGTTTAATCGAGGACTATCTATAATTGTGAAGGATGTGACGGTGTGGTGTACTGAACGTACCCACTCCACAGACGGATCAACATTTCCCGGGAAACGCCGGATGAGGAGGAAATATAAGTGGGATTAACAGCAGGAATCGTCGGGTTACCGAACGTCGGGAAATCGACATTATTTAACGCTATCACGCAAGCAGGTGTAGAAGCGGCCAACTATCCGTTTGCTACAATCGACCCGAACGTCGGAGTCGTCGAAGTACCGGACACACGTCTGGACCGGTTGACGGAACTCGTCAAACCGAAGAAGACGGTACCGACAGCGTTCGAATTTACAGATATCGCTGGAATCGTCAAAGGAGCATCAAAAGGAGAAGGGCTCGGGAACAAGTTCCTAGCCAACATCCGTGAAGTGGACGCGATTTGCCAAGTCGTCCGTTGTTTTGAAGATGACAACATCACCCACGTCGCCGGTAAAGTATCGCCGATCGATGACATCACGACAATCAACCTCGAGCTCATCTTGGCGGACCTCGAACTTGTCGACAAGCGCATCACGCGCGTTCAAAAAATGGTGAAGTCAAAAGATAAAGGGGCCGCCCAAGAACTTGAAGCACTCGAGATTGTCCAAGCGGTCCTCGAATCAGAGCGCCCGGCCCGTGTAGCCGAATTGACGGAAGACCAACTCGCGATCGTCAAACACTTCCAACTGTTGACGATGAAACCGATGCTTTACGTCGCGAACGTGAGCGAAGACGAAGTCGCAGACTCGGACAACAACAAGTACGTGCAAGCCGTACGTGAACACGCCGCGACGGAAGATGCGAAAGTGATCGTCATCTGCGCGCGCATCGAGGAAGAAATTTCTGAGCTTGAGCCAGAAGAGCGCCTTGAGTTCTTACAAGACCTCGGGATTGAAGAGTCTGGCCTCGATCAGCTGATTCATGCCGCGTACTCGACGCTAGGTCTCGCCACATACTTCACGGCAGGCGAGAAAGAAGTCCGTGCTTGGACGTTCAAACAAGGGATGAAGGCTCCTCAGTGTGCCGGCGTCATCCATTCGGATTTTGAGCGCGGATTCATCCGGGCAGAAGTCGTCTCGTACGAAGACTTGTCGGCTGCCGGCAACATGGCACTCGTCAAAGAGCAAGGCAAGTTGCGTTCAGAAGGTAAAGAATATGTGTTCGAAGATGGCGACGTAGTCACGTTCCGCTTCAATGTTTAAGACATTTCCTTGAAACGTATTGTAAAATGCAAATAAGTTTGATAGTATATTATGACGTGAGTAAAACAATTGTTTGCTCCTTGCTCCTGCAACCGGTAGGAGCCGCTAGTCCAAGAGGAGGTGAAAGATAATGCGTAAATATGAACTACTTTACATTATCCGTCCATCAGTTGATGAGGAAGCTAAAAAAGCGTTGGTTGAACGTTTTAACAACGTCATCACTGAAAACGGAGGTACTGTTGAAAAAACAACAGATATGGGTAAACGTCGTTTCGCTTACGAGATCAACAAAATGCGCGAAGGATACTATGTTCTTCTTAGCATCACTGCTGAACCTAAAGCGATCCAAGAAACAGAGCGTCTCATGAAGATCTCTGATGACGTTGTCCGTCAAATGACAACTAAAGATGAGCGTTGATTCTTGACGCTTCATATTGTGAAAGGGGAGCTTTGAGATGATTAACCGAGTTGTGTTAGTTGGTCGATTGACACGCGATCCAGAAATGCGTTATACGCAGAGCGGAATCGCCGTAACTCGCTTCACTCTCGCTTGCGATCGTCCATTTACTGGACAAGATGGGAAGCGTGAGGCGGACTTTATTGATTGTGTCGTTTGGCGCAAACAAGCAGAGAACGTGGCGCAATATTTGAAAAAAGGCAGCATGGCCGGCGTAGACGGTCGCCTTCAAATCAGTAGTTACGAGGGTCAAGATGGCCAACGTCGTTACCGGGCAGAAGTCGTAGCAGATAGCGTACGCTTCCTTGAACCACGCGGTGCCTCAGCGCAACGTGATACAGCACCAGCGGGAGATGTTTTCGGTGGTGGTGAGTCAAGTGGATCAGGATGGGGCGCAGCCGCTTCTTCGACTTCATCTCAGTCCTCAAACCAATCTTCAAACCAATCTTCAAACAAAGGTTTTGAAGCAGATCCGTTCTCGGGTGGCGGCAAAATCGACTTATCGGATGACGATCTACCATTTTGATCGCGTCGATTCGAAACTAAACTAATAAAGGAGGTCTTCACATGGCACGTCGTCCAGGAGGTCGTCGTCGTCGTAAAGTATGTTTCTTTACGTCGAACAACATCACTCATATCGATTATAAAGACGTAGAATTGCTCAAGCGCTTCGTTTCAGAGCGTGGGAAAATTCTTCCACGTCGTGTGACTGGTACTTCAGCGAAATACCAACGTCCACTTACTGTCGCTATCAAGCGTTCACGTCAAATGGCTTTGCTTCCATACGTTGCAGAGTAATGTTTGACACACGGCTTATCCTTTGGGGTAAGTCGTTTTTTTGTTTTCTGTCTCCACGTAGGAGTGTAAGTGAAACCGGCAGATATGGTATGATAGAGCAGAAACCATTTAGACATCATGAGTGCTCGGCACTCATTTTAGGAGGCACACATGCACAGTGGTGAAGCAATAACATCAGTGAAGAACCAATACGCACGTTACGCGATTCCGTATGTGATTGGAATGCTCGTTTCGTTAGGATTGGCGTTCTACAGCATTGTGGCGGCAATCACCCTGTTCGTGGGCACGCTGATCTTCTTCACGTATCAGCAAGTGACGATCCGGCGAGAACGCAAAGCGTGGGAACGTTATGTCCACTCGCTCTCACATCGGATTGAGGATGTCGGCAAAGAAGCGCTCACGAGTATGCCGATCGGGATTCTAATATTCGATGAGACCCGGCGCATCAGTT
The DNA here is from genome assembly GCF_018618455.1 of Exiguobacterium sp. s142. Lineage (NCBI taxonomy): Bacteria > Bacillati > Bacillota > Bacilli > Caryophanales > Exiguobacterium > Exiguobacterium sp. s142. Next base: position 82,332 of record NZ_JACSMB010000010.1, on the reverse strand, counting down.
GGTTCAATGAACAGTCCCGACTCATCTTTGAACTTGAGATGGAACTGGGCATCTCGATCGACTCGATTCATTCGGCCTTTACGGAGTTGATCGAGGAGGAAGAGGACGAGGCGACGATTGAAGTCGGGGACCGTGTATACCGTGTCCTGTACAATAAGGAATATCAAACGCTGTACTTGTTCGATATGACGGACGAGGCGGAGATTGAACAGAAGTACTCTGAAACGCAGACAGTGATCGGCGTCCTCTACTTAGACAACTACGATGAGATGTCGACTGCCGTCGATGAACAGGTCCGCAGCGAAATCAACCGCCGTGTGACCGTTCTCTTGAACCAGTGGGCGCAAAAATATCACATTTATATGCGGCGGACGGCTGCCGACCGGTTTTTCCTCGTCATGAACGAACGAACGCTCTCGGAACTCGAGAACAATCGCTTCTCGATTCTTGATGAGGTACGGGAAGCGACGAAGGAACATAAAATTCCGCTCACGCTCTCGATCGGTATCGGCTGCGGCGAGACGACGCTGACCGAACTCGGCAACTTGTCCCAATCGAGCCTCGATTTAGGGCTCGGACGCGGCGGTGACCAAGTCGTCGTCAAACGTCATAACGGAAAAGTCCGCTTCTTCGGCGGCAAGACGAATCCGACCGAGAAACGGACGCGGGTACGTGCCCGCGTCATCTCGAACTCGATGCGTGATTTGATTCGAGAGTCGAGCCGTGTCCTCATCATGGGACATAAAAACCCGGATATGGATTCGCTCGGCGCATCGATTGGAATCATGAAGCTCGCTGAGTTTGTCGGTCGTGAGGCGTACGTCGTCATCCCGGCCGGCGAGACGAGTGTCGGGATTCAACGGCTCGTCCATGAAGTCGAGAATGATGAAGACTTGTACAGCCGCTTTTTGACGGAGTTTGAGGCGCAACCGCTCATCGATGACCAGACACTTCTCGTCATCGTCGACACGCATCGTCCCTCACTCGTCATCTCACGGGATCTTTTAGACCGGGCCGAACGAGTCGTCGTCATCGACCATCATCGTCGTGGCGAAGAGTTTATCGAGGACCCGGTGCTCGTCTACATGGAACCTTACGCGTCGTCGACGTGTGAACTCGTGACAGAGTTGATTGAATATCAAGCGGGTACCCGCAAACTGTCGATTTTAGAGGCGACGTCGCTCCTTGCCGGAATCATGGTCGATACGAAAGGGTTCACGCTCCGGACCGGGTCGCGGACGTTTGATGCCGCTTCATTCCTCCGGATTCAAGGAGCGGACACCGTGCTCGTCCAACATTTCATGCGGCAAGACCTCGATTCTTATATCGAACAGTCGCATATTCTAGAGAATACCGACATTTATGCAGGCGGTATGGCAATCGCGGTCGCTTCAGACGACGAGGCCCATCATCAAGTGTTGATCGCCCAATCGGCGGACCAACTCCTGAACATGGAAGGCGTCAAGGCGTCGTTCGTCATCGCCATCTTGCCAGACGGTCGGACCGGAATCAGTGCCCGTTCGCTCGGTGACGTCAACGTTCAAGTCATCATGGAGATGCTCGACGGAGGCGGCCACTTGACGAACGCGGCCACGCAGTTGAACGTGGGTCGCGACGAGGCGAAGCAGCTTTTAAAAGAAGCGATCGATCATTACACGACAGATGAAAACGAGGGAGAGGAATCGGAATGAAAGTCATTTTAAAAGTAGATGTTAAAGGTCAAGGACAGGCAGGGGACGTGAAAAACGTCGCCGATGCTTACGCAAAAAACGTACTCTTCAAGCAAAACTTGGCAGTCGAGGCGACACCAGGCAACTTGAAGGCGTTTCAAGCGAAAGAACGCCGTGCCGAGGAAGCAGCCGAAGAAGAGCTGAAAGCCGCGCAACAGTTGAAAGACAAGCTTGAAAAAGAGACAATCGTCGTCAAGACGAAATCAGGCGAAGGCGGCCGTGTCTTCGGCTCGGTAACGAGCAAACAGATCGGTGAAGCGCTCAAAGGGATGGGCTACAAGATCGATAAGCGTAAAATCGAACTTGAACATCCAATCAAAGCGCTCGGTTTCACAAAAGTGCCCGTGAAGTTGCACCATGACGTCACGGCACTGTTAAACGTACATGTTCAAGAAGCTTGAAGGCGAGGTAGAAACGAATGAGTGATGCGATTCAAGTCAATACTCCGCCACATAGCGTTGAGGCGGAACAAGCCGTCCTTGGGGCAGTTATTCTCGATTCTGACCGGCTGATCACGGCCTCGGAACGAGTCGACCCGGACGACTTTTATCGTGTCAGCCATCAACGGATCTTCGAAGCGATGCTGAAGATCAACGACCGCGGGGAACTCGTCGACTTAGTCACGCTCAGTTCGGAGCTCCAATCACAAGGAATCCTCGATGAGATCGGTGGATTGAACTACTTGGCCGAAATCGCCGAGGCGGTTCCTGCCATCGGGAACATCGGGTACTATTTGAACGTCGTCGATCAAAAGGCGGCGCTCCGGCGTCTCATCCGGACGGCGACGAATATCGTCTCGGACGGATACGAGCGTCAAGACGAAGTCGATGCGGTCCTATCTGATGCCGAGCGAAACATTTTAAAAGTTTCGCAACGGAAAGGCCAATCGAGTTTCCATTCGATCGGTTCGGTTTTGTCGGATGCCTATTCGACGATTGAGAAGCTGCATCAATCGAGCGGTGAGATCACGGGGATCGCGACCGGCTTTAGTGACCTCGACAAGATGACGGCCGGGTTCCAGCGTAACGACCTCATCATCGTGGCTGCCCGTCCTTCTGTCGGGAAGACGGCCTTCGCCCTCAACATCTCGCAAAACGTCGCGGTTCGTACGGGCGAGAACGTCGCCATCTTTAGTCTTGAGATGGGTGCTGAACAACTCGTCATGCGGATGCTCTGTGCGGAAGGCAATATCGACGCGCAGCGTCTGCGGACCGGGCGACTCGAGTCTGAGGACTGGGGACGGCTATCGCTCGCGATGTCGTCGTTATCACAGGCCGGTATCTTTATCGACGATACACCAGGTCTTCGCGTCAACGAGATTCGGGCCAAATGCCGCCGCTTGAAGCAAGAGTACGGTCTCGGCATGATCATGATCGACTACTTGCAGCTCATTGTCGGGACCGGCAAGCCGGGCGAGAACCGGCAACAAGAAGTCTCTGAGATCTCGCGTACGCTCAAAGCGATCGCCCGGGAACTCCAAGTACCGGTCATCGCCTTGTCGCAGCTCTCGCGTGGCGTAGAGAGCCGTCAAGACAAACGGCCGATGATGTCGGATATCCGGGAATCCGGAGCGATCGAGCAAGATGCCGATATCGTCGCCTTCTTGTACCGGGACGACTATTACGATAAAGAGAGTGAAGATGCCAACACGATCGAGATCATCATCGCCAAACAGCGTAACGGTCCGACCGGGACGGTCAAACTCTCGTTCCGGAAAGAGTACAACAAGTTCGTCAACATGGAGACGCAAGCCTTCGCACCACCGATGTGAGATCGGTGGTGTTTTTTTGTAGAATCGGGGAAATAGTAATTGAATGCGAGTCAATAACGAACGAAAGGGTAATACATAAAATTATCGTTCGGTATTAGGTTGACTTTCTGAAGTGGCAAGTGTACACTTACCAATGGTTTGAACAGAACGTTTATCTACAAGGAGGATTCATTATGTCATCAGTAGTCGTAGTGGGAACGCAGTGGGGCGATGAAGGAAAAGGGAAGATCACCGATTTCTTGTCTAAACAAGCCGACGTCGTCGCGCGTTATCAAGGGGGAGACAACGCTGGTCATACGATCGTCTTCAATGATACGAAGTATAAACTTCACTTGATTCCATCGGGGATCTTCTATTCGGACAAGACATGTGTCATCGGGAACGGAATGGTCGTCAACCCGAAGTCACTCATTACAGAGCTTGCATACTTACATGAGCGCGGGGTGAGCACGGACAACCTCCGCATCTCAAACCGGGCCCACGTCATCTTGCCGTATCACCAGCTTCAAGACAAGCTTGAAGAAGATGCGAAAGGTGACGCGAAAGTCGGGACGACACTCAAAGGGATCGGCCCTTGTTACATGGACAAAGCGGCACGGATCGGGATCCGGATCGCTGACCTGCTCGACAAGGAAGTGTTCGCCGAGAAACTGAAGACGGTCCTCGCAATTAAAAACCGGATGTTCGTCAAGATGTATGAAGTCGACGCGGTCGAGTTCGATGATATCTTTGAAGAATACTATGCGTACGGCCAACAGTTTGCCAAGTACGTGTGTGATACATCGGTCGTGTTGAACGATGCGCTCGACGAAGAACAGAAAATCCTATTTGAAGGCGCACAAGGTGTGCTGTTAGACATCGATCACGGGACGTACCCGTTCGTCACATCGTCGAACGCGGCGTCAGGCGGGGTATCGAGCGGTGCCGGAATCGGACCTTCGAAGATCGACCACGTCGTCGGCGTCTGTAAAGCGTACACGTCGCGCGTCGGAGACGGCCCGTTCCCGACCCAGCTCGATGACGAGATCGGTCACATGATCCGTGAAGTCGGTAAGGAGTACGGTACGACGACAGGGCGTCCGCGCCGTGTCGGTTGGTTCGACTCGGTCGTCGTCCGCCACTCGCGTCGTGTCAGCGGCATCACTGACCTATGCCTCAACTCGATCGACGTGTTGACAGGTCTTGAGACGCTTAAAATTTGTACGGCGTACGAGTACGAAGGCAAGCTCCTCGATGAGTACCCGCCTAACTTCCGCGTCCTCGAGAAGTGTGAGCCGGTGTTTGAAGAGCTCCCGGGCTGGACGGAAGACATCACAGGGGTCCGCAAGTTCGAAGACTTGCCGGTGAACGCACAGCGCTATGTCAAGCGCATCGAAGCGTTGACGGGCATCGAACTGTTGACGTTCTCGGTCGGACCGGCGCGTGAACAGACAGTCATCTTGCGTGACATCTACGAAGCATAAGACTAAGAGCCCTCGCGGCTCTTTTTTCATTTCCGTGGAAATGGACCACGCTTTCTAACCCATTGAAAAAGAGTTACAATAGGACGTGTACGTTTAACGATAGAGGAGGACTCACTGAATGGATCGTACGATTTTAGTGGTAGATGACGAACAACCAATCGCTGATATATTGAAGTTTAAACTTGAAAAAGAGGGCTATGTCGTCCACGTCGCTTATGACGGGGAAGAGGCACTCGTGAAAGTCGAGGAGGTCAAACCTGATTTGATCTTGCTCGACATCATGCTCCCGCTCAAAGACGGCATGGAAGTGTGTCGTGAAGTGCGTAAGAAGTATGATATGCCGATCATCATGTTGACGGCGAAAGACTCGGAGATCGACAAAGTACTCGGCCTCGAACTCGGCGCCGACGACTACGTCACGAAGCCGTTCAGCTCACGCGAGCTCTTAGCCCGCGTCAAAGCGAACATGCGTCGTCACGCGACGGCACCGGCTGTCGAAGCGAAAGGCGCCAACGCGAACGATATCGTGATCGGTGACTTGACGATTCATCCGGATTCATACATGGTCACGAAACGTGAAGAGAAGATTGAACTGACACACCGTGAATTCGAGCTCATCCATTACCTGGCCCAAAACATCGGCCAAGTGATGACGCGCGAGCATTTGCTTCAGACGGTGTGGGGTTACGACTACTTCGGAGACGTGCGTACGGTCGACGTTACGGTCCGCCGTTTGCGGGAGAAGGTCGAAGACAGCCCGAGCACGCCGACGTATATTATTACGCGCCGCGGTGTCGGGTACTATTTAAAAGCGGGAGAAGAAGACTAAACGATGAAACGGACGAACTTCTTTAAATCTATCCAGTGGAAGCTCGTCGTCATCTATGCGCTGCTCATCCTTGTTGCGATGCAAGTCATCGGAGTGTACTTCGTACGCTCCCTCGAACGACAATACATCAACAACTTCTCGCAGTCGCTCGTCGATCGGGCCAACCTTCTGAGCTACAACGTCAGTGAAGGGATCGCATCGAACGGCGGTGACTCGACTACTGATCAGCAGTTGAACCAGGTACTGGATCAACTGCTGTCTGAGTTTACGGAGAGCACGACGCTAGCTGACGATATTCGCGAAGTCCAAATTATCGACACGAACAGTGTCGTCCGGGCGACTTCGAACCAAAACAACCAAAGCCTCGTCGGACAACGGACGGCGAGTTCATTCATTCAAAAATCGTTCGCGACAAGCGGTGCGCAAGAGACGCTCGTCTATGAGGACTCGAACGAGCGGATGCGCGTCGTCGCCGTCCCGATCAAATCCGAGGTCGATGGGACGACGACCGGGATGATTTATATCGAGGCGTCGATGCAATCGATTTACAACCAGATGGAGCAAGTGACGAGGATCCTTGCGACCGGTACGCTCATCGCCTTGATTATCACGTCCATCCTCGGAATTTTGCTGTCACGGACGATCACGCGTCCGATTGCGGACATGCGTCGTCAAGCCGTCGAGATGCGAAAAGGGAACTTCTCGCGGAAAGTTAAAGTCTATTCCGACGATGAGGTCGGGCAACTCGCTTACGCCTTTAACGAACTGACCGATGAACTGATGGAAGCGAACGCGACGACCGAGGCGGAACGACGGCGCTTGACGAGCGTGTTAGAGAACATGTCGGACGGTGTTGTCGCGACCGATCGTTCGCTCCGGGTCATCCTCATGAACGACCAGGCCCGCGATATGATCGGTGTCGCCGAAGAAGAGGCGATGGGGGCGAATCTGCAGAGCCTGCTCGAGTTTGATGATGAGATCGTCATCCCGGAAGACGGGACGATGCCGGCGAAATTGATCGATCTCAGTACGGACGAAGAACTGTTCCTCGTCCGCGCCTACTTCTCACCAATTCAAAAGCATAGCGGTCCGATCACCGGTCTCATCGTCGTCTTGCACGACGTGACCGAGCAAGAGCAAGTCGAACAAGACCGCCGTGAGTTCGTCGCCAACGTCAGCCACGAGCTGCGGACGCCGCTCACGACGATGCGGAGCTATCTCGAAGTGCTCGCCGAAGGCGCGTACAAAGATGATGAGCTCGCACCGCGGTTCCTTGAGACGACTCAAAACGAAACCGAACGGATGATTCGTCTCGTCAACGATTTACTCCAGCTCTCGAAGATGGACAGTAAAGAGTATACGATGCAAAAAGTGAAGTTTGACTTCATCCAATTTTTCAACGATATCATCGAGCGCCATGAGATGACGAAAGGCGAAACGATCCAGTTCCGCCGGAAGCTCATGAAGCGTCGCGTCTACGTGCACGCCGATCAAGATAAGATGACGCAAGTGATCGACAACATCATCACGAACGCGGTCAAGTTCTCGCCAGAAGGCGGGACGATCACGTTCCGGACGATGCTGCGGGCGAAACGTCTCGTCATCGGTATCAAAGATGAAGGTGTCGGGATTCCGAAGTCGAACTTGAAGAAAATCTTTGAACGGTTCTATCGGGTCGACAAGGCCCGAGCGCGAAATATCGGCGGGACCGGACTCGGTCTGTCGATTGCCAAGGAAGTCGTTTCAGCCCACGGTGGCGACATTTGGGCTGAGAGCGAGTTTGGACGTGGCACGACGATTTACTTCACCATCCCGTTCGATACGATCGTGGAGGTGAATGACTGATGGGACGAAAACGTTTCTGGGCGAAGCCAGAGCTGATGAAATCGCTCGTCTTGCTTACCTTGATCGTCACGTCCATCGTCCAAACGGTCATCCTTTGGGATTACCATCCGAAGTATCAATCGGTCCAATCCGAGACCCAAGTGGCGACGGTGGACGAGTCGCTGCAACGTCAGGCGAGGCAAATTATCGTGCCAACCCAGACGGTCGTCCACGAGAACAACGCTGTCTTTGCGACGAAGAACACGCCGAAGCAAATCGCTCGGGTCATTCGCGATGCGTTCGAGGCGAACGAGTTTAAACCGCTCGCCGCCAAAAACGTACCGAGCTTGTATGCCGGTGTCAACGAGGCAGTTGAACTGATTTTACCGGAACCATACTATGCGGACACGCTCAGTTACATTTTGCCCGGGTCTTACAGCTTGTCAGGGAAAGTACCGCAACGGGCGCTCATCTTCATGGACGACAACGTCTGGAAAGTCCGGGCGATCATGAGCGATCAGTCGCTGTGGGAAGGCCGGCTCTCTAAAGCCGGACAAGGGGACGTCAACAGTTTGTTCTTAAAAGATTCGAACCGCGCGATGCAACGGGTCACGTACACGGACGAGCGGGTCAACTATATCCCGGTCGTCGGGCCTGAGATGAACGAGCTGTTCGCGTATGACGTCTCACAAATCCAAATCTCGGCACGCCTTGATTGGATGCGCGATACGTTCTTCCCCGGGGACCCGAACGTTCAAGAAGTCGATCCGGCGAGTTCGGTCGGCGCACTCACGAACGGGATCAGCGTCGCCGAGTATGACGCGACGTTGAACGCGAGCCGCTATCGCAACTTGTCACGCAATAGCACCGAGCGCGAGTCGGCGATCGGGCTTGATACGATCGTCGACTTCGTCAACTTTCATGGCGGCTGGGTCGATGAGACATCAGAGAGTCAAGGTCTGTCCCTTCGTTTCGATGCGATCACACCAGCGAACAAAGGCTTTGAGACGACCGTGTTTCGGTTTCACGTGAAAGGGCACCCTGTCTTTAGCCAACGTGATGCGTTTATCAACAACGATGCGATCGACTTATCCACACTGCGCGTTGAAAACGACGGGGCACAAGTCCGGTCCATCACGCGTCATCATCTCGAAATCGACCGGTTGATCTCGGTCGGGACGACACAGCTTGCAGACGGGCAAGACGTCATCGATACGCTCGTCAACGCAGACCGGTTCGAAAACGTGACTGAGATTCGTCTCGGTTATGAGATCGAATACAATGAAGACGCGAGTCGTTACGTCACGTTCTCCCCGAACTGGTTCGTCCGTGAAGCCGGGAGATGGATCCCTTACGACAAGCCGGAAGATTGGACAGAGAGGATGATGTACCGTGGATTGGAGTAAAGCGAAAACGATTTTAATCTTCGCCTTCCTCGCGCTGAACATCTACTTGTTGTTCCAGCTCTTGACGGAAACGTGGGCGACCGAAGTTGTGACGAGCGATAACACGTCAATCGCCCAAATCTTGGACCAACGTGACGTCGACGCATCGAAATTGCCACGGATGGGACGGGATATCGGTTATTTGACCGGCTCGTCTGAGCAGATGTCAGCGTCGATGATCACGAAAAATCGTGAAGTACAATTAGCGACGACGCTCGACAACATGCAGCTTGAAGTCGAGCTCAAACAAGCCATCCCACTCGACGAGAACGACTTGCGGACGACGGCGTCGACATTCGTCACCGATTACGTGCCGTTCGGGTCAGAGTACGCCTACTGGCGGTTTGACCAAGAGACGCGCCAACTCGCGTTCGTTCAGACGTATGAAAACAATAAGATTTTCTCGAACCCGGAAATCGAGGCGGACACGGAGACATATATCGGTCCGTCCCTGTTATTGCTTCAATTGAATGAAAACTACGAAGTGACGGACTACAAGCAGCGCCATTTGACGAACTTGTCGTCGAAATCGCAAGACGACCTCGTCTTGACGGCGAGCGAGGCGATCTCACAACTCGCGGCCCGGAAGTACTTCCAGCCGAACCAAGAGATGCGCGCCATCAACACCGGGTTTTATAGCTTACCGCTCGATAGTTCCGGCAGTTTGATCATCATGCCGCCGCTCTGGTCGATCGCTATCGACGACAACGTATATTTCGTCAATGCCATCGATGGGACGGTCGAGCGGGTCGAATTTAATTTAGAAGACTGAAAGGAGTGATCGAGTGACTTTACGCTACAGTGTGCTCGCGAGCGGTTCGACCGGTAACGCGCTCTATATTGAGACGGACCGGGCGAAATTGCTCGTCGACGCCGGATTGACCGGCAAGGCGATGCAGCAACGCATCACAGACATCGGCCAGTCGTTCGAGGGTATCGACGCACTGCTCGTCACACATGAGCACTCCGACCATATTAAAGGAGTCGGGATCCTCGCCCGAAAGTACAACTTGCCGATCTACGCGAACACGAAGACGTGGGCAGCGATGGAAGACAAAATCGGGAAGATCGATCCGGCCTTGAAGTTTCATTTCGAGGTCGGTGACGTCAAACAGTTCGGGGACATCGAGATCGAGTCGTTCAACGTCAGCCACGATGCGGCCGACCCGATGTTTTATCAGTTCGCCCATGACGGCAAGCGGCTGGCCCACATCACCGACACCGGGTACGTCTCGGACCGGATGAAAGGGCTCATCCGCGGCGCGGACGACTTCATCTTTGAGTCGAACCATGATGTCTCGATGCTACAGATGGGTCGGTACCCGTGGAGCGTCAAACGGCGCATCCTCGGGGACTATGGCCACGTCTCGAACGAAGACGCCGCCATCGCGATGAGCGAGGTCATCGGTGAGCGGACGAAACGGATCTTTTTGGCCCACCTCAGTAAAGACAACAATATGAAAGAACTCGCGCAGATGAGCGTCGCACAGACGCTCGGCATGCGTGACGTCGATCTTGGACGCATCAAATTGCATGACACCGACCCATTAATCCCATGTCCGCTCGTTTCTTTATAAGCGAACTTGGGAAAAGACAGGTAACACTGTCCTGAAGGGGGGGCGCGTCGTGAACGAAGAGAGACACCATGAGTATGAACCTCAAGACGTCGAACCTTTAGAGCACGAAGCAGCATCAATGAACGATTCACCATCGACTTATCCATCCCGAAGCGAGTGGCGTCCGAAGCAAGAGGAACACGTGCGCCATAAGCCACGGCTGAATGTAAAACCGTTATTACTCGGAGGGGTTGGCGGATTCTTAGGAGCGGCGTTATTCTTTTTCGCGATGATGCTCTGGGATTCGCCGACCTCTCGTTTCGTTACAAACGAGCTGGTCCGTACCGAGCAAGCCGTCACCGTCACGGAGTCGGACATCACGGCCGCCGTCACAGGCGCGAAGACGTCCGTCGTCAGCATCACGAACATCCAGCGCGCCTTCACCTCGGACTCGCAATGGGAGGCCGGTGCGGGCTCTGGTGTCGTTTATAAAGTCGACGGGGACACGGCGTACATCGTCACGAACTTCCACGTCATCGAGGAAGCGGACGAGATCAACGTCGCGTTCGCCGACGGGCAAGTCGCCCCGGCCACGATTTTAGGAGAAGACCCGCTCAACGACTTGGCGGTCGCCTCCGTGAAACTTCCGGAGAATATCGACGTCAATCCGATCGTGCTCGGCGATTCGACGGTGCTACAGGCCGGCGAGACGGTGATGGCGATCGGCAACCCGCTCGGCGTCTTTTCAAACTCGGTCACGCGTGGTATCGTCAGTGGTGTCGAACGGACCGTGCCGGTCGATACGAACGCGGACGGTCTCATGGACTATAACGCCGAAGTCATCCAGACCGACGCCGCCATCAATCCCGGCAACTCGGGCGGGGCACTCATCAACATCCGCGGTGAGCTCGTCGGCATCAACTCGATGAAGATCGCCGAAGCGAGCGTCGAAGGGGTCGGCTTCTCGATCCCGGTCAACGTGGCGCTACCGGTCATCGACATGCTCGAGCGTGACGGACGGGTGACACGGGCTCAGCTCGGTGTCACGATCCAAGAAGTCATCGCCGTCCCGGGCAATGTCCGGGAAGAATACGGCATCAGTTTTGACAAAGAGGACGGGGTGTTCGTCGAAGCGATCACACCCGGTAGTCCGGCCGAACAAGCGGGGCTTCGCGTCGGGGACGTCATCACGAAGATCGGCGACCGTGAGATTAAACGTTACGTCGATTTACGTGACGCTTTGTACCGAGACGCCGCGGTCGGGGATAACATCGTCATCGAATATACACGACGAGGCAAGGCAGAAACGACCGAGGCCACATTAACAGAAGCAACGTAAAGGAGCGGCGACGCTTCTTTTTTAAGGAGGAAAATTTGTGGAAAAAAAAGTATGCAAGGAACATGTTGAAATCGCTTTAGACATCATTGTCGATGAGACGGGGGAGTACCCGTTACTCGAAGAACTATCCACAAGTGGACAAGTCAAATGTGAGTTCTGCGACGCCGACGCAACATATGTTGTGTCAAGCAAAAAATGATTGTCAACATGTGGATTTGTGGATAACTCTGTGGATAACCCTATGGATAACTCCGAAAAAACTGTGGAAAAAGGAAGAATTGGATGAATATTTCAATTATCACGGTCGGCAAATTAAAAGAAAAATATTTGAAACTAGGAATTGCGGAGTACACGAAGCGCCTGTCGGCATACGCGAAAGTGCATGAAATCGAGGTTGCGGACGAGAAAGCGCCCGAACATTTGAGTGAAGCCGACATGTTTCTAGTAAAACAAAAAGAAGGCGAGCGGATTTTGGCGAAAATCAGTCCGGACACGCACGTCATCGCTCTCGCCATCGATGCCAAGCAGCGGACGAGTGAAGAGTTCGCCCGTGAGCTCGACAAGTTGGCAACGTACGGCAAGAGCAAAATCGCCTTCGTCATCGGTGGGTCGCTTGGCTTATCCGACGACGTCATGAAACGGTCGGACGATACGATCTCGTTCTCGAAGATGACGTTCCCGCATCAATTGATGAAGCTCGTCTTGTGTGAGCAGATTTACCGGGCGTATCGGATCAATCGGAATGAACCTTACCACAAATGACCACATAAAAAGATGGTTGAAGCGTCAAAGGCATTCATTAGTCTTTGACGTTTTTTTTAGGCGAATCTTCTTCGCTGACGAATGGTAGTCTTATTAAGGATTGAAAGGAGATTGAGCTTTTGAAAAGAATCGTTTTAATCAATGTTGCTTTCTTGATGGAAGTAGAGGAGGCGGAAATACATAAAGATTTCGGAGTGATTGATCAGGTCACGAACGAGTTATGCCATGATCAGGCAGTCAAAATTGGCACGAATGAAGTGAATGTGGATTGGCAGAGTTGCTCCACAGTATTATTAGACCCCCTGTCGATGAACTGTGGACAATGTGCGGCTTGTGGACGCTGGACAACGGACAGAGAAAAAAATGATCCGGTGTTAGAGTTAGGGAATGGAGCGACCTTTAAAGGGAATTTACTATGTGATGACTGTTTACCAGAACATCATAGATGGTCTTTTTAAAAGTGTAACATTACCTGGCATCGTAAACCGGTTCGTCTAATTGGTGAAAGCCACATACGAGGTAAAAGTTGTTTATGAGGTTATCTCCAGACAGCGACTAGAGCATCAATCTAGTCTCTTTTTTATTGAATCCAATCTTAAAAGGATTGTTGATATTTAGTTTCAAATTTAAAATATAGATAAAAATCATCATAAAATGGTATTTTTTATAAAAAATCGTACTATTAGAGGAGCCTTCCACAATGGAATCGAAAAGAGAACGAACGACCCGACGAACATCGTTTTATCAAACATATTTGATACCAATCACAATCGCTACGTCTGTAATTGTATCTGGCACAGTCGGGTACTTTGTCAGCCACTTCAATATAAATAGGGATGCAGACAGGTCTATTGCTCAAGCGGAAATGCAATCGCGCGTCGACGATATGCAGGAAACGTCTGTCACAACTATTGAAAAAGAAATACCACAAATCATTCATGAGTTAGAGGAATACGATAAAGATTTAGCCCAACTCGTTCGACAAATTGATTGGTTAAAGAAAAATGTGGTACCTGTCCGTGAGATGTTGGAGTACATCGATTCAGCGACGTTCGTTATTGCAGGAGTCAACAATGTGATAAGCAGTCCGATGTTAGGAAAAGTGAGTTCTTATTTAAGTTCTGCCAACAGCACGTTAAATGAAGTGGACGCCGCTTTATTTCGATTAGATCACTTATCGAGTATCAAACAAGAGATGGATGAGACGCGTGAACGGGTCAGTCAATTGTATGAGACTTATCAAGCTGAGAATGATCCAGCATTACTTTTAGAGATGGAGCACGAATTGGATACGGAACTCGTGTATCAAATCGAAGACGTTCGAACCTCAACGATTGAAGCGAGGGAGGCCCTAGAATCATCTACAGATGTGATTGTAGCAACGAACTATACCATCTCTGCTTATCAAAAGGCCAAAAACACGAGCGGGAAAGCCATCGAGACGTTGCAATTTTGGAAAGAAGAAAAGAACGAGAACAAAATCGATCAGGACAAGTATGATCAAATTGAAAAAGAGCTTGCAGATTCAAGAGAGCGTCTAAAAAATCTCCCCGAAGAAATGGCCGAGCGATCGAAGAGGACGATCTCATCTATCAATGAAGTGAAGACGGAACTTCAAGTCGTGAGACTGGCTGAAATGATTCAAGCAGACTAAAAAATGATAAAGGAGCGATTGAGTAAGTCGCTAAAAACTAGTCGAAAGTAAAAGACAGGTCACCGAATATCGGTAACCCATCTTTTACTCACTTTACTTTGCATGAACTTCACTCAGCAACGCATGCGTGTTGCTCTCGGAATCGTTAAAGAAGGCCATCCGCGTCTCAAGGTTCTCCATTGGCATCTATAGCGAGTGTAGCGAATGTATTCCCTGTTTAACGAGTTTGACGGATACGTTGAACCGTGAGCATTCCGAGCGCCAGAACGATGGCGAGACCGAAGACGTAGATGAATGGCGATCCAGTCATGCCGATGGCTACTTCGCTCTGAAGCGTTTTGACGTTGTTCGACTCAGCGATTATGTCTGGCTCATAGTTGAGTGTTCGGATGAAGCCAATCCCGAACGTACCGACGAAGTATAGGAGGTGGATTGCGGTCGAGAAAAGGATGGAGCGTTTCGTGATGTTCAATTCAATCTCCCTTTCTGTGTTTCGCTTGCTGACTTTGTGAAAGTTTTTCTTTCATTTGCGCATGTAATTTGGTGACGGTCCCATCCGGATGTGGGGAAATCGCGACTTGGACGTGGACCGGGAACATGGTCCATAGATCGGTCGGATAGTACGAACCGTCACGAGGCACCCGATGACCTTGGATCGTGAATGATTCGTCTTTGTCATCGAGGTATAATACAAGTGGGACCGACATGCCCGTGCCTTGTTCAAAACGGTCTCCTTCTTGGATGTACTCTTGAATGAGCGCCCAAACATAGACCTCATTTTTCGTTGTATTCGTGTCGAGGATTTTATACGTCGTCCATACGTCGCCGCCGAAGTTTGGCTCCATCACTTCTGTCGTCAAATAGCGTTCGATCTCATTTTGATCAACGGAAACGGATTGGCTCATCGAGACGAATGATTCTCCTGTTGCCGTGTGGTAGACGCCTGAGACGAGCGTGATCGTACAAAATGTGGTCAACATGAGTTTTTTCAAAGGAGGTCCCCCGTATCTGTGAACTGATCAAAGATTTGCTTTTATCGTAGCGTATTTATTACGAATTGTGGGATTTATTTACTAAAATTCAAAGGGGATGATCGGATGCAAACAATCTACATAGCAGGTGGCTGCCTATGGGGCGTCCAGGCGTTCATCAAGACGCTACCTGGTGTCATTGAAACGGAAGCTGGACGTGCGAACGGGACGACGAACACGCTTGATGGGGACTATGATGGCTACGCCGAATGCGTCAAAACAACGTTTGACCCAGAAGTCGTTACGATGGATGAATTGATGGATTACTTGTTTGAGATCATCGACCCGTATAGCGTCAATCGTCAAGGCGAGGACGTCGGGGAGAAGTATCGGACCGGTGTCTATAGCGAGGATCTTCGGCATGTGGATGCGGCCCGTGCGTTTATCCACAGACGGCGTGATGTCGATCGAATTGCGCTCGAGGTGTTGCCGCTCACGAACTACGTACGGAGTGCGGACGAGCATCAAGACCGGTTAGAACGCTGTCCGGACGATTATTGCCATATCCCGCAAACGTTGCTCGATAAATACAAATAAGAGCCGACACAGCGTTGTGTCGGCTCTGTTTCGTTAATCGCGTGTGAGTACGTTCACGAGCAGTTGATGTATGACTTCATGGTCGCGCACATCATGTAGCTTGTAGTCGTGTCCGGGCAGTGTATACCACTCAGCCGCCCCGACGTAAGTGATGGTGAGTTCGAGCGTGCCGTCTTCTTGGCACGTCGTCTTCAGTTCGAGCTCTCCGCTAATGACGCCGACTTCTTCAGTCATAACGCCATGTGAGGCTTTGAATGTAGAGGAATGTTGATGCATAGCGGACTCCTTTCTGAATCAGTAAATGCAAGCGTTAATGGCGGTTTGAAGGGCTGCTTTCTCCGATGACTGGAGGCTAAGTCCCCAACGGCTCTTCGTCTCGACCCACATCTTCGCATAAGCGCAGCGTGCCCCGGTCCGTGTCGGTTGCCATGTTGACGGATCTTGGTCACCTTTTGAGCGGTTCGAGCTAGCTGAGACGGCAATCAGTTGCGGGCCAGTTAAATCGTTGGCGAAACTTTGACGTTTCGTCGTCGTCCAACTGTTCGCGCCTGAACGCCATGCTTCAGCCAAAGGTACGACGTGGTCGACGTCGAGGCTAGATGGCGACGTGAATGTGAGCCCATCGTAGTAACTGTACCATGACCCTGACGTGACCGGGCAGTCGCCGACGTATGAGTCCGCGTCGCGTTTCAAGACGATTTGACGAGTGTCACAACCGTTGCCTTGACCGCTCCAATGCGGGAACAAATCGCGGCTATAACCGGTCATCGCACCTTCAGTCTTGACCGTCAACGCGTTCAGCTTTGTGAGGGCGCTCGATTTCGACGGGATACCAGGTGGGAGCGCCGAAGCGGTCGGAGTGGTTAAGTGGAGCGACGTGACGATTAAAACGATGGCGAACAAAGAACTGATGCATTTTTTCAACATGTTTGTGCCTCCTATTATGTATGACGACTGAACGACTCGCATCTATAATTTCTGGATGCACATCGAATATACACGGCAGAGTCAGCTGAAAGATTGAAATTTACGAAAATGAATCAAAAGATTAGAGAAGTTGAGGTCAGGGACATGAGACATGACATCAGACGTCCCGGCTTTAGAACTACTGACATACGCGTGAGCAACAACTATTGGTATAATGAAGTCGGTTTGTAGTCAAGAACGAAGGAGTTGGAACAGATGAATCAAAAAGACATCGCGGCAATCCGCAAGCATTTCAAGTTGAATGCGGAAGCGGTCAAAATCGCTGAAATTTATAATATTTACATCCGGCAAGACAGCAACGAGATCTTCCACGAAGAGATGCGGTCGTTCCCGTTTTTGGAGCAAGAGCACCAAGAGCTATTTTTGACGAGTTTTAAGAAAGTACTCGGCGGCAAGCTCGACGAGAAGCTGTTTGAAGTGAAGTTCGAGCACCCGGAAGCGGGTCAGACCGACCATACGCAGACGCTATTGTACAAAGGACTGCAGACAGAAGACTTAGAGGACTGGGCCGCCTCGATGCAGAAAATCGCGTTGAAGATGGTTCAAGACGCCCCGTTCGAGAAAGATGTCGTCGTCACGTTCATTCGTTTCCAATACAATAAACCGACGCGGCGTCATTCTGAAGAGACGGAAATCGATATGCGCGACGAGGTGTACACGTCACGGTTCATCCTCGGCAGCATCAACCAGACCGAACTGCCGAAACAGTCGCTCGTGTTCGACTTTATCGAGCGTGAGTACAAATCGAACGTCTTCATCAATCCTGTCATCAAACTCGACGCACCCGTCGGCGGCTTCTTGTTCCCGTGTTTCACGGACAACGCGGCCGACGTCAACCATGTCCTGTATGCGGCCCAGAAGGCGCATCAACCGGACTTCGGTTTTATCGAGCACGTGTTGAATGGCACAGAAATCGTGACGGCGGTTGAAGAGAAAGCGATGTTCGAAGAAGTCGTCAAAGCCGTCATCGGGGAAGAAGTCAACTTGGCGACGCTCGCCACCGTCTATGAAGAGATCAATTATTTGATCGTCGCGGAAGAAGAGCGTGAGGACGAGGACGAGACGGTCCCGATGCTTGACGCACGAGCGGTCGAGGTCGTGTTGAAAGCGAGTGGCGTCGAGGACGTGACGACGGAGAAAGTCGAGCAGGCGTTCAAACAAGTCGTCGATGATACGCAATACGAGATGAAGGCGAGCAGCGTCGTCCCGAAGTATACGTCGAAGTCGATTAAAATCAACACGAAAGTCGCGAATATCACGATCAGCCCGCAAGATTTGAAATACGTGAAGCAAGTGAACGTGAAAGGCAAACGATGTCTGTTAATCGAATTGGAAGAGGATACGGAAATCGAAGGATTCAAGTTGATCTCGGAAGAACTGTTCGACTAATTCATCTCGGCTGGACGAAATCCGTTGCACCCGACAGAGCTGATTGAGCATGTTCTCGCAGCGATTGTTCTCTTTACGATGTTATGTATTTCACGGGAAATGGTGAACGGTGATTCGCACGCTGGCTGTGCTCTGTATGCAAGGTAGAAGTGACCGGATATCGTGCGCGAAACAATACAGAGTTGAAATTTTTAGAGTGAGAGATGAAGGCTCAGGCGACATTGCCTGAGCCTTTTTTTGACAATCAGGTGAGGAAGGTTGAATTCAAGACGTGTTATCGGTATGATTCTGTTGAAAGCGTTCTCTCGAAAACATTATTTTTTTACGGTTTTTCGAAAGCGCTTTCGATAACGTGGTCAAAACACAAAAAAGGCTCGGAGAGATCAAACTCTCCGAGACCTGGATTGGTTATTTATGTGCTTTACTCACTTTTAGCTTTTTGCCTTTGATCGGTGTCGACTCCATCGCCTGAAGGACGAGTGAGCCTTTCCCGTTCAAGATGTCGACGTACGTCATCTGATCGGTGATCGTGATGATGCCGATGTCTTCGACTGTCACACCTGGGATTTTGGCGATCGTACCGACGAAGTCGATGGCACGAAGTTTTTTCTTCTTCCCGCCGCTGAAGTGAAGCTTCAGGATGTCTTGGTTGATGCGGGCCGTCTTGTTGTTACGGACGACGCGTCGACCGCTCAACTTCTCTTCGAACGCCGCTTTGCCGCGAGCGACTTGTGCTTCGGTCGGGGCGTCCAGCGTCGGGATCTCGAACTTGATGAACGCTTCGATGGCGCGAACGAATTTACCTTCATAAGGAGTCGCGAGCGTAAGGGCTTTCCCTTTGTTACCGGCGCGGCCTGTCCGTCCGGTCCGGTGTACGTAGCTCTCTTTTTCCATCGGCACGTCATAGTTGATGACGAGATTGACGTTATCGATATCGATGCCGCGTGCCGCGACATCTGTCGCGACGAGATAACGGAAGTTGCCCGTCTTGAACCCTTCCATGACGGCGAACCGGTCTTCTTGCTCGAGTCCGCCATGGAGCCGTTCGCAAGAATAGCCGGCTTTGTCGAGCTCGCTGTATACGGTGTCGACATGTTCTTTCGTCCGGCAGAAGATGAGGCAGCTGTCAGGATTTTCAACGACCGTGATGTCTTGTAACACCGACAACTTGTCTTCATTGCGGACTTCAATCAAGCCGTGCTCGATCGTCGAGGCCGTGACGCCAGCAGACTCGATCGAGATGCGGGTCGGCTCGTTCATGTGTTGTTTACACAGACGCTCGATGTCGTTCGGGAACGTGGCCGAGAACACCATCGTGACGCGATCAGTCGGTAGCTTTTGAATGATGGCTTCGACGTCAGCGAGGAAACCGCGGTTCAACATCTCGTCCGCCTCATCGATGATCAAGTACTTGATTTGGTCCAAGACGAGCGTTTCACGTTCGATATGGTCCATGACACGTCCCGGTGTCCCGACGACGATATGCGTCTTCTGTTTCAAGTCTTCACGTTGTTTCGAGAACGGTTCTTTCCCGTAAACGGCAGTCGCCTTGATTCGTTTGAAGCGGCCGATGTTCGTCATGTCTTCCCGGACTTGGACGGCGAGCTCGCGTGTCGGTGTGAGAATTAACACTTGTGGTTTGTTTTCTTCCCACTCGATCATTTCAGTGATAGGAATGCCGAATGCGGCCGTCTTGCCGCTTCCGGTCTGTGCTTTGACGACTAGATCTTGGTGCTCGAGTGCGAGCGGGATGACTTTCTGTTGCACTTCTGTCGGTGCCACGTATTTCATGATGCCGAGTGCGCGTTGGATGTCTTCACTTAAGCGGTAGTCCGCAAAGTTTGGTTGATTCATATGTTTACCTCGTTTTCGTGTAAGAAACTTCTGTTGTAGAAATTTTCATTAGCAATTTAGTTTACGTCTCATTATACACGAAAGGGAGCAGTTCGTCGTTCATCCGTGAAATCGAGCGAGTGCGAAGGGGGAGAGGTCGAACTGACTTCTACCGTCTAACGCTAGTTGCGTCAACACTTCACCGATGACACGACCGAATTTGAAGCCGTGTCTGAACAAGTAAGATTTAAGTCAACGGATAAAGCTGTCATCAGCAAGGTAGCGGTGATTGAGAAAGGAGCATTCAGTTCATGTCGACTCAAAGTAACCCGTACGAACGGTTAGTTGACGAGTTAAGTGCAGTACATATTCGAGAGACGATTGATGGCGTCGAGACGACGATCAAACCGATCCCGGACTTAAACAAACAAGGCGACCTCGACCCGCGCGTGTTGGCGAACAACAATCAACACGTAACAGGCGATGAGGCACCGGCACCGTTTGACCTTGAGGCCATCCGCGCGAGCATGGGCTGGCCGAACCGTGACGTGACGACACGTCCGATCACGAAGGAACCGATCACGATTCCAAGTCTTGAAGGCGACATCCCGGCCCGGCTCTATCGGCCCGAGTCAGACGAGCCGTTACCGGCCGTCCTGTTCTTCCATGGCGGCGGCTTCTTCGGCGGGACACTCGACACGGTCGAGAACCCGTGCAAAGCGCTCGCTGAGAAAGCGAACGCGGTCGTCGTCTCGGTCGACTATCGGCTCGCGCCGGAGCATCCGTTCCCGGCTGGCTTACATGATTGCTTTCAAGCGGTCAAATGGGTATACGACCAGGCCGATGCGCTCGGGGTGTCGCGCGAAAATATCGCGGTCGCGGGCGACAGCGCCGGTGGAAATTTAGCGACCGGCTGTTGCTTACTCGATCGTGCCCAACAGACGAACATGATCAGCTTCCAGGCGCTCATTTATCCGGTCGTCAATTTAGGTTCGGTTCCGACAGATGATTACGCATGGGACATCGCACAATACGATATCCGACATCATCACGACTTGGTTCGCGGGATGGTGCTAGCGCTCAGCGATTCGGATTCGATGTTCAACAACATTTATTTACAAGGTGCGACCGACGTGACGCATCCGCTCGTATCGCCCTTGTTGGCGGACGACTTGAAGAACCTCCCACCCGCGCTTATCGTGACGGCGGAGTACGATTATTTGCGCTTAGAAGGCGAGGCGTATGCGCGGAAACTCGCGCGCGACGGCGTGAAGACGAGACTGATCCAATACCGAGGGATGGACCACGCCTTCATCGATAAAATCGGGGACTATCCGCAAGCTGAAGACTGCATGAACGAAATCGCAAACGAAATGAAGGAGCTGACCACATGAAACATTACACATTGAACTGGGATACGTATAAACAACTGGCGCGAACGGCGGTCGCCGAAGGGGCTGTCCTCTTAAAGAACGAACAGACGCTGCCGATCCAGGCGGGGACGACCGTGTCCGTGTTCGGTCGCAGCCAATTCAACTACTATAAGAGCGGGACCGGCTCAGGAGGGATGGTCAACGTCTCCCACGTGACGAGTCCGCTCGAGGCGCTCCAAGCGAGTGAAGGCATCCAGCTGAACGAGTCGCTCCTTCAGACGTATGAGGCGTGGGTCGAAGAAAACCCGTTCGACAAAGGTGTCGGCTGGGCCGGCGAACCGTGGTCACAGCCGGAGATGGCCGTCACGGACGCGCTCGTCGCGGAAGCGGCAGCCAAGTCGGATATGGCGCTCATCATGATCGGGCGTACGGCGGGTGAGGACCGTGACAACACGGCCGACCCGGGCAGCTACTTGTTGACCGAGATCGAGAACGAGTTGATCGAGAAAGTGTCGAAGGCGTTTACGAAGACGGCCGTCGTCTTGAACGTCGGCAACATCATCGATATGAAGTGGGCGACGGACTATGAGCCGAGCGCGATTCTTTACGCATGGCAAGGGGGATTAGAAGGTGGGACCGGGCTCGTCGATGTACTCACAGGCAAAGTCAGTCCGTCCGGCAAGTTGACAGACACGATCGCCCGGTCGATTGACGACTATCCGTCGACGAAAAACTTTGGTCACGCCGACAAAGGAATTTATCAAGAAGATATTTATGTCGGCTATCGCTATTTCGAGACGTTCGCGAAAGACGAGGTGCTCTATCCATTCGGTTTCGGGTTGTCGTACACAAGTTTCAGCACGGAAGTCGTTGAAGCGAGCGAACAGAACGGTTTGATTACGATCAACGTCGCGGTGACGAACACCGGGGCAGTTGAAGGGAAAGAGGTCGTCCAGTTGTATGTCGAGAAGCCGCAAGGCGTCCTCGGTAACCCGGCGCGCGCCCTCGTCGCGTTCGATAAGACAGGTCTGCTTGCACCAGGAGAGCGGCAAACGCTCGAATTCTCCGTCCCGGTCACGGACTTTGCGAGCTATGACGATCGTAGCGTCACCGGACACGCATCGAGCTTTGTCTTAGAAGCCGGGACGTACCGGATTCATGCTGGGACGGACGTACGTTCAGCCGTCGCGGTCTTCGACTATGAGCTCGCCGAACTACAAGTCGTCGAGACGCTCAGCGAGAACATGGCGCCGGTCACACCGTTTGACCGCATCAAGCCGGTCGCAAGCGGCCAAGGATATGAAGTCAGCTACGAAGCAACACCGCTGCGCCAGGTTGACGTTGAGGCACGTTATCTCGCCGAACGTCCGATGCAGCGCCATCAGACAAGCGACAACGGCTTGAAGCTGACGGACGTCTATCACGGGAAAGCCGAGCTTGAGACGTTCCTCGACCAGTTGACGGATGAGGACCTCGCCTGCATCGTCCGCGGACAAGGTATGAACTCACCCCGCGTGACACCAGGGACGGCCGCCGCGTTCGGCGGCGTGTCGGACCGTTTGAACGAGCTCGACATTCCGGCCGCTTGTTGCGCGGACGGTCCGTCTGGTATCCGGATGGACATCGGCACGAAGGCGTTTGCGTTGCCGAACGGGACGCTGTTGGCGTCAAGCTTCAACGTGGCGTTGATCGAAGACCTGTTCGAGATGACGGGACTCGAGATGCGGAAAAACCGCGTCGACACGTTGCTCGGACCAGGGATGAACATCCATCGTAATCCGCTCAACGGACGGAACTTCGAGTACTTCTCGGAAGATCCGCACGTGACGGGCAAGATGGCGATCGCCCAGTTGAACGGGATGCACCGCGTCGGCGTGACCGGTACGCTCAAACACTTCAGCGCCAACAACCAAGAAGCGCACCGCCACGACATCGACTCGGTCGTCTCGGAACGGGCGTTGCGCGAGATTTATTTGAAAGGGTTCGAGATGGCGGTCAAAGAAGGTAAGGCGACGTCGATCATGACGACGTACGGTGCCGTCAACGGCGTCTGGACGGCCGGGCTATATGATCAGAACACACGTGTCCTTCGCGACGAGTGGGGCTTTGAAGGCATCGTCATGACCGACTGGTGGGCGAAAGTGAACCACCATGAAGATGAGCCGGCGAACCGTCAGAACACGGCGGCGATGGTCCAGTCGCAGAACGACT
The DNA here is from genome assembly GCF_018618455.1 of Exiguobacterium sp. s142. Taxonomy (NCBI): domain Bacteria; kingdom Bacillati; phylum Bacillota; class Bacilli; order Caryophanales; genus Exiguobacterium; species Exiguobacterium sp. s142. The sequence continues at coordinate 58,598 of NZ_JACSMB010000010.1, read as the reverse complement.
TGTACATGGTCGTCGACCGTCCGGATACGAACTCGTTCGACGACAATACGGGAGCGGCACTCGCTGCCGGTACGTTGACGCGGGCGGAACTGTTGCGGAGTGCGGCGAACATTTGCCGCTTTGTCTTTAAGTCTCCGGCGATGGAGCGTCTGCTAGGGCTTCATGACGGTTCAGTCGAAGTGATCGGACTCAACGAAGAAGCAGGACAAGCGATTGATTTCGATGTGACGTATCAGCATCTCGCGAACGGTGAGAGCGTCAGCTTACTTGATGCGGACACATCGACGGGAAACACGCACGTCTTCGCCGTATCGGTCGATGAGACGGGCACGTACGACGTGACAATCACGGCCCGTTCGGAAGCAGGAGAGCTCGCCCAGATGCCGGTGACGCTATTTGCGAACAACATCCCGGGTCCGACGTTCACGTTTAACGGAACGGGCGGGGAATGGGTGACGCAGACGAAGCAACTGTTCTTCTTGAACCAACACAACTACTTGCAACTCTATTTCGCACTCGGTGGCCTTGACGTGAAAGACATCACGTTCACGCTCGCTGACTCGTTCAGCATGAAGAATGGATAATTGAAAAACGCCGTCTCGGAAACGAGGCGGCGTTCTTTATATGCGTTCAAGTGATTTTACGGCGTGACGTAACGTCTCGGCCTCTTCATTCTCCCATCCGTTCCGGTCGATCGCGTTGAGAAGCTGGTATGTCGTTTTGATGAGGGCCTGTTTCAGCTCTTCGATCAATACAGTTCCCATGAGCACGTGACGTGTATCACTGCCTACGTATAGGAGTTCGGCCTCTGTCGCGTTCACTTTTCTCGCAATCACATCGTCTCGTCCGTCCATAAAGGAGAATGAATACTTTTCGTGTAGTGGCGCGGATAAAAGGGCACGACAACTGTCAATCCACCATTTCAAGACGATGACGACAAAATCGGACCATCCTTGGCCAGGGAAATATATATAAGAGTCAATAATGAAGGAGATATCACCGACGATTTGAGTTTCATAAGTTAAAGAGTCGACATTTAGTTCGATTGAGATTTGTTCGCCCATGACTGTCACAGATCTAATTGGAGAATGATTTTTGTGAACGTTTTAAAATCATCGATGTGCTTTTCGAGAATCGCTTCAAGAATTTCGAGTTGGAGTGCTTGGTAGTCGTGGACGGCGATATTACGGAATCCGACCATGTTCATGAGCGTCTTCGCTAAGGCACTATCAATGATACCTGCTTCCTCGAGCATGATGAACCCGTCCCGGCTCGCTTTGGGTACGCCCAACTTCTTTTGACTGACTAGGTACATCGCGATATCGATACTCGCTTCACAGGCGCGTTGGATGTTGAGAATGATACTGTCTTGCTTCGTGAAATCGTTTAGGTGATCTGGATTATCGTCATACACGTCATGGATTCGCTGAAGACAGCGCTCGATTGTCGTCACTTTGTTCAACACAACATCATTCATCGAATACACTTCCTCTAGCTTTGATTTCTTTCAAGACGATGTCTCGTTGTTCGTTCAATTCGGCATACATCCGAAAGGCTTTCATCTGTTGTCGCGTAAATTCGTTCTGATCTTGAATCGATAATGGAACGCCCTCTGAGAAAATTTGCATGGCAAAGACGGTGTCGACTTCACGGATATCGATCAAGTCGACGTCTCGCCCGCATAGAAGCGCTAATTCGCTCGCCAAGGCAAAGCGATTATATGGTGAGAGTCGCTTCTGACCGAAGTATGCTAAATCGACATCACTATCCTCACGATCTGTTCCTTTGGCGAATGACCCGAATAACAAGATGAAATCAGCGTCGGTCTCACGTTGAATCGTTTCAGCAACAGCTTGTTTTACTTTTTCAGAAATCAATCTCTCACCTCCTCATCTCATTATACGCCCTGTTGTGTCGGCCTGAACATTCATTCCATCAGAAAAAATGAACCATAGTCGGGTATATACTCGTATAGAGGACAACAGACATAAATTGGAGGGATGACGATGAACACGCTTTACATGAAACAGAAAGTCTTCAGCTTGCGCGGACGGTTCACGATCAAGGACGCGGATGAAAACGATATGTATTTCGTCGAAGGGAGCTTTATGAAGCTGCCGAAGTCGTTCACCATCTCGGACAAGGATGGGCGGGAGATCACGACCATTACGAAAAAGACATTCAGCTTCTTACCGAAGTTTTACGTCGACGTCGAGGGTGAGGAGACGATGACGATCTCAAAAGAGTTCACCTTCTTCAAACCGCGTTATACGATTGACGCAGCAGGAATTGAAATCGATGGCGACTGGTGGGATATGGACTTCGAGGTGACACAGAACGGGCAAGTCATCGGCAGCGTCCAGAAAAAATGGTTGTCATGGGGCGACACGTATGAGATTCAAGTGATCGATGAGACGATGGAGCACATGCTCATCTCGATCGTCGTCGCCATCGATTGTGTGAAATCAGATCAAGCGGCAGCGAGTGCGGCCACATAAAGGGGATGGAACGATGGAGTTTTGGGACGTCTATAACGTTGACCGAGAAAAGACAGGGCGGACGTGGCAGCGGGGCAATCGTCTCGAGAATGGCGATTACCATCTTGTCATCCACGTCTGTATCTTTAACAAGCAAGGACAGATGTTGATTCAACAGCGCCAACCGTTCAAAGACGGCTGGTCGAACATGTGGGACATCACGGTCGGCGGCAGTGCCACGGTTGGCGATACGAGTCAACAGGCGGCGATGCGCGAACTCGAAGAAGAGATTGGATTGAAACTCGACTTATCAAACACGCGTCCGCATTTGACGGTCAACTTCGACGAAGGATTTGATGATATCTATCTCGTCGAAACGGAAGTCGATCTCGATAGCTTGACGCTCCAGGAATCAGAAGTCCAGGCGGTGCAGTGGGCGGACGAGACGACCATCCTCGACATGATTCGGTCAGGAGAATTTATTCCGTATCACGAACCGATGATTCCACTTCTGTTCGCGATGCGAGGCCAATGGGGAGGGATCAATCATGTGGCAGCAGTACACGTGGATCAATGAGCCGAGAGCAACAGACGTACAGGAGAGACTCACCTTCCAAACAGAAGCCGACACCGACTTTTGGCGGAACACCCATTATGGGTTCAACCGGATGACGGCGCACGCCTTGGTGAAGGACATATCGGCCAAGCGCTTCACGTGCCAGGCAACGATTGAGATGAAGCCGAGCCATACATACGACCAGGCCGGCATTTTGTTGTATGCGAATGACGACCATTGGCTCAAGACGTCGGTCGAGTATATCCCGGATGGACCGTCACACCTTGGGGCCGTCGTCACGTCCTTTGGTTACTCGGATTGGTCGACGCGGGACTTTTCGAACGAAGAAGTGAACGGACCATTGACGTTCGAGCTCGTCTACACAGACGGTGATGTCGAGGTGTTCTTCGAATATGGGGACGGCAGGCGTGAACAACTAAGAATCGCCCATCTCCATGACGTGTCGACGTTACGCGTCGGACCGTACGCCTGTAGTCCGGATACGGAGGCGCTTGGATTCAAAGTCACGATTTCAGATTGGACAGTCATCGAAGAATTGACCTAATTCATAGGTTGATTCTTTTTTTCTTTATTTCATTTTCATTTCACTTCAAGAAAATGGTTGAATCTAGGTAGACGAAAAAAATATAATAGAACTAACGAAAGCGCTTTCGGAAAACGCTTTCAATTTGGTGCGTAGCTTTAGAGTTGAGGCAGGGACGGTTTTCGTGTGTCTGCCTTCATTTATGTCAAAGGAGGGATTTTGATGAAGAAATGGGTAGCACTTGCTCTCGGTACCGGACTTGTCTTGTCAGCCGCACAAGGCGCATCTGCCGAAAAGCCAGAGAAAAAAGACAATACGAAATGGAAGCTCGTCTGGGCGGATGAGTTCAGCAAGAAAGAGATCGACCAGGCAAAATGGAATTTCGATACGGGGAACTGGTTGAAAGATAACGACGATAATCCGGTCGCACCGGGTTGGGGAAACAATGAGAAGCAATTTTATACGGACAAAAACGAAAACGCTTTCGTAAAAGACGGCAAGCTCGTCATCCGCGCCAAACGGGAACAAACGATGGATGAACTCGGGACGTATGACTTTACGTCGGCGAAGCTGACGACGAAAGGCAAGTTCAGTAAAACATACGGTCGCTATGAGATGCGGGCAAAACTACCGACAGGGAAAGGCTTGTGGCCGGCGTTTTGGATGTTGCCGGAACAAGACCGGTACGGTGCCTGGGCATCGTCTGGCGAAATCGACATCATGGAATCATGGGGCAGCCAGCCTGACAAAGTCGCTGGGACGATTCACTATGGCGAGAACTGGCCGAACAACAAATATACAGGCAAAGATTATCACTTTGAAGAAGGTGACGGCATCAATCAATGGCATACATATGCCGTCGAGTGGGAGCCTGGCGAGTTGCGCTGGTACGTTGATGGAGAGCTCTATCAGACGCAAAACGACTGGTACTCGAAAGGGTTGAACCAGGCGACGAAGTACAGCTACCCAGCGCCGTTTGACCAAAACTTCTACCTCGTGATGAACTTGGCCGTCGGCGGTTGGTTTGACGGGGATGTCGATGCGACGACACCGTTCCCGGCCGAGATGGAAGTCGATTACGTTCGTGTCTTCGATTTGAAAAACCGCGATTACCGTGAAGCAGTCGAACCAGTCTATACGGACGAAGAAATCGTATTGCCGGACGGAGCGAAACAACCGTCTGAAGACGGAAACCTCGTCTACGACCAAGATTACACGGAGCCGATCACGACCGTGACGAACGGTTCGCAAGCGCTCAACCCGACGTACTGGAACTATGTGGCCTTGCCAGACTTTGGCGGCGTCGGGACGGTTGATGTCATCGAACAAGCAGGCTCACGCTTTGCTGATGTATCAATCACTCAAGCCGGCAGTCAGCCGTATTCGCACCAATTGATTCAAAACGTCTCGCTCGGTAAAGGCGGACACTATAAAGTGACGTTCGATGCGAGCGCCGATTCGGCCCGCTCGATCGCCGTGAAAATCGGCGGCGGACCAGACCGCGGTTACGCGAAATACTCGGATGAAGGTTCATTCGATTTGACGACAGACGTACAGACATATTCGATGACGTTTGATATGACGGAAGACACGGATCTCGCGGCGCGTCTCGAGTTCAACATGGGACTTAGCACGTCAGGCGTTCAAATCGGGAACGTCCGTGTCGAACAAGCCGAACGTGCAGCACTTGACCCGAACGCGACGAAACCAGCGCTCGGCGACGGGAACTTGGTCTACAACGGAACGTTTGACCAAGGCGCGATGGACCGCTTGACATACTGGCAGTTCGACCCGGGCGCAACGAAAGGGACGGCTACAGTTGACGAGAAGTTGCGTCACTTCAAGTTCGTGACGAACCCGAAAAAGGGCGAACCGGCAACGCTCGTCCAAAACGGGATTCAACTGACGGAAGGTCATGACTACGTGTTGCGCTTTAAAGCGAGAGCGGAACGCATCAAAGCACTTCAAGTCGGTTTGAATGGAGCGGACGGCAACGCGTATCTCCCGCTTCAAGACGTCGCGTTGACGCGCGAGTTTGAAACGATCGAGATCCCGTTCACGATGGGACAAGCGACGGACCTGTTGAGCCAGCTCCAGTTCGTACTCGGTTCGGCGAAAGGCTCAATTGAGCTTGACGACGTCAAACTGTTCGATGTGACACCGATCGCGATCGACCCGTCTCCGCTGAAGAACGGATCGTTCACGGACGGGTTGACACATTGGGGCTCTTACGTGCACTTCGATGCGCAAGCCGCGGTTGAAGCGGTGAACGAAGCCGCTCAAATCTCGATCGGGCAAGAAGGACAGGAACCTTGGAGCGTCTTGCTTGAGCAAGGCGGTCTTGAACTGCACCAGGGACAGACGTACGTCGTCCGTTTCGATGCTTCTTCGACAGTCGCGCGCAACATGGAAGTGACGGTCGAGAACGCGGCGTATACGCGTTACTTGAGCCAAATCGTTCAAGTCGGACCTGAGACGAAAACGTATGAGTTTGAGCTCACGATGGGTCAAACCGATATGACAGGATTGAAATTCTTGCTCGGACGCACGGACGGTTCACCGCTCGGTGCGCACGATGTGACGATTGATAATGTCAGTGTGACAACGAAATAATGTAAACAAGGAGCGTCTCGACATTTTCGAGGCGCTCCTTTCGCGTGTCATTGAACGTTTTTTCGACTGATCAGCCGGGCCGTGCGCAACAAGGAAGGCAGGAGCGTCCGTCGTTGCCGGAACGCCAAGTAGCGGCCTTCCCACGTCGGTTTGAACTTGTTCTTAAATTGCCTTAACCCACTGAACGGATAAATGTAGCTGATGTTCTCGAAGATGTCCGCCGCGATCCGCTCGGGCCAGTAAGCGAACGTATGCTCACCGACCGATGCGAGTGGGGCGACTCCGAGCCCGACATCGGCATATTCATTCTCCCGCGCCCACTCGATTACGTGAAGAATCAGTACTTCGATTGAGCCGGGCGGGGCGTCACAACACGAGCGCATTAAGTCAATCGATACGGTACCATGCCCGCGGAGCAGCGTGATGAAGGCGACAATTTGCCCATCGACGTCCTTCAGCAGCGCCGTCGGATAATGTGATAGGGACTGCTCGTTGAAAAATCCGAGCGAGAAGCCTTTCTCACTGCGATTACCGATCCATTCTTCGGAAATATCTTTTAACGAGGTGATGATCGCCTCGTTCGGTCGCGTGATCACGTCCACGGTAAAGCCTTTTTTTATGAACTGGTTGTTTAGGGAGCGCATGTTCGCGCGCTTTTTACCTGTCAGTGAGAACGTATCGACATTGATCGTCGCCTCTTCGCCAAGCTTGAAAAACGTGAAGCCAGCGTCATGCAGGCGCGGCATCCAGTTCGGTGTGGCTTGATAGAACAACGGGACATAGCCGAGATGGTCGGTCGCCTCAATGAACTGAATCAACAGCTCGGAGGCGGCACTCGTCTCACCTTGTATGTCTCCTAAAACGATTGCGTGATTACCAGATAACGCGAACAGCAGGCAGGCGTTGTCATCAGGGCCATAATAGACGCGCTTGTCATTCATGTAAGCCAAATCAAACGTGTGTGATGTCGCATGCGTCGTCTGGAACCGTTCAAAGCGCACCGGTTCGAACGCCTCACCAAGACGGGGACGTTTCAGACGGTTAAACAAGACAAACAGGACACTCAATAGCAGGCCTGATATCATGACAGCGCTCACGCTTAACAGGGCGGCTTGATCCGGTTCAAAGAAAATCGTGTCGCTTTGACTGAATGACTGGAGCAAAATCGCATGTGTCCCGACATATAGACTGACATACAACACGTTTCGGAAGAAGCGGCTGATGGTCAGGATCGAGCGATACCGCGTGTGCTGGTTTCGGGTCAGCCAAACGAACAAGGCAAATCCGACCACGACCAACGCTTCAAACAAATTGAACCCGCGTGCGAATATACCAAGCGTCGCGAAGAAGAACGACACAGCCGTGATCCACAGCACCCGTTTCGTGCGGATATACATGCCGTAGGTGCTCACTAACGTCAGGAGTCCGGCAACGAACAGACAAAGCGTCCCGACCCATTGCATCCAAGGGGCTGTCACATAAAGCGGGGCCACACTCGGGAGCAGCGTTTGAAACCAGAGGACGAGACTCGTCATCAAAGCGATCAGACTGCCGGCGATCCGACCGGTCTTGGCGAGTGTCCGCAACACGGTGCGCCAGACGACCGTCCCGATTTCATACGATGAGCCGATGATCGGTTTGTATTCGATTTGTTTGACGACCTGGTCCCCGAAGGCGATCGCGGCTAAAAACAAACCAATCATGAACGGGACGATGAAGTAGACGAACCGATAGACGATCAAGGACGACAACACAATCTCTTGGTTGATGCCGAGCTGCGTCATCCCGACCAAATACAATAGATCAAATGAGCCGGCTCCGCCTGGGACGAGTGAAACGACCCCAACGATTGTGGCGACGATGAATACGCCCAGCATACTAGCAATCGGGGCGTCCCCGCCGAGGAGATACAAGGCGTACAAGGCGACGAGTCCTGCTGTCACCCATTCCGCGAATGATGTGGCGATGTAGCCGAGTAACGTCGACCAGCTCAAGTTCGATCGTTTGCGGGTCATATAGATGTAAAGTGGCAAGACGGCTAGCGTTGCCAGCAATATGGGCCAAATCCACTGCTTCGTCGATATCAGCGTTGTAGCCGGAAATAGGCCGGAGAGGACCCCGATCGACAGTAGAGACAGTCCGCTGATCAGCGTCGGTGTCATCCAACCGATAGCCCGGAGCAGTCGCAATGTATCCGTGTACGGACGATACAGCGAGGTCCTGAGTGCGATGCCGATGACGCCGCCGAACCCGAGCATGCCGTTCATCGAGTTGGTGATCCAAGCCGCACGAAGCAGCTTATGGACCGGGATATGAACGTTCAATGAGCGGAGTAAAAAGTAGTCGTATCCGGTCATCGTCAGGACAGCGAGCAAGCCAAGAAGGATCAAGCTGGATTGTTCGAATCCTGTCAGTTTTTCTAACGCCGAGAAGGCGGCTGCGAGCGATAAGTTTTGTAGTTCTTGCCCGCTCTGATAAAGAATCAAGCCAATCAATAGGAATGGAACCAACCATTTCAGCTGCTTCCAAGAAAGTCGTTTTTGCATCATGTCTTCTCCTTACGGCTACAAGCTTAGTGTTAGCATTATATGCTGTTTTGCATGTGAGGAATAGTGAATCCTGTAGTGTATACGACCCGAATTCGCACATCGATTCAAAAACATGAATAAGTCGCACATTGAGCCTAGTAAAAAAACATCAAACCCTCTATATTTGGTACACTAAAGGTGTCCTGTCTTGACGTCTTAATCGGCGTAGTGAACTAGGACGATTCCCGTCACCTTAGGAGACAATTTGGAGGATACTATGATTAAATTACTAGCCGACTCAACTTGCGATTTATCAGACGACATTTTAGCAAAATATGATATCGGTGTAGCTCCGCTCATCATCACGATGAACAATAAGTCGTATGAAGACCGCGTCGATATTCAGCCCGATGAGTTTTACGGAATGTTGGAAGCGCTACCGGAATTTCCGACGACGGCGATGCCGAGCCCGGCGACGTTTTTGAAGCTGATGGAAGATGCCGTCACGGCCGGCCATCACAAAATTTTATGTATCTGCATGTCGAGTGGGACGAGTGGTTCGTATCAATCGGCCGTGCTCGGCAAAGAATATTTTGAAGAGGCGCATCCGGATTCGACGGTGAAGATTCATATCGTCGATTCCCGTTCGATGAGCCACGGCAGCGGTTGGTTACTTATGAAGAGCGCGCAGATGCGTGAAGCGGGTGCGACGTTCGAGGAACTCGTCGACTTCAATGAGGCGTATAAGATGAAAGTGAAACACTTCTTGTCGGTCGACGACTTGGATCATTTGATCAAGAGTGGCCGTATCTCGAACGCGAGCGCGATCATCGGCAAGCTGTTGATGGTCAAGCCGATCATGAGCATGAAGAACGGGAAAGGTGCCATCGTCGCCAAAGAACGCGGAACTCGGAAAGTGCTCAAGCACTACACGGACGAGTTCATTAAACGCTACGACAAAGACGTCACGAACTTCATCATCATCGGTTATACATCGGACCAGAAAATCGCTGAGAACTTGAAAGTGAAAATCCAAGCCGAATCGGACTTCGAAGGTGAGATTTATCTGATGCAGATGGGTGTCTCAGTCGGGACGCACGTCGGCCTAGGCGCCATCTCGATGTTCTTTGTGGAAAAGTGAAGCAGTGAAGCCGTCTCGTGATGAGACGGTTTTTTCTGTGGATAACGTTATCCACAGGCAGGGTCCGACCAGACGCGTTTGACTGAAAAAAAGTTATCCACAATTTCCAACTGATAGACGTCCGGATTACTAAGATTCCGCCACGTCTCGAAATCAAACTGGTTATCCACATGTTGTAACAAGAGCGCGAGCAGATTGCCGTGTGTCACGAGAGTCGTCGGACCGTTTATTTGAGTGACGACGTCCAAAATCCGAGCAGTTGCGTCTAGGCCCGATTCAGCTTCGGGTAACTTGAACGAAGGGTCGTCGAACGAGTGGCGGAGTAGGTCGAACCAATCAGCCCGTGGTTCGAGCGAGAGGATGCGCTCACGAAGCTTCGGTTCCTGTTCAATCGTTAAGTTCCGCTCGTTAGCGACAGGTGTGATTGAAGCGACGGCCCGAGTGTAATCGCTCGAGATGATGCGCTCGATCGGGACGTCTTGAAAGAAAGCAGAAAGGTCGAGCGCTTGCTGTTCACCGGCTTCCGTGAGCGGAGCGTCCGGCTCTTGACCGGTGGCCGAACAGTGACGGACGAGGTAGATGGTTGGCATGGTGGATTCTCCTTGATCATTTTTGATGAGAAGATAATAATGAAATATATGTAAAACGATTTCATGTAATAGGAATTATTTCAATTTATTATAATTCAAGATGGAGGATTAAATGAGCCATTTTACAGACCAATTAAAAAATTCATTGGAAAAAGGGTTTCTTGATAAGAATCATCATCATATCAGCCCATTTAAACCAGAGCTACTCGTCAATGAGAAGAGCAAGCGGCAAGACGTCTTAACTTCTTTGACGGATGAGTTAAAAGTATGTCGGTCCTTTTTATTTTCTGTCGCATTCATCACCGAATCGGGGTTAGCGACACTAAAATCGACGCTCTTCGACTTACATGAAAAAGGAATTCGCGGAAAAATCATGACCTCGACGTATCAATTCTTCAACCAACCAAAAGTCTTTAAAGAACTACTTAAGCTTCAAAACGTTGACGTCCGCATCGCCGAAGTTGAGGCGTTTCATTCAAAAGGTTACATTTTTCAGCATAATGAATACTACTCATTAATTGTTGGAAGTTCCAATCTGACGTCTGGAGCGTTAAAAACGAATTATGAATGGAATGTAAAATTGACATCTCATGAGAATGGGGAAATTGTTGAACACTTTTTACTACAATTTGAGGACATGTGGAATGAGTCAATTCCGCTGACGGCAGAATGGATTACGGCATATGAACGAGTCTATCGTCCGATCTTCGGTGATCGGGTTGCCGAGTTTCCAAGTCGGTATGATGTGAATCGAATCGAAGACGCGTTACGAGTAGAGCCGAATTCGATGCAGCTCGCTGCCTTAAACGGAATCGAAGCAGTTCGTGCCCAAGGAAATCAGCGTGCCCTCGTCGTTTCCGCTACAGGTACAGGAAAAACATATTTAGCCGCTTTTGATGTACGCCGTTATCATCCGAATAGAATGCTGTTCGTCGTTCACCGAGAGCAAATTCTTCAAAAAGCAAAAGCAGATTTTCAAAGAGTAATTGGCGGGAAAGACGAAGACTTTGGTATCCTTTCGGGTTCAAGCCGAGCAACGAATGCTAAATATATGTTCGCAACGATTCAAACGATTTCAAAACAAGAGACGTTGAATCAATTTGACCCGGATACGTTTGACTATATTTTGATTGATGAAAGTCATCGCGCCGGTGCGAATACGTATCAACGAATGATTGAGTATTTTACACCGCGATTTTTACTTGGTATGACGGCAACTCCTGAGCGTTCGGACGGATATGACTTGTTTAAACTGTTTGACTACAACATTGCGTATGAAATCCGATTACAAGAAGCGCTTGAAGAAGATATGCTGTGCCCGTTTCATTATTTTGGGGTGACAGACCTTGCGGTGAGTGGAAATCAAGTTGAAATGGATATGTTTAATCAACTCGTTTCATTAGAGCGAGTTACACGAATTGTGGAAAAAATTGATTACTACGGATTTTCTGGAGAACGTTTGTGCGGATTGATGTTTTGTAGTTCAAAACGAGAGGCAAAACGATTATCTGAAGAATTGAATCGGCGTGGATTTAGAACTTGTGCATTAACTGGAGATGATTCACAAGAGAAACGGCGACTTGAAGTTGCGAATCTTGAAGAAGGGCGCTTAGATTATATTCTGACAGTTGATATCTTCAACGAAGGAATTGATATTCCAAGTATTAACCAAGTCGTTATGCTTCGTCAGACAGAGTCGAGTATTGTTTTTGTTCAACAGTTAGGACGAGGATTGCGCAAACATGACTCGAAACGGTATGTCACAGTAATCGATTTCATCGCAAACTATAAAAATAACTATTTAATTCCGGTTGCTTTATCGGATGACCATTCTCAAAATAAAGATTCGATTCGACGGAAAGTGATTGATCGTAGTTATATGTCTGGAACATCGACAATCAATTTTGAAGCAATTGCAAAAGAACGTATTTATGAATCGATTAACCAAGCAAGATTAACGGATTTAAAAGTATTGAAGGAAGCCTATCAAAACTTAAAGAACCGTTTAGGCCGTACACCAATGCTTCTTGATTTCATCGAAAATCATTCGATGGATCCAATTGTCGTGGGAACGAAAAAGGGGCACTATGGAGAACTGTTAAATACAGTAGAGCGTGATCTTCCGAATCTTCCACATTCTCATTCGCAAGTATTATTGATGGTGACTCAAGAGTTATTATCAGGGAAACGAGTTCATGAAGTTTTGTTGTTACAAGCACTTCTACACCGGAAGACAGTGACAAAACAAGAGTTTATGAACTTGCTACTTGAACAAGGCGTTCGTTGTGATGAAGCAACGTTGCAATCTTTAGAGAATGTATTATCGTTAGGCTTTTTCAAAGATGCAGATCAATTGAAATACGGAGGTCACCCGCTCATTACATTGGAAAATGAAGCGTATCAGTTGTCTTCGCACGTACAGTCGCTATTAACAAATGAATGGTTCTACCGCTTGTTTAACGACGTGTTACAGTCTTCGCTCGCAAGAAGTGAGCGTTACGATCAAACTAAACCTTTGACAAGACTTGAGAAATATACGAGAAAAGATGCGTGCCGGCTTTTGAACTGGGATAAAGAAGAGCAATCAACGATATACGGCTACAAAGTTAAACATCAAACGTGTCCGATTTTTGTAACGTATCATAAAGGTGAAGACGTGGAAGCAAGTGTGAACTATGGAGATACATTTATCAATCCTGAAGTATTCCATTGGTTTACGAGAAGTCGCAGAACAACTAAGTCAGAAGAAGTTATTAAAATTGTAAATTCGAAACAGCGAGACATCGACGTTCATCTGTTTGTGAAGAAAGATGACGATGAAGGTGGAGATTTCTACTACTTAGGAGAAGTGACCCCGGATCTGGAATCAGTTCAAGATACGACAATGCTGAATCAAGATGGACAGGAATTGCCCGTAGTAACGATGAATTTACTTTTACAGGAAAGCGTCGATCAACAAATCTACGACTACCTTCATGAACAAACGCATTGAAAAAAGCCGAGACGTGTTTTTTACACGTTCTCGGCTTTCGTCGTTTGATTGATGACGTCATTTACGGCAGGGATATCTGCTGGCGCCCAGACGAGGGAATGTAAGTTTTCTCGTTTCAACCAGATCAAAGCGTCATGTTCCGTTGCAACCGGAGTGCCTGACTTCAATTCAGCACGCAGTGAAATTAATTGAATGATAAACGTCTCATATTCATGAACGTGTTCATTAATCACTTCATGTGCTGTGATTTCACAGTTTAACTCTTCAAGAATTTCTCGCTCAAGTGCTTCTTGTAGATTTTCACCAGCTTCGACTTTCCCACCAGGAAACTCCCACATATTTGAGATAAGCATATCGGTTGAGCGAAGTGCGCACAAAATCTCTTGGTTCTCATTTTCGATTACAGCTGCTACAACTTTTACTTTTTTTTTCATACTTCTGACCTCGCTCTGTTCGTTTAGTTGCCTTCATCATACCATTCGAAACAAAGTGTGACGTCGGCGATTTCCGAAGTGTAAACTCGATAAAAAGTTTCATCTCTATTTTCACTACTTAACCCTTATCTTTCATCACAAAAGCGTTATAATCAGTATAACGATTACAAAGAAACGATCGGCGAATGGGGATTTACTGAGTCGTTTCATACACAAATTCAGGGGAGAAGGATGGGGTTTTCATGAGCAGTGTCCAGAAGAGAACAGACGTCATTTTGATTGGTGCGGGAATTATGAGCGCGACGCTCGGGTCGCTCTTTAAAGAGCTCGTACCGGAGTGGGAAGTCAAAGTGTTCGAGAAGCTCGCAAGCGCAGGGGAAGAAAGCTCGAACGAATGGAATAACGCAGGAACGGGGCATGCCGCCCTCTGCGAGTTGAACTATACGACCGAGAATTCGGACGGCACGCTCGACATCTCAAAAGCGATTAACGTCAACGAGCAGTTCCAAATCTCGCGCCAGTTTTGGGCGCATCTGGTGAACAAAGGATTGATTCAACAACCGGAAGACTTTATCCGCTCGATCCCACATATGAGCATGGTCCAAGGGGAGAAAGATATCCGCTTCTTGAAGAAACGTTTGGAAGCGCTAACAAATAATCCGTTGTTCGATGGTATGGTCTTATCGGACGATCTGGAGCAGTTGCGCGAATGGATGCCGATCGTCATGGAAGGTCGCACGATCGATGAGCCGATTGCCGCGACGAAAATTGACTCAGGGACGGACGTCAACTTTGGCGCGCTGACGCGGGTGCTGTTTGACCATTTGACGAATCATGATGTCGAGGTCAACTACAAGCATAGCGTCGAGGACGTGACACGGTTGCCAGACGGGCTATGGGAAGTGAAAGTGAAGGACATCGAGGCGAATACGATCGAGACGCATACGGCGCCGTTCCTCTTTATCGGCGGCGGTGGCGGCAGCTTGCCGCTGTTGCAAAAGACGGGTATCCCGGAGTCGAAGCATATCGGCGGATTCCCGGTGAGCGGGTTGTTCCTCGTCTGTAAAAACCGTGACGTCATCGAGCAGCACCACGCCAAAGTATACGGTAAGGCGAAAGTCGGCGCGCCGCCGATGTCGGTGCCGCATCTTGATACACGTTACATCGATGGACGGAAAGAGCTCTTGTTCGGACCGTTCGCCGGCTTTACGCCGAAGTTCTTGAAGACAGGCTCGAACCTCGACCTCATCCAATCGGTCAAACCGTACAACGTCGTGACGATGCTTGCGGCCGGGGCGAAAGAGATGCCGCTCACGAAATATTTGATCGAGCAAGTGCTCTTGTCGCACGACAAGCGGATGGACGAGCTCCGTGAGTTCATCCCGACCGCGAAAAACGAGGATTGGGAAATCGTCGTCGCCGGTCAGCGTGTGCAAGTCATTAAAGACACGCCAGCAGGCAAAGGCACGCTCCAATTCGGGACAGAAGTCGTCAGTGCGGAAGACGGTTCGGTCGCGGCGCTCCTCGGTGCGTCACCCGGTGCGTCGACTGCCGTCCACGTCATGTTGAAAGTGCTCGAGCAGTGCTTCCCTGAGCAGTTGCCGGAATGGGAGCCGAAGATCAAGGCGATGGTGCCATCGTACGGCGTCTCGCTCTCAGACCATCCTGAGCTGTTCAAGACGATCCACGAATCGACGGCAATGGCGCTCGGCTTGAAAGAAAAGGGTGTCGTGCACAATTGAATCGGTTGAAGCGAGAATGCGAAAATATTCTCGCTTTTTCTTTTGAATTGCAACATTAAAAACCATATATTGGTTATAAATAAAAGGTGAATACCATCATGTAGGAGGTAGAGGATGGATAAAATCAAGCTTACACAGTGGGAAAGAAAAAAGTATGGTGCTTATCTCGAACACCTGCGAAAATATCCGGACAGTTAC
The DNA here is from genome assembly GCF_018618455.1 of Exiguobacterium sp. s142. Classification (NCBI taxonomy): domain Bacteria; kingdom Bacillati; phylum Bacillota; class Bacilli; order Caryophanales; genus Exiguobacterium; species Exiguobacterium sp. s142. The sequence continues at coordinate 42,783 of NZ_JACSMB010000010.1, read as the reverse complement.
GAGTATTGTGTCCTCCCTCATTACGAAGACTATATGGAGACGGCGAAGACGGAATGCGTCCAAATGGGTGATTGCTATGCTGTCCTGATGAAACAAGGGGATCATTATGTTTTGGTCGCCATATTGTTTGATGTCGAGTCGGAAGTCACAGAAATATTGGAGTGGCTAGATCACACAGAAGTCCGGTGCCTCACGCCAACAACGGAGACAGTGATCGTTCGAGACGCATCCGAGATCTTGGATGAAGTAAAGTTCAAAGGGCAGCCGCTTTTGCTGATTGAGAAAGGGACTCAAACATTTTTAATTGATCCAGAAGACTTGAACGAAGTGACGGAAGCTTATGACCAGTACAACAAGATTAACAATACGGGATTAGCTGAAGATGTGACTTTACAGACTGATTGAGAGGAGACCGGGGCATGTGTTCAGTTGAAGTGTTAAAAAGTTGGGTCGAACGTGCGCCCCATCCCTACTATTTCCGACCGTTCGTCAGTAAATCCCCGAGTTCAAAAGGCAACGTCTTCATCGTTGGCATCAATCCAGCGACGCCGATGCATAAGGACGACTTTGCAAGTGCTGAAGAGTATATCGATACATTTTGTCATCGAGAGCAGTTTTTGGAGCGCGTGAAGATGATTCGCCGTTCGCAAGGGAAGACGGACTTATCACGCACGCGGATCGGCTTGAATAAATTTGTCGAAGATTTAGAGCTGAGGGCGAATGGAGAAGTTGAAGTGATTGAGACGAATATGAACGCCTATCCGACGAGACGAGCGAAAGATTTGCTTAGCGTAAATCCTGACTTGATTCAGTATGGGAATCGAGTGTTCCGAGAATTGTTATTCACCTATCGACCGAAAGTAATTATTGTCCATAGCAAACAGGCACTCGGCGAACTGCTCGGTTTGCTTGAAGAGGAGCACATGGTTCCACGTCAGACATTCAATCGAAACCTTCGACTCTGCGACTGGATTGCAAAAGGCCCGATTCCATTTACATACCGTGACGGTGGAATCGGGACGGTGCTATGCTCGAAGCATTTTATGTACCACGGAAACTTAGGGATGAGCTTCCAACCGTTGAAGGAACAAGTGTTACAGGCGTTCAAACAATAAAAAAAGACCGCTTCATATAGAAGGGTCCAATCAAGTGGCGGCAACAGGTTCAGCGCTCAAATAAGCGGCAATCTGTTGATCGATGACTTCTTCCGACAAATGAAGCGCGAGTGAAAGTTCTTTCACAAGAATCGTTTTAGCGTTTTCTAAAATCTTACGATCCTGTTCATATAACTTTTTGTTCAACGAAACTGCTTCGGTTTGTCTCCGAGCAAGCGTGTTGATGACTTGAGCGATATCGTGACGGTTGCCCGAATGAACGACATGCAAGAATTCGCGGTTCCGGTTATTCGGATGGGGATTCCATTCGACACCAGGAGAGCGGAACGATTCGAGGATCTCTTTTGCTTCTTTAGCTTCCAAGAGTGTCAACATCATGACTTTGTCACTATCGACCGGAATACTGATCTGTAGCTTCTGCGCGTTGTTGATTGGATGGAGCGTATAGTACGACTTCGTCTCACCTGCGACCGTCATATCGGAAATTTCGTCAATGCGACAAACTCCGTGGGTCGAATAGATGATTAAATCATCAATTTTGAACAAATCGATCACCTCTTCCTAATATCCATTATAGAGGTAATTGATGTAAATTGTCAACCCGGTTGACATTGAAGGCCGCACAGACGGAAAAAACCTCTTCTTATTATGAGAAGAGATCACAGTTTCCAGTCGGTTTGGAGCAACGTCTGCAACTGATTAAACGCATCGTCGCCAAGTGTCGTGGCAATTTTTTGTTCGAGATTGGCTTTTAGCGCCTCGTTTTGTTCATAACAGCGGATACCGAGGTCGGTCAGCTGAATGCATTTGTCTTTTCGGCTCGTCGGGTGGTCGGTCACCGTGACGAGCTCTTTTGTCTTCAAGTTCTTGATCAGTTTATGGATCGCCTGGCGTGACACATGGACGTTCCGTGTCACTTCGGAGATGGTCGGATTCTTTCGGTAGATGCGGGCGAGGATGTACCATTCCGAGTTGGAGATGTAAATATCATGTTGTTCGTTCCATGCCCGTTCGCTAATGCGTCGGATTTGATCGTGGCGCTCACCGAGCAAATCCAAAAGGTGCGTTGGCGTAAGTTGTTCGTATGGAGTCAAATTGGTCACTCCTATTCTGTTTTGTCGTTCCTAACTATACAAAAGCGGATAGGGCGCGTCAATGCGCTAGTATCTCAAGTTCAACTGAACAGATGATCATGTCATACGATGACCCGGTTTAGACGCCAGTAAAAAAACGAGACCAAATGGCCTCGTTTTTTTACTGGCATTCTTTATTTTTGAAATCGATGACCATTCGTCCTTGAATTTTACCTTGTTCCATCTCTTCGAAAATATCTTGGACTTCGTGGAGGCAACGTTTCTGGACGACCGGTACGACCTTTCCTTCGGCCCCGAATTGGAAAGCCTCTTCTAAGTCTTTACGTGTACCGACGAGTGATCCGACGACTTCGATGCCATCGAGGACGAGACGTGGGATATTCAAATCCATTGTTTCAGACGGAAGTCCGACCGCGACAACTTTTCCACACGCTCTTACAGCGTCGACCGCAGAGTTGAAGGCTACTTTTGAAACGGCCGTGACGACCGCTGCATGTGCGCCCCCGAGTTGCTCTTGGATGATTTTGTCCGCAGCGCCCTCTGTCACTGGATTGATGATCATATCGGCGCCGCTGTCTTTAGCGAGTTTGAGTTTGTCGTCATTGATGTCGACTGCGACGACGTACGCATTGAACACGTGTTTGGCGTACTGAATTGCCAGGTTACCAAGACCACCGCATCCGTAGATAACAACGATTTGACCTGGCTTCACATCAGCCACTTTAATGGCTTTATACGTCGTGACACCGGCACACGTGATACTCGAAGCTTGTGCCGGATCGAGTCCGTCTGGTACTTTGACAGTGAAATCGGCCATTACGATACTTTGCTCGGCCATCCCGCCATCAACGCTATATCCAGCGTTTTGTACGTGGCGGCAGAACGTTTCGCGTCCAGTCGTACAGTACTCACAACGCCCGCAGGCATGATACATCCAGGCGATACTGACGCGGTCTCCGACTTTCAAACTCGTTACGTCGTCAGCAATTTTTGAAACGATCCCGATGCCTTCGTGTCCGAGTACGCGGCCTTGGACATCACCGAAATCTCCCGCGGCAACGTGTAGGTCTGTGTGACATACGCCACAATACTCGACGTCGACAAGCGCCTCTCCAGAATTTAGTGGGCGCAACTCCTTTTCAACCACTTCGATATTCGCTTTGTTAGATGAATTGACTACGACTGCTTTCACTTTATCCCACGCTCCCTATCCTAATTATAGGTAATTAAAGATATGTAATTACCAAACTGACAAGAAAAGAATAGCATAAAAAAGGGAATGAAAACGCTTAACTAAAGGCGAAGTCTTGTCGCTTTCATGAACTTTTTTCACATAATGATTTTGGGGAACAGGATAAGACAGAACACGAAAGGAGGATGAATCGTGCCGACACGAACCGACCTGTTTCAAGCCTATAAACAGAAAATCATTGAGCTTCCTGACATGGACGAAACGACGTTGAAGAGCGAGATGTTCCTTCTTGAGGAAGACCCGGAGAAGCAATTGACCATTTATTATGCCCCGTTCGAATACATCAATCCGAACGCTAAAGTCGTCATTGCTGGCATCACGCCGGGTCTCTATCAAATGCGACAGTCGTTCGAGGCGATCCGCGACTTGGCTGACGCTTCGGATGAAGCAGCGCTCCAGGCCGTCAAACAGCGCGGCAGCTTCTCAGGGCCGATCCGCAAGAACTTGGTGACTATGCTCGACGACTTGGACTTGCATCACCATCTCCAGATCGAGTCGACGCTCGACTTGTTCGGTGAGGCGAACCATCTCGTGCAGAACACCGCTGTGTTGCCTTATCCGGTTTTTTATAAAGGAAAGAACTATAACGGTTCGAGTCCGGACATGTTAAGAACGGAGCTGTTCCGTTCATACGTCGAAGGAAGTTTCGCCGACGAGATGGCCGTCCTCGAAGATGCGCTCATTTTACCGATGGGTGTCAACGTGCGTCGGGCCGTCGAGACGCTCGTCGCCCGAGGGCTCATCGCACCAGAACGTGTCGTGAGCGGGTTTCCGCATCCGTCAGGCGGAAACGGACACCGACATCGTATCTTCGCTGAGAACCGTGATGCGATGCGGTCTCATATCGCCGACCATTTCAAGCGGCACCCGATTTAAATGCACAAAAGGCAGAAAGCGTGATTGCGCTTTCTGCCTTTTTGAATGTTACATATATAATACGTAAATCATCATAACCGAGACAACAAGGAAGAGGAGGCTCATGACTCCTCCGGCCTTCATATAGTCCGCGTTGCGGTAACCACCCGGTCCCATGATGAAGGCGTTGACTTGATGGGTCGGTAAAATGAACGAGTTCGAAGCTGATACCGCGACAAGTAGCGCAAGACCGATCGGATCGATGTTGAACGTATCGGCCATCATCAGAACGAGCGGGACGAGCAAGACGGTCGCTGCCACGTTTGACATGAAGAGTGAGAAGAACATCGTGATGATCCCGATGATGAATAGAATTGCGAGCGTGCTCCACCCGCCAACGAGATTGACGATGGCATCCGCCGTATAAGCGGCAGCGCCACTCTTTTCAAAGGCTATACCGAGCGGGATGAGCCCGGCTAGTAAGAACACGGTCTTCCAGTCAATGGCTGGGTAAATCTCATCTTTCGGGATGACACCGAGTAAAATCATCAGCAGGGCTCCCGTAAAGAAGCTGAGCGACAGTGGAAAGCCGAGAAAGACGAGACCGAGGGCGACGATGATTGAAAACAAGGCTGGCTTTTTCTTGTTCTGCTGCGGAGTGAGTTCGGGTGCTTTCACATCGCTTAAAATCGCGACTTCGCGACCGTTCCGCAAATTGATCAAATCTTTCCAGCTGCCGTAGACGACGAGTTGCATGCCGGCTTCGAACGGGACGTTTTCCAGTTTTGTCTGCGTACCGTCGCTTCCGACGATGGCAAGCGGCTCAAGTCGGAAATTTTTTCTGAAGCCAATATCGCGGAGCGTCTTCCCGATAAACGGCGACGTCGGCGGGATGATGATCTCAGCGAACCCGCTCTCGTCTTCATTTTCAAGCGAAGCGAAGTATTCAAGTTCAGGTTTGATGGTCAGTTCATAATCGGCCGCGAAGCGATTGATCGCCTCGTCCGTTCCGAGGATGGCGAGCGTCTGCCCGATGGCGAGGCGAGTCTTGCGCCAAGGGCCATAGACGTGGCTCTCACCTTCGCGAAGTGCGAGAATGTTGATCCCATACGTCGACCAAATATCGAGTTGTTCAATCGTTTGTCCGGCAAGGCGAGCGTTGACGTCGAGCTCATGGATGTCGGTCGTCAATTGATGCGTTTCTTCCATGAAAGAAGCGCTCGTCGTCTGCGTTTCCCCGGACGCTTTCGGCAAGACGAGGCCGCCCGCGAAGTAGAAGTAGAGGATGCCGGTCGCGAGCAAAACGAGACCGATTGGTGTGACAGCGAACAAGTTTAAAGCGTCAAACCCGGACTCGGTCAACAAGTCGTTCAAGATGATGAGCGGGCCCGAAGCGACCATCGTCAGTGTGCCCCCGAGAATGGCGGCAAACCCCATCGGCATGATCAGCTTGGAAGCCGGGATGTTGGCATTTTTACTGATCCGCTTCAAGGCCGGTAAAAATAAGGCGGCCGCACCGATGTTTTGCATGAACGCCGAGATGAGTCCTACGGTTGTCGATGTCGTTGCCATGACGTTCTTTTCTTTGCCCCCGACTCGTTTCGTGATAAATTCTGCGACGACGGTCATGATGCCGGAACGTTCGACACCGTAACCGATCAACATAACCCCGATGACAGAAATGACAGCGTTTGACGCGAATCCAGAAAATGCCTCATTAGCCGTGATGACCCCGGTCCATGGCAAGATGACCATGATCAAGACGGCGACGAGGTCGGTCCGGAGTTTATCGGTGACGAATAAGACGATCGCTAGCGCCAAGACAGCGAAGGTCAATAATATTTCGGCAGTCATTCATATACCCCCTATGGTATTTATTAATTTTATTATAAGTGTCTAGAAGGCGGAAAGTGAAGTAAAACGTACTTCAAGCTCAGACCGAACCATTATGACGAGCCGCCTCAACTGACAATCGTCCTTTAGTTCGCTAAAATGGAGAACGGTTATCATTCCACTTTTCCAGTATGAAAGAAAGGGACGGTCTATGATCACGTTAACGAATGTAAGCAAACAGTTTGGTCGTGACGAGGCGGTCCGTGACGTCTCGCTTCAGATTGAACGAGGCGAGGTATACGGTATCATCGGTGCGAGCGGTGCCGGCAAGTCGACGCTGCTGCGCCTGATGAACTTGCTCGAGACGCCGGACGCAGGGACGGTCACGGTCGATGGGAACGAACTGACGAGTCTATCGAGCCGGCAACTCCGCGAACAGCGACACGTCATCGGGATGATCTTTCAACAGTTCAACCTCGTCGGCAACAAGACGGTATATGACAACGTGGTCGCCCCGCTCAAACTGGCCGGGCGACCAAAAGCGCAGCACGAGGAACGGGTGCTCGAATGCCTCCGCTTCGTCGGGCTCGAGTCGTTCAAGGACAAGTACCCGGCCCAGCTGAGTGGCGGGCAAAAGCAACGCGTCGCCATCGCCCGGGCGCTCGCGAACGAACCGCACGTCTTGTTATGTGACGAGCCGACTTCGTCGCTCGACCCGAATACGACGGCCGAGATCCTCGGCGTGCTGAAGTCGATCAACGAGGCGCTCGGTGTCACGATCGTCATCGTCACCCACGAGATGGACGTCATCAAGCAAGTGTGTGACCGCGTGACCGTCATGGCGGATGGATCGGTGTATGAGACGCTCGGTCTCGTCCCGCGTGGTGTCCCGGAAATCGACAACAATCCGGCCTGGTTCGTCAACGAGTTGCGAAAGGTGGGTGAGCCGGATGCCTGACGTGCTCGTTCAATATCAGACCGAGATTTGGCGCTCGATCGGTGAGACGTTCATCATGGTCGGCGTCTCGATCCTCGCCGCCGTCCTCGTCGGCTTACCGCTCGGAACGTGGCTCTACTTGTCCCGGAAAGGGCAGTTGCTCGAGAATCGGGCCGTCTTCTCGGTGCTCAACTTGGTCGTCAACATCGTCCGCTCGTTCCCGTTCCTGCTCCTCGTCGTGTTTTTGATTCCATTTACGCGGCTCATCATCGGAACGGCGCTCGGGACGGCGGCAGCGACCGTGCCACTCGCGATCATCGCCATCGCCCACTACTCTCGTCTCGTCGAACAGTCGCTCCTAGACGTCCCGCGCGGCGTCGTCGATGCGGCCGTATCGATGGGGGCGTCGATCAAAGACGTCATCTTCAAGTTTCTATACGTCGAGGCCCGGTCCGGACTCGTCCTCGGGCTGACGACGTCGATCATCAGCTTCATCTCGTACTCGACCATCATGGGGGTGGTCGGGGGCGGCGGCATCGGCGACTTCGCCATCCGCTACGGCTATCAACAGTTCAAGACGGAGCTGATGCTGTACATGATCTTCATCATGCTCGTCTTCGTCCAGCTGATCCAGTTCACCGGTACGACTGTGGCCCGGGTCATCGACAAACGCTAATCATCTATAGAAAGAAGGAAAATCCATGAAAAAATTGATGGCACTCTTCGCCTCACTCACTCTCGTCCTCGCGGCGTGTGGAACTGACAACGAAACAACGACGGAAACACCGTCAAACGAGCCGCAGACGCTCAAAGTCGCCTCGCTCATCCCACCGATGACCGACATGCTCGAGATCGCAAAAGACCAGCTCGCAGAAGACAACATCGAACTCGAAATCGTCGTCCTCGGCGACAACGTGCAACCGAACACGGCGCTCGCGGCGAAAGAAGTCGATGCGAACTTCTTCCAGCACGTCCCGTACATGGAAGAGTTCAACCGCAGCAATGACGCCAACCTCGTCCCGATCGAACCGATCTATTTCGCCAACTACGGCGTCTACTCGAAAGAGTACGACAACATCGACGACATCCCAGAAGGCGCGACGATCGCAATCGCGAACGACGTCTCGAACATCGACCGGTCACTCTCGCTGCTCGCGCAGCACGACGTGATCAAACTTGGGGAGAAGACCGGTTCGTATTACACGCAAGCAGACATCACGGACAACCCGAAAAACGTTAAGTTCGAAGAAGTCGATCTACTCATGCTCGCGCGTGCCTATGACGACGTCGACGCGGTCCTCATGACGCCGGCGTACGCGGCACCGCTCAACCTTACACCGAAGAGCGACGCGCTCTTGACGGAAGGGGTCGAGAACGACTTCGCCATCACGCTCGTCGCCCGTGAAGACAATAAGGACGACGAAGCAATCCAGAAACTCGGTGAAGCGCTCACGAGCGACGAAGTCCGTGCGTTCTTAGAAGAGAATTATGACGAAACGGCGATCCCGGCGTTTTAACGAAAAAAATGAGCCCATGCGGCTCATTTTTTTTTAGAATTCTTCATATTCTCTCGGGTCTTGATTGTCGATGCGGCCATCCGGTTTCGTCAACGTATTGATGGTCTCCATCTCGTCCTCGGTCAACTCGAAGTTGAAGATGGCGAGATTTTCTTGTTGGTGCAGCTCACTCGACGAACGCGGGAGCGGGATGACGCCAAGCTGGATGTGCCAACGCAGGATGACTTGCGACACCGTCTTACCTTTTTGGTTGGCGAGCTCGGTGATCGTCTCGTCATGGATGACGGTCCGGGCCCGGCTGAGCGGACTCCACGCCTCGGTGATGATGCCACGCTCTTTGTCGGCTTGACGTTGCTCGACTTGGGAGAAGTAGGGATGGAGCTCGATTTGGTTGATGACTGGTGTCTCACCCGTCTCTTCGATTAAGCGGTCGAGATGCTCGGGCATAAAGTTCGAGACGCCGATTGAGCGGATCCATCCGTTCTTTTTCGCTTGGATGAGCGCGCGCCATGCATCGACGTATTTATCTTGCTTCGGGTTCGGCCAGTGGAGTAAAAATAAGTCCCAATAGTCGAGGTTGGCCCGGTAGAGCGACTCTTGAATCATATTGAGGGCCTCATCATAATCGAAATATTGACCACGCAGTTTCGACGTCAAAAATAACTGCTCACGCGGGATACCGGACTGGCGGACTGCTTCCCCGAGCGCGCCTTCGTTGTCGTAGCGAATCGCTGAGTCGATGAGACGATAACCGTTACGGATCGCGCTCGTGATGGCGTCGACACCGGTCTCGCCTCGTAAGAAGACGGTGCCGAGTCCGATAGCTGGAATCTCGTAACCGTCGTGTAGTTTGATGGTCGGAATGTTCATAAAATGCCTCCTCCGTGGAAATACGTTCTCTTCTCGGCTATTCCACTTTCCTGGGGAATGAAACGTTTGAATGCGAGATGAGTATTTCAATTAAGGACGAAACGCTTTATAACATCCTTCAATCAAATCGATGAGACAGACGACGACGACAGTCAGCACTATGCTCCATACACCCCATTGTGTGAGTGTCGTGAGAGCGACGCTGGTTCGTTCGGCTAGGAGAGCGAGAGCTTCCGATGAAATGAGCTCTGGTTGCAGCAGAATCAGTGCCGTCACTCCAATCCATAGAACGTTCAAGGCCACATTCCATAGGGCGAGCGGTTTCGTCCAATAGCGCACAATCCACTTATAAACTCCAATTCCGATGTCAAAGACGGCTAGCGCAATTACGAACGGGAAAAATCGATCCAATATTTCTGGGTTAATGAGGGGGAATGTCTCTCCGTCAATTGATAAGCGGATCCATTGATCAGTGTTCACATAGAGCATCAGCAAGACAACGACCATAACAAAATCAAATACGATTGAACTGAGGGGGATGAACTTTGTACGTGGTTTTACGTTCTTTAATTTTTCTGGTGACCATTTCGATAAAGGGACATCTCCTTCTGGGGAAGCCCGCTCGATGATAAAGAAGACAAGCGTAATCCAGAAGAAAGTCTGAATCACGACTTCGAAGATTGCAGAGCTGATTTGAACCAGTCCTTGGATGATGAATTGTACCCATGATGATTCAACATTCGCATCAGCAAGATAAGCGATAGTTGCGAGAATAATCGAGAGTGTGATAGCAATTGGCAAGACGGTCTTCAAAATACTCACATAGCCTGGGAATAGGGCTGGACCAATTAAATGGAGCGGGCGATTGGCATACCGTGCGGCCAGTATGCTCGGGTCACCTAACTGACGGAGGGCCTCCAAGAGAGCTTTCTCGGACGGGTCGTCTCCCGTCATATCATCAATCGTGGACTCGAGTTCAAGCGCAACATCTTCTCGCATCGACTCAGGGATTCGAGACGTCACTTCTGCAATATACACATCACGAAGGTTCATGGTCGTTTCCTCCTTCTATCAAACGGTTTAATGTGAGCGACATCTTATTCCATTCTGCATACAACTCCTGCAACATATCCGTTCCCTCTGCGCTGAGGACGTAATATTTGCGAGGCCGGCTCTCAGTCGTATCCCACGAGCTTGTCACGAGCCCTTGCTTTTCAAGCCGCCTTAAGAGCGGATAGAGCGTGCTTTGATCGATGCTGACATCGGCATCGAGAAGCGCCTGAACGAGTGAATACCCGTACTGTGGTGTCTTCAGTTGACTCAAGACTGCAATCGTCAAGGTGCCTCGTCGTAACTCGGTCATCAATGAGGCTTTTACATCAGACATCTCTTTGCCTCCTTCGATTCTTTTTATACTGTATATTATACACTATAGTGTGATGTACAACAATTATGAATAAAAGTATTAGGAAACCGGAATTCAGTTGCCTATTTTCCTGTTTTTGGGATAATTAGAATGAGGTGATCAGGATGAAATGGTGGTGGACAATCGGTTTGATAGTGGCGGTGACGTTACTTTACGTGAACGACGCGTGGTACGGAGGTGCGGCGACATTCGGGGTGCCGATCGGTTGGATGATTTCAATATTGATTGTAGTGAAGCTCACGTATCCGAGACGTAAAGTATGGTCCGCATTTGTGAGTGTGTTTTTAGTCGGCACTACGATCGTACTTTCGATTCCGACTTACTCGGTCGCTGCCGCGGAACAAGAACTGTTCACAACGTACGGGAGTGTCACTTATACGGAAAGTGTGCGAACGAACGGGGACGAATGGAATCCGTTCGTCCCAACTGTCGCTTATGTATTTGAAACGGAAACGGGGGATTCGATCCTGTTCATCCCGGACTCAGGGAAGTCGTTTGAACTATAAAAAAACTCGTCCCCACGTGGAGGACGAGTTTTTCGTTAGTTGCGAATCATGTAGTCGAAAGCACCGAGTGCGGCTGTCGCACCAGAGCCCATCGAGATGATGATCTGTTTGTAGGCGCTGTTCGTGCAGTCGCCTGCCGCAAACACGCCTGAGATGTTCGTCGAACCATGATGGTCGACGATAACCTCTCCGAAGTTGTTGCGTTCGACCGTATCGAGCCAGTCCGTGTTCGGGACGAGGCCGATCTGGACGAAGACGCCTTCAAGTTCGACGTGATGCGTTTCGTTCGTCTCACGAGACATGTACGAGATCCCGTTCACTTTGTCCGTACCTGTGATTTCAGTCGTCTGGGCGTTCGTGACGACGGTCACGTTCGGGAGACTGTGAAGACGGTTTTGAAGTACTTGGTCGGCCTTCAGTTCAGATGCGAACTCGAGTACCGTGACGTGCTTGACGATGCCGGCGAGGTCGATGGCCGCTTCAATCCCAGAGTTACCGCCGCCGATGACCGCGACACGTTTGCCTTCGAAGAGTGGACCGTCACAGTGTGGGCAGTAGGCGACACCTTTGTTTTTAAACTCGGCTTCGCCTGGGACGTTGACGTTGCGCCAGCGTGCCCCTGTCGACAAGATGACACTCTTACTCTTCAGAATCGCGCCGTTTTCAAGTTCGACTTCGACGAGGTCTTTCTTCTCAAGGCGCTTCGCACGTTGAAGATTCATGACGTCGACGCCGTATGCTTTCACGTGTTCCTCTAAGCTCGCGACGAGTTTTGGACCTTCTGTGTACGACGTGCCGATGAAGTTTTCGATGCCCATCGTGTCCATCACTTGACCACCGAAGCGTTCAGCGACGATGCCGGTACGAATGCCTTTACGGGCCGCATAAACGGCCGCACTTGCACCAGCCGGACCACCACCGATGACGAGGACGTCATACGCCTCTTTGTCTTCGAACGCCGAAGCGTCAGGACCTGTGCCGAGTTTCGCCAAGATCTCTTCGAGTGACATCCGTCCGTTACCGAACGCTTCTCCGTTCAAGAAGACGGTCGGGACGGCCATGATTTCTTTCGCTTCGACTTCTGCCTTGAACGCGCCGCCGTCGATCATCGTGTGTGAGATGTTCGGGTTGAGCACGCTCATGACGTTAAGTGCTTGGACGACGTCCGGACAGTTATGGCAGCTGAGGCTGATGTACGACTCGAAGTGGTACGTGCCTTGGATGTTTTGGATTTGCTTGATCGCATCTGCGTCGACTTTCGGCGCTCGGCCGCTCACTTGGAGCAACGCGAGGACGAGTGACGTGAACTCATGACCGAGCGGGATTCCGGCGAAGACGATGCCCGTCTCTTCAGACGGACGGTTCACGCTGAAGCTCGGTGTGCGTTCGAGCGTGACGTTTTCGACGGAGATACGTGATGACATGCTTGCGAGCTCATTGACGAGGTCGAGCATCTCTTTAGAGACCGCGTCGTCGCCAGCGCTCACACGGAGGACGACATCGCCCTCCATGAGCTGCAAGTATTGATCCAGTTGTTGTTTAATATCTGCTTCTAACATGGAATCCGCTCCTTACAACTTGCCAACGAGATCGAGGCTTGGACGAAGTGTCGCTGAGCCTTCTTCCCATTTCGCTGGGCAAACTTCGCCTGGGTTGTTGCGGACGTATTGTGCTGCTTTGACTTTGTTTACGAGCGTGCTCGCGTCACGGCCGATGCCGCCTGCGTTGATTTCAACAGTTTGGATGACGCCGTCTGGGTCGATGATGAACGTACCGCGGTCAGCAAGGCCATCTTCTTCGTTCAAGACGTCAAAGTTGCGTGAGATCGTGTGTGACGGGTCGCCGATCATGATGTATTCGATCTTGCCGATTTTCTCTGACGTTTCGTGCCAAGCTTTATGTGTGAAGTGTGTGTCTGTAGACACTGAGTAGACTTCGACGCCGAGGTCTTTCAATGTCGCGTATTCGTTTTGAAGGTCTTCAAGTTCAGTCGGGCAGACGAATGTGAAGTCAGCCGGGTAGAAGCAAACGACGCTCCATTGACCTTTAAGGTTGTTGTCTGATACTTCGAGGAATTCTCCTGTTTGGAACGCTTGTGCTGTGAATGGTAAGATTTCTTTGCCGATTAATGACATGGGGTATGTCCTCCTTGGGTTTTTACTCTAGCGGAATTGTATCTCTACTAGAATAATTATAATGTAATACTAATTTCATATAACTAGGCGAAATTGTCAAGACGTATGCATGCTGCCTAAAAGGTTGATCTATCAAGGTGTTTATGTAAAATCGCATCATAACAGTAAAGAAAACGGTTACATGAAAACTGATAATTTGTTTTTTTAAACTCATATAAAATGGGTAGAACAGTTATTGGTTAAAAGAGTAAAGAAGAGATTAAGCGCTTCATTCTCGTAAATAATCAACATTTTATCAATTGCATACAAAAAAACCTTATCCATATTGGATTAAGGTTCGTCAAGTTGTTAACTTATGAATCAGTTGTTTATTATAGTCCGCTCCGTCTTTCCCTTTGTGCATGCGAGCGTGGCAATTTGGGCATAATGCAGCCACTTGATCGGGACGTGATAATCCATCATCTGATTCTTTATATAAAGAATGGAGTTCGAGATAAGGACCTTCTTCTGTTTCAAACGGGGCTTGGTTTCCACAAGCTTCACAGCAATTATTTGCCCGAGCCAGCACAGCGTAATAAAGAGCTGCTGTTTGTTCGCGAACTTGTAATTTTCGAGCTGGCATACTTAAACCAGTAGCTCGTTTCGGATCACGTAAAGCAATTTCATTTAACTCTTCAACGGTTTTATAGCGCATGGTTGATGCAAAATGATGGGCTTCTTCTTGAACAACATGTAGCGGTTCGAATGCAAAAACGATTACTTCGCGCTGGTTATGGTGTTTATCAATTCCGAATTGAATGTCGTAACCGATTAAAATAAGTTGATCCACGAAGCGATAATTACCTTTTCCAAGTGATTCGAAGAGATAGACGTCTTCTCCATTTTCGATATGGTTTAGAAGAGCTTTGTTTCCAAAAGAAAAAGATTGGTTCCCTTCTTGACCCTCACCGCTGTAATAATATAAACCGTCGTCTTCACTCCAGCCATTCTTGTATCCAAACTCTTCATCCATCCCGCTATCAAAAATAAAGATTAGCTTGTGTTTGTTCGGAGTACTAATTCCACGTTGACGACTCCCGCCGTATTGATCGTGAAGGACAGAGCGTTTGTATAGTTTGTTTTTTTCGAACAGCATATGTCACCTCGTTTGTTTAGTTGTTCTACAATTATCCTGCTCAATTGTATCATGTCTATTTGTGATCCTGTTTGTAGGATAAACGAAAACAAATCAAGCATCTCATCTAAAAACGGGAATACAACTCATGTAGCCACATCCATATTCATTTTCATTATGAAAGAAGGCAACGGTCATGAGAGATATCCAGACAGATGAATATTGGTCCCGTCCTTCTATTGACTTAATCCAAGCACTCGACTCATCAACTCACGGTCTCAGTTCTACTGAGGCCAAGCGTCGTCAAGTCGAATTTGGATTAAATGCGCTCGCCAAAGAACGCCGCTTTACCCGGCTTGCGTTATTGCTTGGACAATTTAAAAGTCCGATCATCCTCATTCTGCTCGGTGCGACGCTCATCTCGGCACTGACGGGTGACTATGTCGATGCGGGCATCATTCTAACTATCATCTTGGCGAGTGCCGTCCTCAGTTATTTTCAAGAATTTCATGCGAGCAAAGCGGTTGAAGAATTGCGTGACAAAGTGAAAGTCCACGTCTTAGTTTGGCGCGACGGCAACTTGATCGACGTGCCTGCCATTGAATTAGTGCCCAGGCGACGTCGTCGAACTGTCAGCAGGGAGCTTGGTGCCGGCTGATGGGATTCTTCTGACGAGTGAGCATTGTTTCGTCAATCAGTCGATGCTGACCGGGGAGTCGGGTGCGGTCAAAAAACAAGTCGGCGTGACGGCGCCTGACCAGTCGTTAGAACAACGCTTCAACTGCGTCTATATGGGAACAAGCATCCAAAGCGGGAACGCGGCGATGCTCGTTGTTCACACGGGACGGACGACCGAATACGGTGAAATCGCGAAGCGGTTGACGCTCCGTCCTCCGGAGACGGAGTTCGAACGAGGAATCCGTCATTTCGGTTATCTGTTGACGCGCATCATGCTCGTGCTGACACTTGTCGTCTTCGCCATCAACGTTTGGTTCGAGCGGGATGTCATCGACTCGCTCTTGTTTGCTGTGGCGCTTGCGGTAGGGATCACACCGCAACTTCTCAGTGCCATCATCAGTATCACACTATCCCAAGGGTCACGAGCAATGGCACAAGAAGGGGTCATCGTTCGCAAATTGACCGCCATCGAGAACTTTGGGGGCATGGACGTACTATGTACGGACAAGACGGGGACGCTGACGGAAGGACAAATTCGAATCGACGATGCAGTCGATGCGAGCGGTGTCTCCTCGGACGAGGTATTCCGAGCCACATATTTGAACGCCACGCTCCAGACGGGAATGAAGAACGACTTAGACGATATGATTCGCCGTCACCGCCAGATCGACGTGGCGGCAGTGACGCGTCTCGGGGAAGTCCCGTTCGACTTCATGCGAGAGCGCTTGAGCGTTATCGTG
The DNA here is from genome assembly GCF_018618455.1 of Exiguobacterium sp. s142. NCBI lineage: Bacteria > Bacillati > Bacillota > Bacilli > Caryophanales > Exiguobacterium > Exiguobacterium sp. s142. The sequence continues at coordinate 26,711 of NZ_JACSMB010000010.1, read as the reverse complement.
CAAGACGGGCAGGACGTTCGCATGCTGGCGAAAGGTGCCTTCCATAGTGTGCTTGATACGTGCGACCATGTATGGAAGCACGCGACGAGACACCCGCTCGACTCGTTCGCGCGAATGGAGCTAGAAGTTCAATTTGAAAACTGGAGCGCCCAGGGAATCCGGGTGCTCGGTGTTGCGGAAAAACGAGTGACGATTCGTGACGAGTACAGTGTCGACGATGAGACCGGTATGACGTTCATCGGTTTCTTGCTCATATTCGACCATCCGAAAGCTGATGTCGCCGAAACGATCCGTCAACTTGCCTCACATGGTGTCGACCTCCGGATCATCACAGGCGATAACGCTTCGATCGCGCTGCACACCGCTGAAGCCGTCGGTCTGCAAGTCACCGGTATCCTGACCGGGAAAGACTTGGTTCGAATGTCGGACGAGGCATTGTGGCAAAAAATCGAGACGACGACACTCTTTGCCGAGGTCGACCCGAACCAAAAAGAACGGATTATTTTGGCGCTCAAGAAAAACGGGCACGTCGTCGGGTACATGGGTGACGGAATCAATGACGTACCGGCGCTCCATGCGGCCGACGTCAGTCTGACGGTCGAGAATGCGGTCGATATCGCCAAAGAGTCGGCTGATTTGGTACTCGTTCGAAAGAGCCTGCGCGTCTTGCTGCGTGGTATCGTCCTCGGCCGGACGACGTTTGCGAACACGCTCAAATACATTATGGTGACGACGAGCGCCAACTTCGGGAACATGTTCAGCATGGCCGGGGCCTCGTTGTTCTTACCGTTTTTGCCGCTGTTACCGAAACAGATTCTCATGATCAACTTCTTGAGCGACTTCCCGGCCCTGGCCATTTCGCAAGATAGAGTCGACACCGAGGATGTACGTGTGCCCAGACGATGGGATTTGAAAGAAGTGCGTCGCTTCATGATCGTCTTCGGACTCGTTAGTTCCTTATTCGACTACACGGTGTTTTTAGTGTTGATCGTCTTATTCAATGCGAACGAGTCCGTGTTTCAAAGCGCTTGGTTCGTCTTCTCGATTTTGACCGAGCTGCTCATCTTGATGATCATGCGGACACGCCGGATCCTGTATCACAGTCGTCCGGCCCCGATCCTCTTATTCGCGTCGATCCTTGTCGGTGCGGTCGCGATCGTCGTGCCTTATTTGCCAAACGCGTCGCTGCTCGGCCTCTATCCGTTGCCGTTCCCGATTCTATTCACGTTACTCGGGCTGCTGATTGGCTATGTCTTGCTCAACGAAGCGGTGAAACGCTGGTTTTATCGGGAAAAATAAAAAGACAGAGGTCGCCCTCTGCCTTGATTCATCACTCTGCCATCAACGCACATACTGCATTCGAATACGCTACCGGATCTTCAAGCGGTAACCCTTCGATGAGGAGTGCTTGCTGGTAAAGAAGATCGGTATATTGTTTCGCTTTCGCCTCGTCTTCCGTGTAGACGCGTTGCAACGTCTGGAAGATAGCGTGGTCGGCGTTCACTTCGAGCACTTTTTCTGCTTTCATGCCGCCGCCGTTCGGCATCGTGTTCATAATCTTCTCCATCTCAATCGAGACGTCACCTGCGACCGTCAAGCATACCGGATGCGACTTGAGACGAGTTGACGCGCGCACTTCTTTGACACGATCGCCAAGCTCGGTCTTCATGAAGGCGAACAAGTCTTTATTGTCTTCATTGAGCGAATTCGCCGCCTCATCATCGAGACCGAGGTCACCGCTCGCGACCGACTTGAACTCTTTGTCTTCATAAGACTGGAGCACTTTGATAGCGAACTCGTCGATCTCTTCTGTGAAGTAGAGGATCTCGAAGCCTTCTTCTTTCAAACGCTCCGTTTGCGGGAGAAGATCGATACGATGGATCGATTCGCCCGTCGCGTAATAGATGTACTTCTGGTCCTCTTTCATACGCTCGACGTATTCTTTCAGCGAGACGAGCTTTTTCTCGTTCGACGAGTGGAACAAGAGCAAGTCCTTCAACTCATCCTTCGCGGCGCCGAACTGGTCGTAGACGCCGAACTTGATTTGGCGGCCGAACGCGTCGAAGAACTTCTCGTAGTCCTCGCGCTCATTCTGAAGCATCTTCTCGAGCATGCCTTTAATTTTCGACTTGACGTTCTTAGCGATGACGCGCAGTTGGCGGTCCTGCTGCAACATCTCCCGGGAAATGTTGAGCGATAGGTCCTCCGAGTCGACCATTCCTTTGACGAAACCGAAATAGTCCGGCAATAAGTCAGGCGATTTCTCCATGATCAAGACGCCGTTCGAGTAGAGCTCGAGCCCTTTCTCGAACTCTTTCGTGTAGTAGTCGTACGGGACCGTCGATGGGATATAGAGGATCGATTGATAGCGGATCGAACCGTCGACGTTCAAGTGGAGATGTTTGAGCGGCTCGTCGAAACCGTAGCGCTTCTCGTGGTAGAAAGCCGTGTAGTCCTCGTCCGAGAGCTCACTCTTCCGCTTGCGCCAAATCGGGACCATACTGTTGATCGTCTCTTCTTCGACATAGTCCTCGAATTCTTCCGAGTCGTCTTTTGGACGGTGTTTCGTCACGTCGAGTTTGATCGGGTAGCGGATGAAGTCCGAATGCTTCTTGATGAGCGAGCGGATCTCATATTCCTCTAAGAACGAAGAATACGTATCGTCTTCGGTGTCGGCTTTCAAGTGCAAGACGATCTCAGTTCCGATCTCTTGTTTAGACGTCGGCTCGATCGTATAGCCATCGATGCCGTCTGACTCCCAAAGATACCCTTGGTCACTGTCGACGGAACGGGTCCGGACCGTCACACGGTCAGCGACCATGAACGCCGAGTAGAAACCGACGCCGAATTGACCGATCAGGCTGTGGTCTTCTTCCATCTTCGTCGCCTGCTTCATTGCGAGCGAACCGCTCTTGGCGATGATCCCGAGGTTCGATTCAAGTTCGTCTTCCGTCATCCCAATCCCGGTGTCACGGATTGTGACTGTGCGTGCGTCTTTGTCGAGTTCGACTTTGACGAAATAGTCGTCCTTGTTGAAGTCGATCGCCTCGTCCGAGAGGGCGCGGTAATACATCTTGTCGATGGCGTCACTCGCGTTCGAGATGAGCTCACGCAGGAAGATGTCCTTATGTGTATAGATTGAGTGGACCATCAACTCTAAAATTCGTTTCGATTCGGCTTGAAACTGTTTCTTTGTCATGACCGTTCTCCTTTGTCGTTCGATTTTGGCACTCTGTACATAAGAGTGCTAACACTCTTCATTATCCTAATTTTTGGAGAGATGTCAAGGTAGATGAAAACAAAAGATTGACGACGAAGCATCATTCGAGTATTGTTGAGTACATGCGATGAGCTGGTCTATGTAAGACGGCGGACATTCCTTCGGGAGCACGTTGTGGAGCGTGGTTCGACGCGGTAGACTTTTCGAGAGCACCTCTTTAGAGAGGTGCTCATTTTTTTTGCCTAAACATCAAGCCCCTTCAACTGCGAAGGGGCTTTTGTCATGCCCGCACGTAAGCGAGCAGCATCTCTTTCAAGACGCGCTGTTGGATCGTCGGGTCGATATCTTTCTCTAAATAGCTGATGTGCGACTTCAAGATGATGTTGTTACCGAACGTTCCGAACGCGTTGATGACGGTGATGACCGTCTCTTTCACGTCGATATCGTGACGGAACGACCCGTCCGTCCGCCCGTCTTGGATGAGCGGCTCGAGCGTCGCCATGATCTGACGCTGCAGTTCGATATAGCCGTCGATTCCCGGAAGCGCGGAGGCGACGAACGAGGCGTAGCTCTCGAACGCTTCGCGGAATCGGGAGTGGCTCGTCTGACGCAGCTGTTGCCCAAGCAAATAATCGAGTATTGCTTCTAGTCTTGAGTAGGCGTCTCCGGGACGCGCCGTCAATTCCTTGAAGACATGCAGCGTCGGTGTCAAGTTATGGATGGCGGCCGCGACGATTAGTTGGTCTTTTTTCGGGAAATAGCGGAACAGCGTCGCCACCCCGATGTTTGCAGCGTCGGCGATGTCCTGCATTTGGACGCGCTCAAACCCGTCTTTTAAAAAAAGTGTCTCAGCTTGATCGATGATGTGATTCAAGCGCTCTTCTTTATTTTGTTGTCGTTTGTTCATCTAATCACCTCTTTGTTGTCTCGTCATTATAACGTGTTCAGGCAGTTTCGTTGAGAATCAAATGTGCCTCGTCTATTATTATGATAGTTAGACTATCATATTTTAAGAATGGAGAGAATTTAATGCGGTTAAAGGGGAAAGTTGCGGTCATCACAGGTGCAGGCAGTGGTATGGGAGAAGCGACGGCGAAATTGTTCGCAAAAGAAGGGGCGACGGTCGTCGCGACCGACATCAATCTTGAAGCAGTAACGAGCGTTGTCGAGGCGATTCGAGCGCAGGACGGGGAGGCGCTGTCGATTCAACACGATGTGACATCACGTACAGATTGGGAGAAGGTTTACGCAGAAGTCCAAGCAACGTGCGGCAAGCTCGACATTCTCGTCAACAACGCTGGCATCGCGCTCGCTAAACCATTTTTACAGCAGACAGAAGACGACTGGGCGCGGACGTATCGCATCAACATCGATGGCGTCATGCTCGGAACGCAATACGCGATCCCGCTCATGGAGAAGAATTACGGCGGTTCGATTGTCAACATCTCGTCCATCTCAGCGCTAACTGGAATGGCCGGAGCAGGAGCGTATACGGCATCGAAAGGTGCGGTCCGCTCGCTCACGAAAGCAGCAGCCGTCGATTACGGCAAACAAAACATTCGCGTCAACTCGGTCCACCCGGGCTATATCGTCACGCCGATGAGCGCGCCGCACATGGAGCATCCGGACTATAAACAGCATTTCTTGAATCAAGTCGCCTTGCCGAATTTAGGGACGGCACATGAGGTGGCGGCAGCCGTCTTGTTCCTCGCGTCAGACGAGGCGAACCATATCACCGGCATCGAACTCCCGGTCGATGGGGGCGTCACGGCTAAATAAAAGTAGGGTCTCATTTGAGGCCCTACTTTTTCGCTACTCCAAAATCCCAACGAGTTCCATGACGAGCAGGACGAACAATCCTGAACCGAGGACGGCGGCGAAGAAGACGAGGACGGCGTACTCTTTTTGTTTCAAGATGGCCCACCAGCCGGTCACGAACGCTCCGAGTCCGAGTGCGAAGAACGTGGTCATATAGCTAAGTCGAAGCATGTGTGCGGCGTTGTCGCTCCAAAGTGTTGACGTAAACGTCGTATCAAAGCTGTCGAGCAACAAGAACGGCACGTACATGGCAAGGAATAGCCCGATTAAAATAATCGACCACTTGCCGACCGAGGTGCGGGGGAACAAGGCGCCATTCACGACGAATCACCTCTTTTCGTTGCAACATCATCTGTATAGAACTATTCCCGTTTTTGACTGAAACGATTAGTGGATGCAATGAATTGTCATGGTATAGTCAGAAAAAAGAGGTGAAGGTATGATGCATCAGTTGGAATTGAAACGGATATGGGAAGATGCGCTCGAGATAGATGTAGTATTGACGTTAAAAGCAAAGTGGTGCGAGGTCACGGTGAACGAATACGTCACAGTAGCCGATATCGAGGCGCTCGTTTCCGCGTTACAAGCGTTTAATACATGCAATGGAAAGTCGCCCAAGACGTGGACACTCGATATCCCGCTCGTCCACACCGCGATGACGTTCGAACTGGCGAATGCGAGAGGGACCGTTCAAGTCAAATCCGTAGTCGAGCAAATGAAAGGCGATGGCGGAGACATGAACGCTGCTTTTTCGTTCGAGACGACAATGGGACAACTCGATGATCTGCGTCACCAATTATCGGCGTTTTTAGCACGAGAGAGGGATTTGGTCGAATCACTTCGACCAGAATAAAGCGATAGCAGGTGTATGGGATGAAAACTCAATTCGAGATGGAACGAATTTGGATAGATGAGACGGAGTTGTTCTACCAGGTAAAACTTCAGCTCCGCTCACCCGTCTGTTCGAGCAATCAAAACGTATATATGCAAGATGAGATACTGCAAGAACTGATCGACTTGGTGGCTCAATTCAACAACGCCTGGGGGAAAGAGCCATTGATTTGGCGGTTGTTCGACTCGGATGCGGATGATCAAAAAATCAGCCTTACGTTCACGTTGATTGATCGGACGGGAACGATCCAAGTCGACGTCTGGATTGACGACAAATGGGACCATGACCCGTTTGACCATTTCCATGCGGCCTTCAAGTTCAGGACGACGATGGGGCAACTCGATGACTTGAGCGCCCAACTGAAACATTTTATCCGTCGTGAGACCGACCATGTCTCATCGCTCTATGAACGCTAACAAGCCCAGACAAAAGCGTCTGGGCTTGTTTCAGTACCATTCTTTCGGTTCGTAATTCAATTCGCGGAACAACTGCTCGCGCTCTTTTTTCGATAGGTCGCGCCATTGTCCGGGCGGGAGCTTGCCAAGCGTGATGTTCATGACGCGCACGCGTTGAAGGCGGTATACCTCGTAACCGAGGACTTCACACATACGGCGGATCTGGCGGTTGAGTCCTTGCGTGAGCGTGATGTTGAAGTCGAACTTCGACAGCGGATGAACTTTACACGGTAACGTCTTCTGGCCGAGGATTTTGACGCCCGCTTCCATCTGTTCGACGAACTCTGGTGTGATCGGCTTGTCGACCGAGACGATGTATTCCTTCTCGTGCTCGCCCTCGGCGCGAAGAATTTCGTTGACGATGTCGCCATCGTTCGTCATCAAGATGAGCCCTTCTGAGTCTTTATCGAGCCGGCCGATGTTGAAGATGCGGAGCGGGTGGTTGACGAGGTCGACGAGGTTGCCTTTGACTTTCTTCTCCGTCGTGCTCGTGACGCCGACCGGTTTGTGAACAGCGATGTAGACGTTGTTGCGGGCGACGCGGGCGGCCGAACCGTTGACGAGTACTTCGTCACCTGGGTTTACTTGGTCCCCGATTTTCGCTTTCTTCCCGTTGATCGTGACCCGTCCTTCTTCGACGAGACGATCGGCTTGGCGGCGGGACGCCTTGCCGGATTCACTAATAAATTTGTTAATACGCATGGTTACACGTCCTTATGAAATGATACTTCACTATACCGCATTTAGAGGGGGGATCACAATTACTGTCCGCTAGGAGGAAGGACGCGGGTGATGCTGCCCCAAAAGTTGAACTCGTTGAAGTCGATATAACGGATATTCTGTGAGTGATTGTCGAGCACCTCGAGCAAGACGACGTCCGGGAAGCCGGGCTTTTTAAAGATCATATAGCCGATTCCCGTAACGGAATGATTTTTATAAAATCCGTTCGCCATGTTCAAAATGAACGGTCGACCGGCGGCCAGTTCCCGTTCGAACGTCGACCACTTCCATAAATAGCGGGAACTCCCGTGCCCAGCATAGCCATAACGGGACCAGAGTTTTGTGATGATCGCACTGATTCGTGTCGGCGGTGTCCCTTTCTCGTCTTTGAACTGATGGGCGAGGGCGATCTCGCGCGCGTCTTGTTGGAGTTGAAACACGTCGTCAGGGATGTTGGGATAGCCGTGGTCATGGTAATAACGGAAAATGGCCGTCATCGATGTGAGGGTACAATTATTCTTCCCACCGTTGAACGCTTTTTGAAGCAACGCCGGGACCCCGTCGACCCGTTGCTTAGATTTCACCGTCCAATGTCCATGATAGCGGTCGTTCACATACGCTTCCGGGTCGATGATGCCGGCATAGCTTTTTTTCGCAATCTCGAGCTGTCCGGCGTAATGATGTTCCATGGCGCACCCCTCCCTTTTCTCTATTATACAAACAACGCCTCTTCTCAGGGAAATATGAGAAGAGGCGTTCTGTCGTCAAAATACCAAGTGGGCGATCCCGACGACGATCGGGAGCGTGATGAACGTCCGGAGCAAGAAGATGAGGACGAGGTCGAAGAATGAAATCGGAAGTTTCGACCCGAGGAGCAGTCCCCCGACTTCCGACATGAAGATGAGCTGCGTGACCGATACAGTGGCGATGATGAACCGTGTCATCTCGCTCTCGATACCGCTGCCGAGCACGGCTGGCAAGAACATGTCGGCGAAACCGACGACCATCGTCTGAGCGGCGGCTTCCGCCTCCGGCACTTGCAACAGCATCAGAATCGGTTCGAACGGTTTGCCGAGAATCGTAAATAGCGGCGTGTACTCAGCAGTGATGAGCGCGATCGTCCCGACGGCCATGACGATCGGCAAAATACCGAGCCACATGTCGAGCACGTTTTGGAAACCGTCTTTCAACGTGGCGACGAAGCTCTTGCTTGAGCGTGACTTGAGCAACGCTTGACGGAGTGCCCATTTCGGCATCGAGACGTTGGCCGGTACCGGCTCTTCCGGTTTCAACTCGGTCTCTTCATATGGGGTGTCGGCTTTTTTCGACAACGGATAAATTCGTGGCATGATGAGTGCTGCGACGATACCTGACACGACGATGGCGCCGTAATATTGTAAGAAGTAAGCATCGAGCTCCATATACGACAAGATGACGATTGTGAACGTGATCGAGACGACCGAGAACGTCGTGGCGATGACGGCGGCCTCCCGTTTCGTGTAGTAGCCGTTCTCATATTGTTTCGTCGTCAACAGAATCCCGATCGTCGCGTCACCGACCCAAGATGCGAGCGAGTCGAGCGAGGCCCGGCCCGGCAGTTTGAAGAGCGGGCGCATCACTTTGATGAGCATCGTCCCGACGAACTCGAGCAGGCCGAAGTTCAATAGGAGCGGCAGCAACATGCCGGCAAATAAGAACGTCGCGAACAAAATCGGGATCAAATCATACAGCAACAGGCCACCCGTGAACTCGGAGGTGATCATCTCCGGCCCGATCACGAGCAGCGTCATCACCCCGGCAATCAGACCGACGACCCGCATCCCGAACCAGAACGGCGTGACGTTGAACAGTGAATTGAAGTGTGGCCGCTCAAGGACGAACGCCGGTTTGGCCATGTACGTCCAAAGCGAACCGAGCACGGAAATGCCCATCATGATGACGGCGAGTGTCGGAACGACATCACCGATCAAACCGATCAACTGGTTTGACAAGAGAGCGACCGGGATGGTGAATCCGTCATCGGTCGGGATCGGCACGATGAAAAACATGAGACCGATTAAAGAAGGAATCAAAAATTTCAAAAAGTCGTTGGTCGTGAACGATGTCCCGTCTTGGCCAGGCTTGTTTGGTGTCTGATTCATGTTAGTTACCCCATTTCCCCGAAATAGTAGTTGGCGCATATCACCCGCATGTCCCCATCATGCGTTTCGTGATTTGCTATGAAGGAATCGCATCTTCTCGTTCATTATAAAGAAGGGGTTACGTGCCTAGCAACAATCCGTTGTAATTTTCTGAAAAAAGACAGCGTCACGATGAGCGGACTATTCGTATTGTCAAGTCGACTTTAGTATGATGACGGCGAGTCTTACAAAATCGAGATGTTCAACATATATACTATAAGGAGTGGATGATAACGATGAGATTAAGCGTCCTCGATCAAGCGCCGGTGACGTCCGGCCATACGTCAGAACATGCATTACAGAGCGCCGTCGAACTCGCCCAAGTGGCAGAAGAGCTAGGGTATTACCGGATGTGGATGGCTGAACACCACGGTGGAATGTCGTTCGCGAGTTCGGCCCCGGAAGTCATCGCGGCCTATATCGCTGCGAAGACGGAACGAATTCGTCTTGGGTCGGGCGGCATCATGATGATGCACTATTCGCCGCTCAAGATGGCCGAAGTGTTCAAGACGCTGAGCGCACTCGCACCAGGTCGAATCGACTTTGGGGTCGGCCGGGCCCCGGGTGGCGACGCCAACGCCATCTACGCGATGTCGCAAGGACAGAAGCCGATGATGGACGGACTGTATGAGAAATTACAGACGACACTCCAGCTGATCAACGATGAGACGCCGGAAGAACGGTGGTACAAAACGACGCCGGCCGCACCGACCGGGGTGACGCTCCCTGAGGCTTGGCTGCTCGGGTCAAGCGGAAACAGCGCCGTCCAAGCCGGCCGCATGGGCGTCGGCTACTCGTTCGCCCAATTTTTTAACGGGGAACTGAGCAAAGACACGCTCGACACGTACCGGCATCACTTCACACCGTCAGCGTTCATGGAGAAGCCTGAAATCAATGTCACGTATCTCGTGACGACGGCCGAAACGGAGGAAGAGGCGGAATATTTGGCGCGTCCGTCCGACTTGTCACGCCTATTCCTGATGAGAGGGCAGCTGCGTCAATTGCTCAGCCCGGAAGCGGCCAACGATTACCCGCTCACCGAAGTCGACAAGATTCACATCGCCAACAACCGGGCCATCCATCTCGTCGGGACGCCAAAACAGATTGCGGCGCAATTGCAGGACGAGTCCGTGCAGTATGGCTTTGACGAGGCGATGATTTGCAGTATCCAACATACACAAGCACAGCGGTTGAACGTCTACCGTCTGCTCGCGAAAGAACTCCTCTAACGAAACGCTCCTTCTCATATCGGGAAGGAGCGTTTTAGATTAGCGGAACAGTTGCATAAGCACGAACAAGGCGACGAGTCCGCCGAGAGAGACAGTAAAGAAGACGGCGACCGAGCGTTCGTGGTTGCGGAGGATGGTGTATAGACCGACGACGAACGCACCGAGGGCAGCGGCGATGGCTGACATCGAGAAGACGACACCCCATGTGTTATCGAACAAGGTGTCGAAGTTGAACGGTTGACCCGACTGGACGATGAGAGCAGAGACGACTAAGAGCAGAAAGACGGCGAGCAACAGGACAACGGACCATTTCCCTGGTCGCGTCTGTGGATAGACGTTCCGACTGAGCATGACGGTTCACCTCACTTTTCATCTAAACTCATTTACCTATACCCGATTTTTTTAGCTATTTCCAAAAATACTTTTCCTTTTTTTGAACGGTTTTATGAACAAGTCAGCGTAAAAGTTCTAAACTAAAAGAAATGGAGATTGTATGGAGGTAAAGTATGCAACAGATGAAGGCCGATCCACATTATTTGTTTGATGTATTCGTTCGCTTGTATCGAATGGTCTTTTTGATGGAAGTGACGCCGAAAGGGTATCGTTACGTCCGTGTCAGTGAGCAAGGGAAGCGCGCGTCGTCGCTTCCGGACGATGTGAGCGGTCGCTATTTGCACGAGATGTATGCGCCGGACGTCGCGAACGAGTTGATTTTGCACTATGATGTGGTCGTTTCGTCTCGTGAGCCGGTCTATTTCATGTCAAAGATGAATATAGAAACTAACACCGCACGCTTCGCCTCATCCATGCTCATGCCGCTCGAGGACGCCACTGGAGAAGTGCGCTACGTTCTCGGTTTGACGACCGATTTGTCGGAAGATGCGGAGATGAAGCTACTCAGCAGCATCGAGAACATCGATTATTTGACGGGCATGCCGAACTTGATGAAAGTGAAGCTCGAGCTTGAAAAACTGTTCGCCACACGAGAGCGTGAGGAAGCGACGAGCGTCATGCGCTTCCATATCAACCGTTTTAAGATCATCCTGTCGCTCCAAGGGGTGGAGCGATCGCAACGTTTAATCAAAGAGATGACCCGTCACTTATCTGACTTGCTGCCCAAGGGCTCGATTATCGGCCGCGTCGACGGGGAAGATTTCATCGCTGTACTGCCGCATACCTCGATCGAGACAGCATACATGCACGGGGAACGTTTACTGGCGACAATCGCGGATTACACGTACCATGTTGCCGAGACCGAGTTCACCCTGTCCGGCTGTCTCGGTATCAGTTCTGGCAGTGAAGACGCCGACCAAGTGATCATGAACGCGTCGACGGCATTGCTAGAAGCAAGGCAAGCCGGTAAACAGATGATTAAAGTGTATGAGAAAGACGATTATATGCAGCATTACATCGACGAGATGACGATTGAGATGGAACTTCATAAAGGATTGAAGGCAGGCGAACTCGGCGTCGTCTATCAGCCGAAAGTAGACTGTCGGAATGGCGCCGTCCATTTCGAGGCGCTCGTCCGCTGGAAGAACACCGTGATCGGAAACATTTCGCCTGAAACATTCATCAAAATTGCGGAGCAGTCACTGTTGATCGAGGACATCACTGAGTTCGTGTTCGAACGCGTCTGCCGCGACTTGAGCGAACGACCCGGGCTGTTCAACGGCCGCCGTGTCGCGGTCAACTTGTCCCCGGTCTTGTTCCGTCAAGACTACGTCCAAAGCAACCTGATCCCGCTTCTTAAAACGTATGGCCTCTCAGCTGATCAGTTCGAGTTCGAGATCACGGAACATACGCTCATGCAGGAACCGCTCATCGGGATCCAGACAGTCGACTACTTGAAGGCGGCGGGATTCCGCATCTTGATTGATGACTTCGGCGTCAGCTATTCGTCACTCAACTATTTGAAGATGTTCGACATCGACGGCATCAAGATCGACCGGTCGTTCATTAGTCAGCTCGATAAAGACAACGGATTAAAAGAATATGAGATCGTCAAACTGATTGTCGCACTCGCTAAAAAACTGAACTTAGCAGTCACGGCGGAAGGTGTCGAGACGGAAGCACAGTACCGTGCAATCCAGCGGCTCGGATGCGACGACGTGCAAGGCTATTTCTTCAGCCGGCCGCTCTCGCTCTCTAACCTCGAGCCGGCACTTGAGACAATCGTCTGTCAATACGAGGCGCTGCGGTTAGACGGCTCGGACCGGTCCAAGTTAGCGGCACGGTTCGATGAGACAGAGGCCGAACGATTGAAAACAATCCTTCGGCTCGAAATTTTAGATACCCCGCGGGAAGAACGGTACGATCGCATCAGCCGACTCGTCGCGAAGACGCTCGAGATGCCGATCGCGCTCATCTCGATCCTGACAACGGACCGGCAGTGGATCAAATCGTGCCAAGGTACTAATTTCGAAAGTCCACCCCACATCGATCGGAAGTGGACGCTATGTGACCGCGTCGTGACCGGTCAGGGATCCCTCGTGATCGAAGACGTCAAAACCGCGGAGGCGTTGAGTGAGAATCCGTTGCTCGAAGGGATCGGCTTTTATGCGGGTGTGCCGCTTATGACGAGAAGCGGACACGTCATCGGAACGCTCTGCGTCACCGACGGAGTGCCCCGCTCGTTCGAGCATGAGGCGGTGCAGACGCTTGAAGATTTTGCGCGTTGGGTGATGGCCGAAATTGAATTGACCGAACAGGCACGTGCCCAAGAGCGGCGTCAACAGACACTCGAGTCGCTGTACGAGGTGACGGCCATCCAAGCCCCGTTTGCTGACAAGCTGAAGCGAATCCAAGAAGTGCTCAGGGAGTGGATCGGTTATTCGCATGCCGTCATCTTCTCGACAGAATCACGCCAGCGCGTCCTGTCCGCCGATGGGGATGCCTGGATCGATTGGACGGACGAGCGACTGCAGCACGTTCATGCGCTGGCGACGGTCGGGCATCAAAAATTGAAACGTTCGGAGCTCGTCCTCGAAGGGGTCGAATTCGCATCGATGATCAGCTTGCCGTTATCAAACGAAGGCAAGACGTTCGGATGGGTCGTCTTCCTAGCGGAGCAGGGCAGTTTAAACGATGTCGCCGATGCGGTGGCAATCCACGAGATGACGGACACGATCTTACTCGTGACCCGTTGGATGGAGAACGAGATTCGCCGAGAACGTAAACATCAGGAAGTGATCGAGCTCATCACAAAAGACGGGCTGACTAAATTGCCGAACCGTCACTCGCTCATGACGGACTTGAGACAGACGATGAATCGGAAACGGCCGGTGGCGCTCCTGTTCATCGATTTGGATGATTTCAAGCGAATCAACGATACGCACGGTCATCTCGTCGGCGATGAAGTGCTCGTCGAAGTGGCGAAACGGATCGGATCGTTCAGTCACATGCATGCAGGGAAAGCGTACCGGTTTGCCGGGGATGAGTTTTTGATTGTCATCGAGACAGGTTCGGAATCGCTTGAAGAAGCCGTTTTTGACCAACTATCGACCGTGATTTCCCGGGAAATAACGGTCGGGGGCGGATTGGCGCTACATCTCTCGGCCAGTATTGGTGTCGCATATTCTGACGCTAGTTTGTCTTCCCTCGACACGCTCATCCATCACTCGGATGCGGCGATGTATATCGCTAAAAACAGTGGCGGGGACGGCTACTATATTTATGATTCGTATCAAGAAAACAAGTGAAAGAAAGGAGGGGGCTCATGCAGACGTTAAAACGCTACTCAGAACGCTTTTGGTATATGACGCCCGTTAGTGAGACGGACCGGCCGATCATCGGCGCGGTCGTCGGGGACACCCATACGCTCATGATCGATGCGGGCAATTCCGAGGCCCACGCGAACTTATTTTTAGACGCCTTGGCCGAGCGGGGGATCAGCCGTCCGTCGCTCGTCGCGTTGACACACTGGCACTGGGACCACATCTTCGGTCTGTCGGCGTTACCAGACACCGTCTCGGTCGCAAGCGGGGCGACGAAAGCGCGGATGGAGCGTCTCATGCCATACAACTGGGACGACGAGTCGCTCGATGAACGCGTCGAGAGCGGCATCGAGATCGCTTTTTGTGCGGAGGCGATCCGGCTCGAGTTCGGGGACAGCCGCTCGATGCAAGTCGTCCTACCGACCGTGACGTTCGACGACACATTGACGCTCGACCTCGGTGGCGTCCACGTCTTGTTGAAACACGTCGGGGGCGATCATACGGCCGACGCGGTCGTCGCCTATATCCCGGAAGAGAAAGTGCTGTTTTTAGGGGACGCCTTATATGCGAACTTGTATGCCCCGTCTTGGCGGATGACGGCCGGGGAGACGCTACGGTTGTTGAGCGTCCTTGACACGTTCGAAGCCGAGGCGTACGTCTGGTCGCACGGTCAAGTGGCGACGCGGGCAGAGTATGAGAAAGACCGTGATACGTTACGGATTCTAGCGCAAATCAGTCTCGATTTCCCGGGAAATAAAAAGTTGATAACGGCTCAATACGAACGCTTGACCGGTCGTCTGGTTGACGAAGAAGAGCAAGAACTGATCACGTTTTTTGTGAACGGGTCAGGTGGTAAAGCGTGATGGACATCATCCACATCCGTGAAGACGACGAGGCGTTCCAACAGTTTTTGACGAGTCGGTTGCGTGCGTTCAACGATGTTCATTCAGCGCATCACCGAGCAATCCGCAATGCCGACGTCCCAGTCGTTCAGTTGAAAGTGGAGCGTGACGGTCAAGTGATAGCCGGACTGTTCGGTAGCGTCTACTGGGGCTGGTTCGACCTTGACCGGTTATGGGTTGATTCCAACCATGCCGGTGAGCGGATTGGGACACGACTCCTTGAGGAAGGTGAGCGTCATGCCCGCGCACTCGGAGCCACGCAAGTAAAGCTGACGACATTTTCGTTTCAGGCGAAAGCGTTTTATGAACGTTTCGGCTACGAGGTGGCCGGCGTCCTCCGCGACTATCCCCCGGGCTCTGACTACTACATGATGACGAAACGTTTGATCGATGCATGAAAAAGGCGACTCGCGCGAGTCGCCTTTTTCAGTACACTTTATCCCCGTTGAAGATTGAGTTTTTCACCATGACGTAATCGACGGTACGTAACGCGTCGAGATTGTTCCCACCCGAGTATGAGATGGCCGACTGGAGGTCTTGCTCCATCTCGGTCAACGTGTCTTGAAGCGCCCCTTTGTGCTCGACGAACACTTTCTTGCCTTCGACGTTTTTCCGTTCCCCTTTTTGGAATTCAGAAGCCGACCCGAAGTATTCTTTGAGCAGTTTCCCGTCCTGCTCGAACGTCTCCCCCGGAGACTCGTCGTGACCGGCGAACAGTGAGCCGATCATGACCATCGACGCCCCGAAGCGGACCGATTTGGCGATGTCGCCGTGCGTGCGGATGCCCCCATCCGCTATGATCGGTTTCGTCGCCGCCTTGGCACACCAGCGGAGCGCGGCGAGTTGCCAACCGCCTGTCCCGAAGCCGGTCTTGATTTTCGTGATGCACACTTTGCCCGGTCCGATGCCGACTTTCGTCGCGTCCGCCCCGGCATGCTCGAGCTCACGGACCGCTTCCGGTGTCCCGACGTTCCCGGCGATGACGAACGAGCTCGGAAGATGCTGTTTGATGTGTTGGATCATCCGGATGACCGCGTTCGAATGGCCGTGTGCGATATCGATTGTGATGAATTCTGGTGTATGTCCCGCTTCGGCGAGCTGTTCGACGAACCGATACTCGTCTTCTTTCACGCCGACACTGATTGACGCGTACAGGCCACGTCCGTGCATGTCTTCGATGAACCGTAGCCGCGTTTCCGGATTGAACCGATGCATGATGTAGAAATAGCCGTTCTCAGCGAGCGAGAGCGCCACGTTCTCATCGATGATCGTCTGCATATTCGCCGGAACGACCGGAAGGCGGAACGTGAGGCCGCCGAGTGTGACGCTCGCGTCACATTCCGAACGACTATCGACGACACATTTTGCCGGAATCAATTGAATATCTTCATAATCAAACACTTTATCCATCGTTTGCACCCCTATTTACGAACATTTTAATTGAGTTGTCTAGAAATACTTCGCCCATTCGGTAATGTAACGCATTTTTTGATGAAAGTCAAAGGGATGTATCGAAAAAATGTATATTTTCAATACAATAACGTTATTTATATTCTTAATGTTCGTGTTTAGGCTAACTACGTTAATGTTTCACGTGAAAAAAGACCGCTAGTCAGCGGTCTTGAAACATCACATATCGGTTGCGGCCGTTCGACTTGGCTTCATAAAGTGCGAGATCGGCTTGCTTGAGCAATCGTTTCTTTGTCATGCCTGATTGGTAACGAGCGACACCGATACTCGATGTCGTGACGAACGTATGCCCTTCGATCTGCCACGGGTGCTGGAGCGAAGCAATCAGCTTGTCTGCGACCCGGTCAGGTGCTGACAAATCGGTATAGCGGATCAATACAGAGAACTCGTCGCCGCCGAAGCGGGCGATCACGTCTTGCTTGCGCAGCGCCTGGGTGAGACGGAGTGAGAACTGTCGCAGCAGCTCGTCACCGACGTCATGTCCGAACGTGTCGTTGATCTGTTTGAAATGATCGATATCGAGCGAGAGGATGGCCAGCTCCTCGCCGTCCTCTTCGACCCTCGAGAGTGCCTCTTCTAAGTAAGCCAAGAAGTAACGGCGGTTCGGGAGCTCGGTCAGCGTATCGTGGTAAGCTAAGTGTTTCAGTTGTTTCTCGAGTACTTTACGTTGCATGATCTCACGGGTGACCGTTAAATAGTGCAGCAACGTCGCTTCTTCATAGATAGCCTGAATCTTCGTCTCGAGCCAAATCCATCTGCCATCGTGGTGGAGGTGACGAAACTCGAGCGTGAGCGGCTCACTGCCGGCCGTCATCGCTTTGAGCTGTTGTCTCGTCGGCGTGACGTCTTCCGGGTGGATGAAGTCGAGCGTATTCTTGCCTTCGTAAACCGCAGGCGCATAGCCGAGGACGCTCTGGTGGGACGGCGAGGCGTAGCGGACACGGCCGTCGCGCTCGAGGATGCAGACGAGGTCGCTCATGTTTTCCGTGATCAGTCGGTACTGCGTCTCACTTTGGCGTAACGCCCGTTCCATCTCTCGTTTCTCGGTCACATCACGCAGGACGGTCATCACGGCGGTCGCCCCTTCATAATCAATCAATAGACTGCCGATATCTACGTGTAAGTGCTGACCGGACGGCGTGACAAGGACGATTTCCGTGTCTTGGACAGGATCACCGAGCTGCAAGGCAGAAAGGCGTTTCCTCGTCACCTCATGGTATTCGGCAGCGATATATGTAAAGATGGATTCGCTCTCGATATACGTCTCCCCGATCGTCTCTAACGCCACGGCGTTCGCATATAAAATTAGGCCGTCTTTATGGACGATGATCCCTTCTGGAATCGTCTCGATGAGCTGGCGATAGCGTCGCTCGCTCTCTTGTAAAGCTCGTTCGGCGGTCTTCTCCGGCGTATGATCGATGATGATGGCGAACAGGCCGGTGATGTTGCCGCCGATCTCGATCGGGATGTTCAAGACGGCGAGGTCGAGCGCTTCACCCGTCTTATCATGCGCCGTGACCCCGTACTTGTGGGGCTTTCCGGATAAGGCGAACTGGAGTCCCTCGCGGACGAGCGGTTGTTCCGAGTCCGGCAGCCAGTCGAGGAACGAACGGTTGATGAAGTTGGCCTCGCAATAGCCGGTGATGTTTGTGACGGCAGGATTGATCGACTTGACCCGAAGTTCGGGGTCGAGCACGAAAATGCCGTGGGGCGAGTAGCGGCGCAACGACTCATGCTGGTCACGTAAAATCGATAGCTCGAGCTCACGCCGTTTCCGCTCCGTCACTTCCCGAACGACCGAGATGACGTGGGTGCAGGCACCGGATTCGTCAAATACCGGCGTCACTTCCGACTCGAAATAATGAAGCGGCAACAAGATCACATCTTGGTACTCGAGTGTTTCTGAGTAGAACGAATCAGCGAGGCGGCAGTCTTCATAGACGATGCTCTTTCGTGCGCGAATCGCCTCGTCATAATGGTGGGTGATGAGTGCGGCCGTCTCGGCCAGAACCATGTCGCCGACACACTTTCCGACGTCAGCGTCTGTCCAACCGATGGCCTGCTTCCCCGGCTCGTTCACAAATACATAGCGATAGGTCGAACCGTCCACTTCCATGAAGAACACAAAATCCGAGATTTTGTCGAACGTCTGGAGCAGGATGGAAGAATGGTGTTGGATCGTCTGGTCGGCGCGCATAATGTCCCTCATTTCAGTCGAATTTTTGACACGTCATTCTTATATTACAACATTCATAAAAAGATGTGTGAACATTCCAAAAAAGACAGGACTGTGAAAGTCCTGTCAGGCAGCTTGTTTGAGACGGTCCCGTTCTTGACGGCCGTTCATCACGTAATACAAGAAAATCGTGAAGGCGACGACCCCGGCGAGCAACAGATAGATGGTAGAGAAACCGGTCAGCGGGATGAGTAGCCCGATGAAGTAGGGACCGAAGCCGAGCCCGGCGTCGAGGGCGATGAAGAACGTCGACGTCGCCATCCCCATCCGTCCAGGTGAGGCCGCCTTGACGGCGATGGCCTGTGTACCGGACTGAATATTGCCGAAGCCGAGCCCGATCAACGCGCCGGCGAGTAAAAGGCCCAAAGCGCTCGTCGCTTGGCTAAGGACGAGCAGCCCGACCGCGAAGATGAAGATGGCCGGATACATGACGACGTTGGCGCCACGCGCGTCCATGAGCCGTCCCGTGATCGGGCGCGACAACAGGACGGAAATCGAATAGACGAGGAAGAAGACGCTCGCCGCTTCGACGAGGTCGAGTTCAGTCGCGTAAAAGTTGATGTAAGACAAGACGCTCGAAAAACTGAGCGCGGCGATCACGATGATGAGCGCGATCGGTAACGCCTTCGGCTCGACGAACGCCTTAAGTGACAATCCGCGAACGATTTCCGGATTGTCGGCCTCGGGAACGGTGACGAACAAGGCGCTCACTAAACTGACGACGCCGACGACGAGACAAGCGATAAAGATGGTCGAGAAACTCGTATATTGGCTCATCAGCAAGCCGACGAACGGGCCGATGGCGGTGGCGAGCGTCGAGCTCATGCTGTAGTACCCGATACCTTCACCTTTCCTCGCTCCGGGAATGATCTGTGCGACGATCGTGCCGGTCGCTGTGCTCGATAAACCCATGCCGAGACCGTGCACGAAGCGGGTGAACAGTAGGAAGCCGACGCCGAGGTCGACGAAATAGAGCAGGATCGTGGCCGTGAAGAAGGTCAGCCCGATCAACAGCGTCTTGCGCCGTCCGATTGAATCGATCAAGCGTCCGATGAACAGCCGGCCGACGAGCGTACCGATGATGAAGATCCCGGTCACGAGACCGGCCTCACTTGTCGTCGCGCCGTACGTCGCAACGGCGTGGACACCGATCGTTACCATGAGCAAGAAAAAGATGAGCGTCAAGAAGAAGTTGACGAGCGAGATGATGAGGAAGTCTTTCGTCCATAATTTTTGTGCGGTCAATTGCATCGGCGATGATGCCTCCTTATTTGTTTGAACCTAAATAGTTAGTAAACATAACTAAAGGAGTATAGCAAATTGATGAGAGCTTGTCAGAGACGACGCATTGTGCACGAAAAACCGATTCGCGTGAGCGGATCGGTTTTTCATTAGATCAAGTGGCGGCGGTACCAGAGGACGATCGGTACGAGAACGAGTGAAACGATCCCACCGAGCAGTGATAGCGTCAAATAGCTCGACTGGGAGGCGATGATACCGGACAGCATGCCGCCCGAGGCGCCGGACAAGGCGATCCAGACGTCGACCGATCCTTGCGTCTTCGCTCTCGTCTCGGGTGTCGTCGCATCGACCAAGATGGCCGTCCCACTGATGAGCCCAAAGTTCCAACCGACACCGAGCAAGACGAGACCGACGATCAACAAGAACAGCGAGTCGGCCGGTGCGAACGCCGCGACGACGCCTGCGAAGAATAACGTCACCCCGGAAGCGATGGCCATGATTTCACGGCCGACTTTGTCGACGAGCACGCCGGTCACGAGCGAGGGTAAATACATCGCGCCGATATGGAAGCCGATGACGAGACCGACCGCGCTCAGTTCATGGCCGTGCTGCCGCATGTGGACAGGTGTCATCGTCATGATGGCGACCATGACGATTTGGCTGAGCACCATGACGAAAGCACCGACGTACACGCCAAGGCGAGAGTGGACTTCTTCGGGTTGATGTTGCGTCGCGTCTGCCGATTGCTTCCGTTTCGATTCGATGGCTCGGGCTACGAGGAGCGGGTCAGGGTTCAAAAACACAATCAAGATGAGACCGGCCACGAAGTAGGCGGCTCCCGCGAGTAAAAACGGACCAGAAAGCGTCGGGATGCCGATGGCGTCAGCAACCCGCCCCATCGGTTCGACCAAGTTCGGTCCGGCGACGGCACCGAACGTCGTCGATACCATGGCGATACTGACCGCGGTCGCCCGTTCGGTCGCATTCGCCAAATCCGTTCCGGCGTAACGGGCCTGGAGGTTACTCGCCGTCCCGGCCCCGTAAATAAGGAGCGACACGAACAAGAGCGGTACGCTCTCGAACGCGGCGGCAAAGATGACACCGAACGCACCGAGGGATCCCGTCAAGAACCCGGTCGCGAGTCCGAACCGGCGTCCGACCCGTTGCGATATCATCCCGATCAGAAACGCGGCGCCGGCAGAGCCGAGCGTGAACAGCGCCGTCGGGACACCCGCATACGCATCGGTCCCGAGCAGGTCGCGGGCGAGGAGCGCCCCGACGGTTATGCCTGCGGCGAGGCCGGCACCCCCGAAAATTTGAGACAGCACGACGACGAACAACGTCCGTTTATACAGACGGCGTTGTTGCTCGGTGTCGGTCACATATGAATCAATCTTATTTCGCATGACACGATTCCTCCTCCATCAACTTATACCCCACCTAGTATAACGTCTGCAGGCGTGGAAAAGAAGGGTGGACAAAAAAGGACTCGACTCGAAAATACCGAGTTGAGTCCTTCCGCTCGTGAATCGTCAAGCGCGGTCCCAGAACCGAGCTTTGGCAATCCCGTCGATAAACGTGTCGAATCCGTCGAGACTGTGCTGTTTGAACGTGTAGACGCCAGGTTGGTCCGTCTTGACGCGGCACTGATCGAGCACTGAATCATCGTGTAAGTGCAAAGCGAGCGGCTTGAAGTGTTTATACGTGTTCTCGATAAACTCGAGGACGTCGTCTTCGACCGAAGTCGCGGCGCTGACGAGGAAAGCGGCGTCGAACAGGCTCGAGTCGACCGTATCGTACGTCTCTTTCACTTTGAGGTCACCGAGCGTGTACGATTTCTTCCCGACGAGGCTATAGTTCACTTTTTTGTCGGCGAGCGCTTGGACCCACGCCTTCACTTGCGCGGCATCGACATCACCGGCGAGAAGGACGGCGACGCTCTTCGTATCCGGTTTCGAGATCGTGTCCGCCATGCTGAGGGCAGGCGATGTTTTGTCCGAGACGACTTCGTTGTTCTCGGCAGGCAGTGCGACGCCTAAGTTGTCGGCGACGACCGAGGCGAGGTGACGGTCGATGCGGTTCAACAAGTCGACGGCATTTTCTTTCACCATGTCCGACTCGCATTTGCCGAGCTCGAAGCTGTAGGCGTCTTGAATGTGCTTCTGTTCGACCGGGGTCATGCTGTTGTAGAACATTTTGGCTTGTGAGTAGAAGTCGAGGAAGCTGTCGCTGCGGCCACGGACTTTGTGACCATCGACTTTCTCTTGGTAATGCTCAAATCCACCTTGGTCGACCGGCACAGGTGCCGGCTGATTGTTGTTGAGCGCGTTTTTATGGTAGCTCGTCTGGCCTTTATGGACCGACATTTGATGCATGCCGTCGCGTTGATTGTTATGGAACGGACAGACCGGTTTGTTGATCGGGATCTGATGGAAGTTCGGTCCGCCGAGACGTGACAGCTGTGTATCTGTGTATGAGAACAAGCGCCCTTGCAGGAGCGGGTCGTTCGAGAAGTCGATGCCGGGAACGATGTGCCCTGGATGGAATGCGACCTGTTCGGTCTCGGCGAAGAAGTTATCGACGTTCCGGTTGAGCGTCATCTTCCCGACAAGTTTGACCGGGATCTCTTCTTCCGGCCACAGTTTGGTCGGATCGAGGATATCGAAGTCGAACTTGAACTCGTCTTCGACTGGGATCATCTGCAGTCCGAGTTCCCATTCCGGGTAGTCGCCTTTATCGATCGCCTCATACAAGTCGACGCGGTGGAAGTCGGCGTTTTTCCCGACGGCCTTTTGCGCCTCGTCCCACACTTGCGAGTGGACACCGAGCTTCGGTTTCCAATGGAACTTGACGAAATGGGCTTTCCCTTCCTTGTTGACGAGTCGGAACGTGTGAACGCCGAACCCTTCCATCATGCGCAGGCTGCGCGGGATGCCGCGGTCGCTCATCGCCCACATCACGTGGTGAGCCGCCTCATGGTTTTGGCCGACGAAATCCCAGAACGTGTCGTGGGCACTCCCGCCTTGCGGCACTTCCGTGTGCGGTTCAGGTTTCACCGCGTGGACGAGGTCCGGGAATTTGATGGCGTCTTGGATGAAGAAGACCGGCATATTGTTTCCGACGAGGTCATAGTTGCCTTCGTCCGTATAAAACTTCGTCGCAAATCCACGGACGTCACGGACCGTGTCCCCGGACCCACGCGAACCTTGAACCGTCGAGAAGCGGACGAAGACAGGCGTCACTTTCGCAGAATCGTTCAGGAAATCCGCTTTCGTATAGTCGGCAAGTGACTCGTATACTTGAAATTCTCCGTGGGCACCGACGCCGCGGGCGTGAACGATTCGTTCAGGAATCCGTTCATGGTCAAAGTGCGTCATTTTTTCACGGAAGTGGAAATCTTCGATGAGCGTCGGTCCCCGAAGCCCCGCTTTGAGCGAGAACTCATCCTCCGCCATCTTCAGTCCTTGGTTCGTCGTCAGTCCTGCTGTTTGTTCATTGTCGATCGTATGTTGTTTCAACTGTTCTTCTTTTTTATTCCCCATCATGTTGCCTCCCCATAAGTATATGCTCTCCCGACGTAAGCCGTGATTGACCTACTTTACGGTTTTTCCCTAACGCTACGAGAAGAAACCCCCATTTTAAAATGGGGGTCGGTTAGCGCAGCATCGACAACGTCTTCGTCGTTCCATCTGATAAGGTGTATCGGACGATATAGTGGCGGGAGGTCGTCTCCATCTTGTAGGAACTGATTTTCGTCGGTTTTTCCCCGATGTGAAGGAGTGTCAAGTACGTCACACCTTTCCCGCGCTTCGTTGTCGCGACTTGATTCCGTTGTTGCCAATCGTAATCGCGGTACGAGACGTGGCTCGACCCGACGGCGAGTTTTGGAATCGAGCCGACCTCAAGTTGCAGGAGATGGAGCGAGCGGCCAGCCGCGTCTTTGAAGTAAGCGTATCGACTGCCACTCGCCACCCGGTGCAATCCGACACCGAGATGGAACCGCTGGACGAACGATTCGGTCACCGGACTCGTGACCCGGTCATAGACGAGCACCGTCCCGTCACGGTCATAGGCGAGACGCCGAGTGTGCGACATGCCGTTCCCGATCAATTGGCTCGTCCCGGAAGCCGTCCACTGAATCGAGGAGGTCCCGACCGACGTGATCTGGCTTCGTCGCAAGTTGCTCGGGATCAATCGGAAGCTTTGCCCGGCAACGTGAACCGTATTGTGAGCAGCGGCTTGGAGCACGACGTTCCGTTCAGGACGCTTCGTGTACGCATAACGTCCGCTCTCGACTAGGAAATCGCGGCCGTAACCGTATAAGTCGATGGACAGGTCGTCAGCATGTTTATGGATGTTGCTATGGTAACCAGCCGTCATCGTCACTTGGACGGCGTCTTGGAACGGTCCGGAGCGTCCTCCCCAATGTTGCCTGAAGAATGCGTATTGGTTGGACAGTCGGCCCGCCTTGACCGTAGGCTGCACTCCGGCCTTGCCTCCCGTCATCGCATGGAGGAGGTGGGGATACCGTTCAATGTAAGGGATGGCGTTCGTCCGGTGGGTGATGGACGGTGTGTCGCCGAACATCGGCAACGTGCCGTTCGGTTTGAGCATATACGTGAGCGCCACCGGCATGTCTTTCACGTCACGCATTCGACTCGACAGCGCAAAGCGGTTCGCCGACGCCCAATCATTGAAGCGGGCGAGTGTGTCATATAGATAGATTTGATAGTAGGGTGAGTGTTCGAGATGGACGCCGTCCGCACTTAAACTATGGTTCAGTTGTCTCGTCAGGCGGGTCGTGGCGAGCCCTCGCCAAGCCGCAGAGCGGTCAAAGGATCGATGCGTCTCGGCAACGGCCGAGAGCGCCATGTCTTGAAAGATACCGTGGTTGTTATTCGGTTTATAAAAGCTCGTCTTCGCCAAGAGCGTCGCGTGTTCATAAAGTGTTTTCGCAAACAGTTGTGAGAACACCGGGTCAGTATTGACGCGCGATGTCCTGAATACGTTCCAAAAATTGAGCAAATGGAACGTACGGATCGCGGTACCGTGGTCATGGTAAGGCCATGGGTGGCGCATATAGGCTGAAATCGGATATTGCTTCGTCCAGCTCGAGATGATTCGCTTCCCGTAACGGAGATACTCATCTTGTCCGGTGGCGGAGTAAGCTTGCGTCAGTTGGTTAAGTGTCGTGAAATAGTGAATTTGAAACTTGAATGAGTTTGAATCGACGTTTGGGACGTACTTGTCGAATCGATATGTATCAATATTTGGGACGCGCAACTGATAGGGTGGTGATGGGATATACCAATTCCCCTTTATGGCGGCGTCGGCTCGGGCGATGGCAGTCGAGTCTTTAAGCTCGTCGTAATAGTAGGGGATGTTTCCGCGCGTCAGCGTCCTCATGTATTCGTGAATAAGCCGTGTGTTTGCCGAGTCCGCAATCGCGGTTAACGATAGGTTCGTCGAAATCAGTCGTCCATCTTGCTTCCTTACGTACCAGGTCGTTCTTCCGTCAACGAGGCGATAGTAGACACCCGATGTCGTGACGGCTCGAAATATTTTCGTGCTTTTTAGCGTCGTCTTCGGGATGAGTGTCTTGCCTGAAAATTGATAAAGTATGGTGCCGGCGGAGACGCTTACTTGATATGGGGCTGGTGTCGCAGCTTCGACGTTTTCGGGTGAAATACTAATGTTGATCAGGAGCAATAAAACCAAGACGATAACGGAGCGTCTCATAAAGTGTCGTCCTTTCTGGAGCACGATTCAGCAAAAAATCCCTGCCCCATACAGTTAGCCGTTGGGGGAGGGAAGTCCTGCTTGTTCAGTGAACGAAAGGTGTCACAACGCTGCCCAAACGCTCTGCTTCAAGACGATATGCTGCACTTTTTCAGGCTCGAGATCGTATTTCGTCGAGATGGTCCGGGTCACTTTTGCTTTCAAATCAGGGTCGTTGGATTGTTTCGCCTCGTAAATCTTGTTCCACTCTTCCCAGACACGTACCTCGCCTTCAGATAGTTGGCCGGTCCATTCCTTCTCGCGAAGTTGCCAACCGAACACCATGTCGTCGTAGTCGCCGGCCTCGACCGTCTCGGCGAGCGACCAGTCGCCTCCTGGCGCGTAGACGGCCTGACCGAGGGGAGAGTCCGTGCCAATATACGCCTCGTGATCATAAAAACGGATCAATGCGGCTTGGAACGTGTCTCGTTCGGTCACCTCACGCATGACGTCATGGCTGATGGACTGGAGCGTCTCGACGTCAGGACGTCCGTGGACGACGACATCGTATTCATAGCGGACCGCGTCATCTTCATGTATCGGTTTGCTCGCTTCAATCGTATAAGTTGCTTCGTGCTGAGACATCTGCTCGGTTTTGTCTTTCTGTTTCGGCGGGTCATTCGGCCACACGTAAGCGGTGAACGCGATGGCCGGGACGAGCAGCAGTGCTCGTCTCAGACGATATACCCACTTCGGTTTTCGTTTCGATTTCATGGTTATCACTTCCAATCTTATGTATGAAAAAATCCCCTGATCGCCAGGGGTGAACTGAGCCCCGTAAAATGGACAGTTTAATAAAAAGCCCACGTGTTCTATGCGGCGATCAGATGGCCCCGATATTGTTCCGGGGTCA
>NZ_JACSMB010000009.1:3756-116843 GCF_018618455.1 Exiguobacterium sp. s142 | reverse complement strand
GCGGCGGGGGAAGGGAAATCTGACGGAATCACGAACTTCTGTTCGTCATATCTGTCACAGGGGTGGCCAAGAGGTTTATGTACGGGCGAGAATTCTCCCACCTACGTTGGGCCTCGCCCCAGACGCTTAGAGGTGGGAGAATTCTCGCTTAATTATGTTAAAAAAAGCGCGCCGATTTGGCGCGCTTGTGCTTATTTCAAGATGGTGACGAGTTCGTCGAGCACTTCGTTGGCTGACAAGACGCCGCCTGACGTGTTCCACGTATCGTCGCTCACTTCGGTCACTTCACCGGCCTTGACGGCTTTCAAGTCTTTCCAAAGCTGGTTTGACTGCCATTCTTCGGCCGTTTTCGATCCGTCCGCACCGCCATATGTGAAGTAGACGATATGGTCGCCGTCCATTTCCGGGATGCGTTCCATCGTGACTTCTTCAGCGAATTCCGTGCGGTCTTGTGACGCCGGGCGTTTGACGCCGACGTCGCCTAAGATGACGCCTGAGAAGCTGTCCGTGAAGTAGATGCGTGACGCGCCAGGAAGGAAACGGACGACCGACAATTCTTTGTTCACGGCGTCGCCGAGCTCAGTTTTCGTGTCTTCGACGTGTTGGTCGTAGTCAGCTAACACGTCTTTTCCTTTGTCTTCGAGGTTGAGGGCGTTCGCGTAAAGCGCGAAGTTCTCTTGCCAGTCGCCTTTGAGCGTCTCTGACATGACCGTCGGTGCGATCGCGTTCAGTTTGTCATAGATGTTCTCTTGGCGAAGTTTCGTACCGATGATGAGGTCTGGCTCAAGTTTCGCGATCGCCTCGAGGTTGACCTCGCTCTCTGTCCCGACTTCCGTCACATCTGTCATCTCAGACTCGATGTGCGGGTACCACGGGTCACCGTTCCATGATTTGACGGCACCGACTTGTTTGACACCGAGGGCGATCAACGCCTCGGTCCCTTCGTTCGTCAAGACGACGACGCGTTTCGGTTCTGTTGGGACTTCAGCCGTGCCCATGGCGTGCTCGACCGTGCGTGTCGCTGCTTCTTCTGATTCGTTCGAGTTGCTCGCTTCTTCCGACCCGCCGCAAGCAGCGAGGACGACGGTCAGACAGAGCGTAAGTAACGCTAATCCAAGTTTTTTCATATAAATAAAGTCTCCTTTGAATAGTAAGTTTTCCTTCCCGACTATAAGTGATAATGATTATCACTGTCAACCCCTTTTTCTAACAGCGAGATTTTGCTATGGTAGGGGAGGAAAGAAGTGAGGAAATGATGAAACCGTGGATCAAACTATTTGCCTTGATCATTGCATTACCAATCTTGAGTTATATCAGTTTACGGGTCGGCGTCATCCCGGTTGGTCACGAAGACGTGCTCGGCTTAGGCGGTGACGTATCTTCAAAGGCGATGATCGCCTTAGAGGACAACCGGATTCCGCGGACCGCCGTCGCCCTCGTCGTCGGGAGTGTCCTCGGCTTGGCCGGACTCTTGTTTCAACTCGTGACGCGCAACCCGCTCGCGTCACCCGATATTTTGGCCGTCAACGCCGGGGCGAGTCTCGCCATCGTGCTCGTGACGTTGTTCGGGTTCAGCAGCATCGCCTCGTTCACGACGGCCGCACTCATTGGCGCTTTCATCGCCGGTGTCATCGTCTATCTCCTCAGCGCGAACGGTGGCAACGTCATGTACATGACGCTCGCCGGTGCATCGCTCGCGGCGCTGTTCAGCTCGTTCACCCAATCGATTATCGCGTATGAGGAAGGGGCGCTCGACGAAGTGCTATTTTGGCTGACCGGGTCGGTCGCGGGACGATCGCTG
Source organism: Exiguobacterium sp. s142 (assembly GCF_018618455.1). Classification (NCBI taxonomy): domain Bacteria; kingdom Bacillati; phylum Bacillota; class Bacilli; order Caryophanales; genus Exiguobacterium; species Exiguobacterium sp. s142. Next base: position 115,042 of record NZ_JACSMB010000009.1, on the reverse strand, counting down.
ACGCTCGTGACGACGCTCTTGCCATGGATGATTGGCGCGACCGTGCTCGTCATCTTCATCAGTAAAGAACTTGAGACGTTGTCGCTCGGTGATCAAGTCGCCCGTTCGCTCGGTCAAAACGTCGGTGTTGTGAAGTTCGTCGCCGTGACGCTCGCCGTCATCTTGTCGGCGTTCGGTGTCGCGCTGGCCGGTCCGATCGCTTTTGTCGGACTGCTCGCCCCGCACCTCGCTAGGTACATGTTCGGTACGGCGTTTTTCGCGAGGTTGCTCGGGAGCGCCCTGCTCGGAAGTGTGCTGTTGCTCGCGGCCGATATTTTCGGACGTATCATTTTATTCCCCCGCGAAGTCACGGTCGGTGTCGTGCTCGCCGTCATCGGTGGAGCTTTCTTCATCTATCTCGTCAGTGCTAGACAAGGAGTCTTTAAGTCATGAAATCATACAGTTTTCGAAAAGGCCCGTTCTCGTTCACGCTCAGGAGGCGTGAAATCGTCTTGGCGGTCGCTTTACTTGTCGGTCTCATCATTGCCGTTTATTTAGGTCTCGCCATCGGAGAAACATTTTTGACGCCGTGGTCACTTGGGGCACTCTTCGTTGGAACGGGTGACGCGTTCGCGGAGCTCATCGTCTTCGAGTTCCGGATGCCGCGCGTGCTCATGGCGATTACCGCCGGGGCCTGTCTCGCCGTCAGCGGGCATTTGTTACAGTTGACCATCAAGAACGAACTCGCCTCACCTGAGATTTTCGGGATCGTCGGCGGGGCCGGGGTGGCGACGGCGACGTTCTTCACCGTCTTCACCGACGAGCGGACGAATCAGTTGTCCGTCCCCCTCGCCTATATCCCGTTCGCCTCATTTGCCGGTGCGCTCGCGGTCGGGGCGTTTCTGTTTTATTTATTGAAGCGCGGTGTCCCGCCGGTCCGGCTCGCACTCATCGGGATCGGGATCAGTATCTTCTCGCAAGGCATCGTCCAGTTCATGATGCTCGCCTCGAACGTTTACCGGAAGAACGACATCCAACAATGGTTGACCGGAACAGTATATGCAGCGACGTGGAAGCAACTTACGATCATGGTCCCGCTCGCGATCCTGTTTTTACTTGCCGCTTTCTTAATTGAACGGCACGTCCGGCCGCTCCACATCAGTGAGGCGGTCGCGACGAGCATCGGGGTGCCGGTGCGCGGGATCCAGCGAGGGACGCTCTTGTTGTCATGTTTACTCGCCGGCGTCGGTGTCGCTTTCGTCGGCGCCATCGGCTTCGTCGGACTGATGGCACCGCACATCGCCCGTCAAGGATTGAAACTGCCTTATGTTTGGGCGACGCTCCTCGTCGGGGCAACGATCGTCGTGTTGGCGGACGCAATCGGGCGGACGATCTTTTATCCGTATGAGCTCCGGACCGGTGTGATGACAGCCGTCATCGGTGCGCCGTACTTCTTCTATTTACTTCGCCGTATGATGAAAGGAAGCATGAGATGAATACATTTGATTTACAGCAAGTCGCCATCGGCTATGAGCAGAAGACGGTGCTCGACGATTTGACGTTCTCGATCCCACACGGAAAGATCACCGTGCTCATCGGCGCGAACGGGTGCGGGAAGTCGACCCTCTTATCGACGCTCGCCAGGCAACGCGCCACTTTGGCAGGTACGGTCTCGTTCCGCGATAAGCCGCTCGACGCTTACCGGGCGAAGGAGGCGGCTCGGCTCATGGCGTTCATGCCGCAAGTGAACGTCGCTCCGGACGGCCTGACCGTTGAACAGCTCGTCCGCTTCGGCCGTTATCCGTACCAGACGTTCTTCAAGCGCTATTCGGAAGACGATGAGCGCGCCGTCGAGCGGGCGCTCGCCTTCACGGACACGGTCTCGCTCCGGGACACGCTCGTCAGCAACTTGTCGGGTGGGCAGAAGCAACGCGTCTGGATCGCCCTCGCGCTTGCCCAAGAGTCGGAGACGATCCTTCTCGATGAGCCGACGACGTACCTCGACATGTCGCACCAAATCGAGATCCTCGACTTGATGTACCGGTTGAACCGGTTGGAAGGCAAGACGATCATCATGGTGCTCCACGACCTGCATCTCGCTTGTCGTTACGCCGATCACGTCATCGCACTCGCGGGCGGCAACGTGTATCGTCAGGGCAGTCCGAACGACGTCGTCGATGAGACGTTCATGAACGACGTCTTCGGCTTAAAAGTCGTCGTCACGAAAGACCCGTTGTACGGGACGCCGCTCTGTATCCCGTACTCGCATTACGAATTGAATGAGAAACGTCCTTGAACACCTAGTCTTCGGACTAGGTTTTTTTTCGTCTGAACCCGGGGAAGAACTAAAAGAAAGCTGATGTGTCCCTGTGTTTGTAAAAGGAGGAGCCAACATGAGTAAGAAGGAAAAACAGCCGTACCATATCGTCACGTTCACGTTTCCAGAAGAGTCGATTTCGTATCAGGCGTTCAGCAAGTTGAAAAAGTATCACGCCGACGGGCTCATCGGGTTTGAACAACTCGTCGTCATCAAGCGTGAGGACAACGGGGCGTTTTCATTTGAGGATGCGGTGCAGTTGAAACCGGTGACGAAGTCGACGAAAGGCGCGTTGATTGGGATGGCAGTTGGTATCCTCGGGGGTCCGTTCGGGATTCTGTTCGGGACGCTGACCGGTGGACTGATCGGCGGGACGAAAGACTTGAAGCACGTCCAAAGCATTCAAGAGACGTTCAAACGGACCGTCGGCAACATCGAGCCCGGGCAGACCGGTGTGATGGGGATTGGGGAAGAGTTCGACCCGTCGGTGCTCGACGGGCTCGCAAGCGAGCTCGGTGGAACGATCACGCGGACGGATGAAGAATTATAAGGGGGACTTTATACATGAAGATCGGGATATTAGGCGCCGGCAAGGTCGGGCGGACGCTTGGCCGCAAGTTCGAGGACGTCGGCTATGACGTGTTATACGGGACTCGGACCGAACGGGAAGGGACGATGTCGCTCCAAGAAGTGGCGTCAAACAGTGACGTTCTGTTACTGACGACTCCGTTCGCGGCGGCGATCGATTTGATTCAGTCGCTCCGGGATTTGGACGACAAGATCGTCATCGATGTGACGAACCCGATCGCCAAAGAGTTTGACGCGATCGAGCGGCCGGAAGGGAAGTCCGGGGCCGAACATCTGCAGGACTTAGCCCCGCACGTCCGCATCGTCAAAGCGTTCAACCAGACCGGCGTCGAGAACTTGGAGAACCCGAACATGTCGATGATGTTCATCGCCGGGGACGAGCAGGAGGCGGTCCGGGCCGTTCAAGGCTTGGCCTCGAAGATCGGCTTCGACGCGCATACGCTCCACCACTTGAAGCTCGCCCGTGAACTCGAGTCGCTCGCATGGTTATGGATCCATTACGCGACGAAAGAGCGGAAGCATCGTAACTTCGCATTCTATTTGAAAGAGAATAACTTCTGAAAAAAGACGGTCACGCGATTGCGTGGCCGTCTGATCGTTAAAAGGCTGCTTGTTGCTCGTTACGAGTTTTCAACGAAGCGATCGTTTCGCTTTCGATTGCCTCGACTTCGCGTTGTTGCCAGCCAGGCATGAGGAACGCGTCGACGAGTGCCCAAATACCTGTGATGATGGCACCAAAACCAATCGTCAAAACGACCATCAAGAGCATGGCAATGCCTGTTCCTGTTTTCTTGAAATAGAAGCGGTGAGCGCCTAAAGCGCCGAGGAAGAACCAGAGCAAATAAGCGACGACGAGACTGCGTTTCTTTTTCTCGACTTCGCTGTTGACGAGGAGCATTTCCTCAGTCGTTAAATCGGTACGTGAATAATTCATGGTGTGGTGTGCCTTCTTTCCAAAAATTGATATAATAAATGCATTCTTTATTGTACCGGGAAACGGATGAATTCCCATGAATTTCTATTTATTTTTTTAGAAGAGAGGAAGAACCAAATGGGCTTTGCCATTTTGACGTTTATCGTCGCATTCATCCACGTCATCGCGGGAGCGGTCGTGTTACATAAGTATCCGCAATATAAATCGATTGCCATCAGCGTGATTGTCCTTGGCTTCATGTATGGACTATTGACGGTCGGGTTTATCGTATTATGAAGAAGCGTTCGGTAATGCTACGTGTTCGGGAGAAGTTTTCGAACCAAGACGTACTGAAACTAGGGACGGGCGTTATGCTCGGGATGGTCGTAGTGGAACTCCTGCTCGGGGACGTGCCTCAAAGTACTTTGATGTCGTTCGCGTTAGTTTTTTATTATTGGCGCCATGACGTGGCGTATTCACAGGGTGACGCGACGGGGAAAGCCATCGGGGAACAAGCAAGTACGTTCACGCTTCGCGTCGTGATTGTCGCGTTGATGATCGGGGTCTTCATCTCGTTTCGGGTCGAGACAATCGACTATTCGTTGCGCGCGCTCATGCATTACGGACTGGCGCTCGTCTTCGGATTAAAGGGCTTTGGTCTCTGGTTTTTTCAAGACCTGGAACCTTCTGTCGAACGTCACGTATAACATAGCGAGCGAGACCGGTGAAGCGACAGCTTGACCGGTCTTTGGTCGTCAGGATCTGTGGTTGAAGTCCCCGGATAACGTGAATAGACCAAAGAGTGTCGGTGTCTGTTTTTGAACGGAAGGAGTCCTGTTATGTGTACAGCCATCACATATTCGACAAAAGACCATTATTTCGGACGCAATCTTGACCTGAACGTCTCCTATCACGAACAAGTGACGATCACGCCTAGGAACTATCCCTTCACATATAGGCGCGTGGGCGACGTCCCTCATCATTACGCGATGATCGGGATGGCGACGGTCGTCGATGACTATCCGCTTTATTATGAAGCGACGAATGAAACAGGTCTCAGTATGGCCGGGCTTAATTTTCCGGGTAACGCCGATTTTAAACCGGAGGCGAGCGGTTTAGATAACGTGACTCCGTTCGAGTTCATCCCGTGGATACTCGGACAGTGTGCCACGGTGGGCGAGGCGAAGCAACGACTTGAGACGATCAACTTAGTCAACATCGATTTCAGCAATGAACTGCGGCTGCATCCGCTCCATTGGATGATTGCCGACCAACAGCAGTCGATCGTCGTGGAGCCGCTCAAAAACGGGTTACGCGTCTACGACAACCCGGTCGGCGTGTTGACGAATAACCCATCGTTTGACTATCAACTGTTCAATTTGAACGACTACCGTCATATCTCGACGAAACTGCCGGAAAACACGTTTGCGAAAGCACTCGAGCTCGAAGCGTATTGCCTCGGCTTAGGCGGCCATGGGTTACCCGGTGACTTATCGTCGACGTCGCGATTCGTACGAGCGACGTTCGCCAGATTCAATTCGGTCTCCGGGCAGACTGAGTCGGAGAGTGTCAGTCAGTTCTTCAAGCTACTGGACACGGTGATGCAGACACGGGGGCTGAATGAGGCAGCGGACGGGACGTTCGAATATACGATCTATTCGTCTTGCTGCAATATGGACCGAGGCATCTACTACTATCAAACGTATGAGAACAGCCAGATCACGGCCGTGTCGCTGTTCAATGAAGATTTAGACGGGACGCGGCTGATTGCTTATCCGCTCGTCACCGGGCAACAGATTCATTACGCGAATTAAGAAACAGCCCGCTTCCTGAGAAGTGGGCTGTTTCTTACCATAGATAAAGCCCAAGCTGTGTGAGCTTGGGCTTTGGTCATGCCGATTTATTGTTGTTGTCTTTTTTAGCTTTCCGAGCGAGCGTCAAGATTTGGTACACCTTGAAGAAGTCGTAAGCGGCTACGGCGATGATGAAGTACGTCCAGAAGCTGAAGCCATACTCCTGCACCGAGTAGTAGGCGAGGACCGTAAACAGAATCCCGAACGAGAGACTGAACAAAAACATGACTTTTAAGTGTCGCGGCATATGTGCCACCTCATTTCTACAATAGGAATATTACGACCATGACGAGCGCGTTGTTGAACGCGTGAATCGCGATCGGGACGATCAAGCGACGCGTCTTAGCGTAAGCGACCGTGAAGGCGAAGCTCATCGCCACATAGACAAGGATCTTGTTGTCGCCGTGGATGAATGCGAACAAGAGTGAGCTGACCGCGAACGCGATCCAGAACCCGAAGCGGGCGCTCAAGTTGCCGAACAGGATGTGGCGGAACAAAATCTCTTCCATGATCGGTCCGAGCAAGACGACTGAGAGCGTCATGACTGGGACGAGACGGACGATATCAGCGATTTGCTCGGTGTTTTGTGACCCTACGAGATCACCTGATATCGCGGTCTCAATCAGGTTGGCGACGATGACGAGCCCGTACTGCATCAAGATCCCGAGCCCGATCCATTTGACCGTGTCGTTTAAGTTCGACTGGATGCCTTGTTGCTTATACAGCTTCAAGTCCGGCCAAAGCAAGAAAATCGAGACGACAATCGTCACGGTGAAGCCGACTGCGAACCAAATTCCAGTGAACGTCGTCGTCAGCCATTCCGGTCGTAACTCTTTGATGACAAACGGGAAGAACTGCACGAATGCATAGAGCAGAATCGGGATGATATGCCGAATCCGAATGTTAGGCGCCATCGAAAACCGGGTATTTATCGATTGGTTTGAGTTTAATGTGGCCAATTCAACACTTCCTTATTCACAAGAGTTAAGCGTTCCTTTTGACCATTGTAACAAATAAGGTCTCTTGACCGCGAGTGGAAGCGTTTTTCGATGTTCCCGCTTGCATTTTTCATCGTCTCATACTACACTAAACAGTGTTAGCACTCCATTTTAACGAGTGCTAAAACTTACGATACAACGATACATCATTCATATTCGGAGGAGGTTTTTTCAATGTTAAAACCACTAGGAGATCGCGTTATCATCGAAGTCGTGGAGAAAGAAGAAAAGACGATCGGAGGCATCGTACTTCCTGACACGGCGAAAGAAAAGCCGCAACAAGGAAAAGTTCTCGCAGTCGGTACAGGCCGCGTGACAGACCAAGGCGAGCGCATCGCTCTCGACGTGAAAGAAAATGATTTGGTCATCTACTCGAAATATGCGGGTACCGAAGTGAAACATGATGGAAAAGAATACTTAATCGTTCGTGAGAGCGACATTCTAGCAATCGTAGGCTAAGACTCACCATTCTTCAAAACTTTTTTTAGGGGGAAATGAACAATGGCAAAAGAAATCAAATTCTCAGAAGACGCACGTCACGCGATGCTTCGCGGCGTCGACGCACTCGCTGACGCGGTAAAAGTAACGATCGGACCGAAAGGACGTAACGTCGTCCTCGAGAAGAAGTTCGGCTCACCACTCATCACGAATGACGGTGTGACGATCGCGAAAGAAATCGAACTTGAAGACCACTTCGAAAACATGGGCGCGAAGCTCGTCGCGGAAGTCGCGTCGAAGACGAACGAAGTCGCAGGGGACGGTACGACGACAGCGACAGTCCTCGCTCAAGCGATGATCCGTGAAGGGTTGAAGAACGTCACAGCGGGCGCGAACCCGATGATCCTTCGTAAAGGCATCGACAAAGCGGTCCGCCGTGCGCTCGAAGAACTAAAAGCCATCTCGAAACCGATCGCGTCGAAAGAAGCGATCGCGCAAGTCGCGGCCATCTCGGCTGCTGACGAAGAAGTCGGCGAATTGATTGCTGAAGCGATGGAACGTGTCGGTAACGACGGCGTTATCACGATCGAAGAATCACGCGGCTTCACGACGGAACTCGACGTCGTCGAAGGCATGCAGTTCGACCGCGGATACTTATCTCCATACATGATCTCCGACTCAGACAAAATGGAAGCGGTGCTCGACAGCCCGTTCATCTTGATCACTGATAAGAAGATCTCGAACATCCAAGAGATCATCCCAGTGCTCGAGCAAGTCGTGCAACAAGGGAAACCGATCTTGATCGTCGCTGAAGACATCGAAGGCGATGCGCTCGCGACACTCGTCTTGAACAAGCTCCGTGGTACGTTCAACGCGGTCGCGGTCAAAGCACCAGGCTTCGGCGACCGTCGTAAAGCGATGCTCGAAGACCTTGCGACGCTCACAGGCGGCCAAGTCATCACAGAAGACCTCGGTCTCGAACTCAAGTCGGCGTCACTTCAACAGCTCGGACGCGCGTCGAAAGTCGTCGTCACGAAAGACACGACAACGATCGTCGAAGGTGCGGGAGACGAAGCAACGATCAAATCGCGCGTTCAAACGATCCGTAACCAGATTGAAGAGACATCGTCTGACTTCGACCGTGAGAAACTCCAAGAGCGTCTCGCGAAACTCGCAGGCGGCGTAGCCGTCGTCAAAGTTGGCGCAGCGACAGAAACAGAACTCAAAGAGCGCAAGCTTCGCATCGAAGACGCGCTCAATGCGACACGTGCAGCGGTCGAAGAAGGTATCGTCGCAGGTGGCGGTACAGCCTACATCAACGTCATCCCAGCTGTTCGCGCACTTCTATCTGAAGTGACAGCGGATGAAGCGACAGGTGTCAAACTCGTCCTCCGTGCGCTTGAGTCACCGGTCCGTCAAATCGCGGAAAACGCGGGTGAAGAAGGTTCGGTCATCGTCGAGAAGCTCAAGAACGAGTCGGTCGGCATCGGCTACAACGCCGCGACTGGCGAGTACGTCGACATGATCGCATACGGTATCGTCGACCCGGCGAAAGTGACGCGCTCAGCGCTTCAAAACGCGGCGTCAGTATCAGCTATGTTCCTCACAACGGAAGCGGTCATCGCAGACAAGCCAGAACCAGCAGGCGCTGGCGGCGGCATGCCTGACATGGGCGGCATGGGTGGAATGGGCGGAATGATGTAATTACGCCATCTCAACCCAACCCTTGATATCACAAGGCTTGTTGGTAAGATGAGAGTGATTTGCTAGCATTTCAATAGTGAAATATTTATGTAAACTGTACCCCGGTTGTTAGATACATCTGACAATTGGAGGTGCAGTTTTTTTATGACCAAATTAAAAATGAGCCCGGTATCGTACCGAACTCATTTCATTTACTTATCGTTAAGAAGTTGAATAAATGGTGGTAGTCCTTTTTCTAATAACAATTCGAAAACCTCCATCATATCTTCAACATCGTTATCGTTAACGTCTAGAAGGTACTGGAGGATCACGCCATCAATGGCCCCTAATAACCATGAGGTTAATGCTTGATTCAATCGTGTATCTTCAAGTCCGTATACATTGATTAAGATTTCTTCAATGCGGAAAGTCCATTCTTTATATTTTTGTTTGAATTTTAGCTGTAATTCCTGATTTCCTAATAGTATTTCGTGTGCGAAATGGTATTGCAGACGATTTTCCGCATCTTTTTTAAAGCGTTCTTCCGTCTTTCGCAAAATTTCTGTCTTCACCTGGTCTTTTCCTAACTCTTGCTTGGCAATGCCTTTTGCAATCCGGGTAGAGTCAGAAAGACTCTCGTCTAGAAGGTCATATAAAATGTCATCTTTATTTTTGTAATAATGATAAATTGCCCCTGTGCTCATGCCAGCTTCCTCTGCAATAGCTCTTACTGTCGCCCGGTTAGATCCGTGCCGACTGATTACTATCTTTGCCGCAGCAAGTATTCTTGATTTGCCATCCACCTTCATCATGAATCCCCCTTACAAAATTAACAATAACATAGCAAAAGAAATTACTTAAATGTATTATTGTGAATTATTTCACATTGACTATTCGATTTGCTGGGTTTACACTAAAAACATAACGAACGTTCGGTTTGTTAAATCCAAGAATGAGGTGAAAACATGGTTATTTGGCCGCATGTAATTTCTATGCCAATCTATTTCGCGCTTCTGTTAGGTGTAATCGTCTTCTTTCGTAAGCATTACAAGCTTTCCGCATACTTTTGGCTCGCTTCCCTGTTAACGTTTCCGTTGTGGTTAATGGGAAACGTAGACGGATGGTTTCGCTGGGTAAAAATTTTAAGTGTCATCATCCCGACAATCATCGTTGGATTTTCAAGAATCGCCGTGCATGAAGATAAGAAAGGTCCAATCTGGGACTTTCTGAAGAAAGATGATTTCTTGTGGTTCTTTTACGCCATTCTATTCCTCAACATTGCAGAAGCGACGATTAAAGATATAACGCTTGGGAACTATTTTAACGCGGCTTGTGGATTCCTTCTATGTGTAACGATTCCGTTCGCGCCAAAATATTGGAAAATCCTAAAAAATTCTTCGGCGGATTTGGTTGCCTATACGACAGGATCTTGGAACTTCATTTATACGTCATGGAACGCTTGTTTTGTCTATGCCGAATCTCCAATGTATTTTGCCAGTTCGTTGTGTATTTTGTTGGCAGCCGAGTTGTACCCGGTTATGAAAAAACGTCCTGAATTATACATTACGGCTCGTATATATACGCTAGCAGCACATTTATTGTTAAGAGCTTGTTTTGATATCTTCCCAAAAGTCATGGATTCCACTTCATGGTTCAACCCACAAGTGATGAGTGTATGGGGAATCATTAACTTTGTGATTATCGTTCCTTATGTGTTCTGGCATATGTGGCAGTTGCACAATAACAAAGCACAGTATAGTTTTAAACGGTTGAAGTCAGCATAAGTCGTTTTTTGTTACACATACTTGTTCAATAGTGAGCAAACTAAAAGAGTTTCAGGAGGCGCCGTCATGGGTTTGTTATACGAATCAACAGACGTTATGGGATGGGGAATATGGATCTTTGTCCTATTTGCACTAATGGCTTTTAATGAGTTCAGTCGCACGACAAAATGGGGTGGCATTTCCTTATTTCTTATTCTCCCTATCATATTGACGATTTTTGTTTGGCCAACAACAGCCGCCCCGGGTAATGAGTATGGAACAGGTACTTGGTTTAACTGGGTCAAAACATATTCTGCATTAGCGGGATGTCTTGGTTTCATGGCTATTCGTTATTACCCGTCTATTGCTAAGAAGAAGTGGGTACTGTGGTTTCCACCGGGAATTTTAGCGCTCAATATTTTAGAGGCCTGTATTCGTGATTTTCAAGTTTATATGTATGGTGCCTGGGATGGCGCATATATAGATAATCTCTGGGTAATGTCAGGGCCATGGAATATTATGAATGGAATAGCGGGGTTACTAAATATCATTGCGATCTGTGGATGGGTCGGCATTAAAATTTCTAATGACAAATCAAAAGATATGATTTGGCCAGACATGATTTGGCCTTGGATTATCGCATATGATTTATGGAACTTCGCGTACGTGTATAACTGTATTTCAGATCATTCGTTTTACGCTGGATTTGCGCTGTTACTAGCCTGTACGATTCCTTCCTTCTTCATCAAAAAAGGCGCGTGGCTACAACATCGCGCTCATACGCTAGCTTTATGGATTATGTTTATTATGACGATTCCTTCATTTGCAGATCGACTTGCGCCTGTACCTTCGACACATGATCCGAGAGCATTTTTCATCGTCAGTTTAGTGTCCTTGTTAACCAATATTGCATTAGTCGCTTATCAGTTTTACCGGATTCGCAAGTTGAAGCTCAACCCGCTTAAGGATGAGATATACGTTGATACAAAAGCGTATAAAGAAATCATGGAAGATAATGGATTAAGTGCATAAACAATCTGTATCGATTGATGAAAGACAAAAAACAGCATCTCATGAGTTCCTTGAACTGAACGAAACAAGCTAGACAATGAAGGATTCATTCTGCAAACTTCAAGACCTGGGTCCGGTATTGCACCGAACCCAGGTCTTTTAGTCGTTCTTGATGCGATGATGATTGTAGTAATCGATGCAGCACGCGAAATCACTGAGAGGAAGTGATAGATTTTTTAAATTAGGTAAACGAAACGAATCAACACTGTCGAATGAAAATACAGTCTATAAAATTTACTTATTATATAATTAGATTTAATGGCGAATTCGGAGGTGTAAAGATGAGTGAAGAAGTAGAACTTGTTCAATCATTAGAGAAGCTTAAGGACAACAATTACGAGTTGGACGGGTTAACCTCAATGGAATATGAGATGGTACTAAAAAATGCTCCGGCGATTATAAATGCGGTTAGTAATATGGGGGCAGTTGGTTCGAAGTCTCAAGAAAATGTATATAATACGATTGATAAAGTCATCGAGATTTTCTCTGAACAATTAAAAGATAAGAATCTAAGTGATGAAGCTAGAGACAAGCTTAATGATCGCATTGAGCGAATGGTGGAGAAGTCCTTTCAGAAAGACTCTGAATTTAAGAGATGGATGGGCGCATCGATTGCAGCAGGAGTTGGAAGTGTGGCTTTACTCGCCAAAAATCCTGAAGTTAGAAAGACTCTGGTGAATTTACTCACTAAGAACAAATAATAGTAACTCATTTTAGTTGTTGTGAATGTAAAATATGGAGGGGAGCGGCGAAGTGATTCGTCGCTCCATTTTGAATGAAGATATCTATTTCAGGACGTACATAATGTATCAAGCAGCAAACTTTAAACTGCGAAGGAGGATTTGAAATGGCCACACCTATCACAATATTTAAAAACAATCAGAAGCTAAGTGAAGAGTCGAATATTCAATTAGCAGCAACATTCTTCTCAGACCTTTTGAATTTGAATAAGTCGAAATGCTTTAACGCGATTGAAAGAGGTTATACATACGACATTCCATTTTATGATTTGGAAGATGAGTATCGATTTGTTGCTCCAAAGGATATTGCACTAAAGCGAAGGATTGAACTAGAAGAAAGAGATCATCATAATGCACGTCGGATTTGGCTCATCCCAGCAAATCCGAATGAATATGACTTGGAGCGCGCGTTCAGTCGATATGATTCTTTACATTGGAAACGGTCTTTCAACTATGAAAATGGAGACATCCTATTTATCTATATATCAGGTCATGTCCGAAAAGTACGTTATAAAGTTGAAGTGGTAGCAGGCATCGTGGATTCTTCTGTTGTGAATCACAATCGCACATTTTGGAAAGATGAAGATAAGTTTGAGGATTCTAAACAATGGGATTGGTCTTATGTTCGATTGGTAGATGAAGTAGAGACTGACCTATTGTCTTTAGAACATTTACGTGAGTATGGTTTGAAAGGAAATATTCAAGGGTCGATGAAGCTGACGGGAGAATTGAAAGACTACATCACGTCATTTTTCGATAAGGATTTAACAGGTGAGTATTACCCGGACGAAGTGTCTGAACTACTAGAAGAAGGGGAGCGAAAAATCGTTACAGTTAATACGTATGAACGTAATCCACTCGCGCGTAAAAAATGTATGGAGCATTATGGTGTGAGCTGTCAAGTCTGCCAAATTAACTTCGAACAAATATACGGTGAGATCGGTAAAGACTTTATTCATGTACATCATATTAAACCACTTCATGAAATAGGACAAAACTATGTGGTAGATCCGATAAACGATTTGAGGCCAGTTTGTCCAAACTGTCATGCGATGCTTCATCGAAAAGAAAGCGGTGAATATTTAACGATTGAGCAGTTGCGAAAGCGGTTGTTAAAGTAATGACTCCTTTTAAATATTCACTTTTGCGAGCTAGGGATTCTTATCCCTAGCTCGTTTTTGTTGAACCCATCACAAAACCGTTCATCCTCTTCCAAAAATAGGAACTTCCTATTTCCGCTCTAACAGATCTGTATTATGCTTAATCATGGAGATTAGCTGAGAGGAGCAACCGCATGCAATCAGGTCTACAAAAGAAGATTAAAGAAGCCACGTATTTGACGGCGGAAAAAGCGTGGAGCTACCGTCCGATTTTACGTTACTTCTACATCCAACATGAACGGATGCGTGAATTTTTATATCCGGAAGAGATTTACGAGTATTTAAGTCAGTACATAGAATTTCAAGAATATACGATGGACGGGTTGCATCAGGATTTGGAGTCGCTCGTCAAATGGGGCAATTTGATCGCGAGTCAAGAACACCGGAAGGCGAAGACGATTGAAGAATACAAAAAGAAAAGTTTCCGTTATCAATGTACGCCATACACGGTCGAGTTCGAGCGGATGATGGTCCAACTCGAGCAACTAGGTGACAGTTTCGGCGGCTCACTCGAGAAGACGCAGTTCGAGCGGCTCTATCACGTCCTCGACGCCATCGAGAAAGCAAACGGACAGTCCGACGCTGAATGCGCCCAGCTTTGGGAAGACGCAATGCTCTACTTCCGCCAAATCACGCAAAACACGTCGGACTATATCGCCTACATCCATAGTGAGAAAGTCGTTGACAAGATGAAGACGGAAGCGTTCCTCGTCTATAAGGACCGCTTCACGACGTATTTACGCGACTTCATTATCGCCTTGCAGAGGACGGCGATGCAAATTCAGGATTTGCTGACGTCGCTTACAACGAAGCGGCTCGAGCCGTTCTTCCAACAAGTTGTCCGGCACCAACATCAGGCGTTCCGGTTCGAAGAAGACGACATGGACCCGATGATCGACTTAGTCGAAAAATGGCGTAACTTGAGAGCGTGGTTCCTCGGGACGACGCATGGCGAGAGCGAGTTTGAACGTCTGCAAGAACGGACGAACGAAGCCATCCGCCGCATCACCCGGATGGTCCAACGAATGAGCGAACGGCATCAACAGTTCCGGAGCCGGCGCCGTGATTACGAACATTTGGCAAAGTGGTTCGATGGGATCGATACGATTGAAACGGCCCATGAGTTGTCCTCGGTCGTGTTCGGCGTGTTCCACACCCGACACTTGTACGGAGATGAAGTCCCGACCGACGACATGTACGTCGACATTTGGGACGAGACACCGATGCGGCACGAGACGAAACCACGGACGACGAAATATAAAGAATCGACCAAAGCCGGTGCCATCATCGACCGGTCTGAGAAGATCGCGGAGATGCGCCAACTTCATTTGAAGCAACTTGAAGAAGAGAAAGAAGCGATCGAACGATATATCGAAGCGGGCGTCATCTCGATCAAAGCGCTCCCGGTCATCGAGCCGCACGTGCGGAAGCTGTTATTGTCGTGGCTCGGTAAAGCGATGGTGCGGGAAGATCGGGTCGTCAAAACGGAGTATGGCCGACGCGTACGGGTGACGCTCGAGGAAGAGCGTGTCATCCTGCGAGCGACCGACGGATCACTTGAGATGCCGAACGTGGAGTATCACTTTATCGATGAGGAGGTGACGTCATGAGTGAGGAAGCAAAAGTAGATGAACGGATGCTTGAGGCGCTCGGGATTCTATTCGAACAGTTTTGGGTGTTGCGAGCGGAGCAACCGCTCGTCTACCAAAAAATCCGTGAACGTGAACATCAGTTGAAGCGTTACGTGACAGAGAAGTTCGGCTTCGATTTGATCGTGCATCAACATTTCATCAAACTCGAGAAGCTCCCGGTCGACCCGAAGCCATGGATGGGCATCCAGGCGTTCACCGAACCGATGGATTACGCCATTTTCTGTTGTGCGCTAGCATTTACGGAGAGCAAGTCGGTCGATGAGCAGTTCTTGCTGTCCCATATCACGGAGGACGTTCAAGAGATGTACCCGGGCGACTTGCCTCTCGACTGGACGAACTACCGTCATCGCAAATCACTCGTCCGCGCGCTCAAACAACTCGATGAGCTGAAGTTGATTCGAGCGGTCGATGGGGATGTCGACTTGTTCGCGACGAGCGAGACGGAAGAAGTGTTGTATGAAGTGAGCGTCCACGCACGCTACTTCATGCGGTCTTATCCAGATGACTTGTTCAACTACGAGACGATTCAAGACATCTTAACGAGTGAGTGGAGTCGTCAAAAAGAAGATGAGCGCCGGAAACGAGTGTACCGCAAGCTCATGTTCTCTCCAATCGTGTACCGAGAATCGAAAGACGACCCCGACTTCGCCTATATCCGCAATTTCAGGAATCGGCTCGGGGAAGAGTTCGAGAAGTTCACCCCGTTCCGGTTAGAAGTATTCAAAAATGCGGCCATGCTCGTCTTGCCCGAGCAAAAACAACGCTACACGTTGTTCCCAAACCAAAAAGGGATCACGGGTGCCGCCTTGCATGTGGCAGACCATATCAGGAAACGTGAACTACCGATCAATGAGATGGGCGAGATCCGGATCACGTTGCTTGAATTTGAACGAATCGTTGAGGCGGTCCAGCTTGAGTGGGGACCGGGCTGGGCGAAACAGTACCGGGAAGACACACCGAAAAAAGTAGCAGCAGAACTCGTTTTGCTCCTACGTGAATGGGAGTTCGGATACGTGGAGGCGGATTCAGGGATCCTTGTCATCCAGTCCGGGTTCGGTCGCACGACAGGATATTATCCAGAAAAATTCGTAGAGGAGTTGGCGAACAAATGAGGGCGCAAAATCGCTGGCAAATGAACCGGGCAGGCTTGCTCAATTTTTGGTATTACACAGAAGAAACGTTCGATTTCTCGGACGGGAAGTTGTTGCTTCGAGGCAGTAACGGCTCGGGGAAATCCGTGACGATGCAGAGCTTCCTGCCCGTGTTACTCGACGGGAAGAAGTCACCGGACCGGCTCGACCCGTTCGGTTCGCGAGCGCGCAAGATGGAAGACTACTTACTCGGTGAAAAAGAAGTCGTCGACCGGGAAGAGCGGACGGGCTACTTGTTCATCGAATACAAGAAGGCCGAGACGAATCAATACGTGACGACAGGGATCGGGCTCCAAGCAAAGCGTGGGAAGCCACTCAAATTCTGGGGGTTTGTCATCACGGACAATCGCCGCATCAACATCGACATCGAGTTGTATAAACTCGACCGCCAAGGGACGCAGACGAGTAAGATCCCGTACTCGCGGGTCGAACTTGAACGGGTCATCGGGGAAGGTGGGAAAGTCGTGACGACGCAGGGTGAGTATATGCAGCTCGTCAACAAGCACGTCTTCGGCTTTGAGTCGATCGACGCCTATGAAGAGTTGATCAAGCTGCTCATCCAGTTGCGAAGCCCGAAACTGTCGAAAGACTTCCGGCCGACCGTCATCTACGAGATTCTCGAGGCGGCGTTGCCACCATTGTCAGATGACGACTTACGCCACTTGTCCGACACGATCGAACAGATGGACCAGACGAAGCAACAACTCGAGCAGCTCGAACGTGAGCTCATCGCATTGCAGAAGTTGAGTCGAACGTACGATGCATATAACGAGCGTCACGTGGCCGACCTCGCCGTCGAGTACCGGATCGCGACCGAACGAGAGACGACAGAAACACAAGAACTCCACGAGTTACGTGAACTCCAAGCGTCAAGGGCGCGTGAGGTCGAGACGCTGAAACAATTGATTCAACAACTCGAGCAAGACAAAGCGACGGCCGAACGTCAGCGCCAACGTTTGGCGTCCCACAAAGTTTGGAACTTAGAAGACGAGTTGAAGAAAGAAGGGAAGACGTTACAGCGCATCACGGCCGATTATCAGCGTCAAGACGAGCGGCGAACGAAGACCGCTCAAAAAATCTATGATACGAAACAGCGCCAAGACGAAGAGCAGTTGGTCCATCGCGCCACGCGTCAAGCGATTGACGGACTGATCGAGGATATGGAGTACGACGCGGAACAGGCGGCGTTCGACCGTCATGAGTTGAACGTCTCCGACTATCGACGCTTGAATCAAGACTTCGACTTCCTGACGTGGAAACAAGAAGTGGTCGAACATACGAATCGCCTCGGCAAAGTAGCGGAAGGGATGCGGGCGCTCGAAGAGACGAAGCAAAAGCTCCAAACGGAAAACAAGCAACTCGCCGACGAGCAACAAGCGCGTGATCAGAAAAAGCACGAACAGAATGATTGGAAGAAGACGTTCGAACAAGACCTCGAGCGTCATCTCGCAGACGTGTATAGCTGGACCGAGGAGCATCCTGAGTTTGACGTCGAAGGAGAGACGGTCGGACAGATCGAGCGCACGCTTCGAAACGACTATGACCCGTCGACGTATGAGGATGTGTTGCGTCTCGTTCAACCACATGTGGTCCGTTACCAGAACCGACTGCGCGAAAAAGTTGCTTTGAAGAAAGCGGCCGAACAGGCGATCAATACAAACATTCAAGACGTCGAGACGACGCTTTCTGAATGGAAAGCGAAGACTGATCCCGAACCAGCCATCGATCCGATGACGAAAGCATACCGTGACCAGATGCGGGCCGACGGCGTCGTCTTCGCACCGTTATATGCGCTCGTCGAATTCGTGGACGGGGTGGATATGGACGTTCAAAAACGAATCGAAGCGGCGTTGATCGACAGCGGGATGTTAGACGCCCTCATCACCGAGGCGGACGTCACATACGACCGGGTCTTGTTGCCGGCGCCACAGATGATGGCACACACGTTGGCCGATTATTTGAAGCCGAGCCCGGGGGATACGGGAATCGCTTCAGACCGGATCGACGACGTGCTCCGCAGCGTCCTCATTGGCGACGGTGAGACGTCGATCCGAGAAGACGGGACGTATCGACTCGGACAATTGAAAGGACATGCAGTGCCGGTTGAACACGTCCGTTTCCTCGGACGTGTTGCCCGGAAACGTTATCGAGACGAGAAGATTGAACAGTTAACGCATGAGATTGAACAACTTCAACTCGAGCGCGTGACGTTACGTGGTGAGCAAGCGGGGTTGTGCCAACAAATCGAATTGGCCGACGCGGCATGGGACGTATTTCCGTCCGACCGCGATCTGCGGATGAGCCACCAAGAGATTCAAAAGGTCGGATTTGAAATCGAGAGCCTGGAGCGACGTTGCCGGCAGATTGAAGACATGTTGAAACAGACGAGTGAGCGTTTCAACGTGTTGAAGCGTGAGGTGTATACGTCGGCCGAGCCGTTCGAACTAGAAAAGACGCAATCCGCGTTTGAGCAAGCGAAGCGGGCGATGGTGAATTATAAAGATTTATTACTCGAGACGCATCGGGAGCACGACAATGCGGTTGCGTCGAACAAACGGCTCGTAACGATTGAAACGACCATCGAGGAAGCAGAAGAGGATATCCTCGAACTGATGGGTGCACTGAACGAGCTCGAGGACGGGATGGAACGGGTTCAAAAAAATATTGCTCAAATCGAGGAGCAGTTGGCGAAAGAGGGCGCCGACGATATCCGTCAACAAATCCAAGATGTCCAAGCGGAGTTGACAAGAATTGAACGTGAACGAAGCGAGTCGCTACAGCTCGTCGCGACTCGACAAGCGCAACTTGATGCAGATGCGACCAAGCTAGACGATAAGAGTCATAACCATATGCTGTCGAAAAAGATGCGACAAGCATGGGAAGCAGCTTTGAAAGCAGAGTGGAAACGAGGAATCGTCCCACTCGACGTGGGCGGAGACGATCCCGAAGCGCTGTCCCGTTCGATTGAAGCAGAGTATGGCAAACGACTTACGAGTAGCGCATCAAAAGCCGACGAACTTTTATCGAAAGCGTTCATCGATCAACAAAATGATTTGATGGAATACCGAATGAGAAACTTCACCGAGGAGCTACCACTTGAAGCGTGGATGCAGGGCGTTGACGACCGGTTCAGACGAGAAGTCGAAACGTGGCAACAGAAAACAGCCCGACGTATCATCTCGCTCGACTTGCGTGGCCAACAAGCGAGCCCGCAGGCGGTCAAGCGAACGGTCGAGGAGGAATTCGCACGCCAAGAGAGCATTTTGAATGAGAGCGATAAAGAACTGTATGAAGAAATCCTGTTCAAATCGGTCGGGACAAAGCTCCGCTCTCGGATCCGTCGCGCCGAAGAATGGACGGGGAAAATGAACGCGTTGATGGAGAGCCGGAATACGTCGTCAGGCCTTACGTTCTCAATCAAATGGCGACCACGTACGGCGGAGAGCGAGGAAGAACTCGACACGAAAGACTTGGTCCACATCTTGAAACAAGACGCGAAGCTGTTGAAAGACGAAGATTTCGAACGGATCACGGCCCACTTCCGGTCGAAACTGAGTAAAGCGAAGCAGATGATCAAAGAAGACGGGGATGGACAGACGCTCCTGCAAGTCCTTCGTGAAGTGCTCGACTACCGGAAATGGTTCTCGTTCGTGTTGTACTTTGAACGGACGAATGAGCCGAAGCGCGAACTGACGAATAACAACTTCTTTAAGTTCAGCGGCGGGGAGAAAGCGATGGCGATGTATATTCCGCTCTTCACGGCGTGTTACTCGCGTTATCAGGAAGCGGCCGATACGGCGCCGTATATCATCTCGCTCGACGAGGCGTTCGCCGGGGTCGACGAGAACAACATCCGCGAGATGTTTGAGATTGTTGAGCAGCTCGGCTTCGACTACATCATGAACTCACAAATCCTGTGGGGGGATTACGATACGATTTCGTCGCTGTCGATTTGTGAGCTGTTGCGCCCGAAAAACGCGGACTATGTCACCGTCCTCCATTACGTGTGGGACGGGGAGAAACGGCATGCGAGAGAAGAGACACTCCAATGAAGACACTAGTCGAAGAAGCCGCACACTATTTCAGGGCGTCGACAGGATTTTTGCGTCTGTTTGAACAGTTCCGAAACAAGTATGCATCGCTCGGGAAAGTAGGTGGATCGGTTTCGGTTCAATCGTTTAAGGATGATGAACTCGAAGCCATCGCCCGCTTTTTCGGAGACGACGTCGCGTCGATCCGATTGAAGAAAACGGTGACGCTTCGAGCGTTCGAGAAGAAACTGCAGACGACAAAGTTTGAAGGGGTGACGTTACTCGAGTTACTCGAGGCGTATTTCGGGGAGACGCTCGTAACGAAACAAGAAGCCCTTGTCCAACTCGAAGGACAGAGAGCGGAACGTTTTCGTGAGCTCGCGCTGACGTACCCGCAGCTTGGCTATTGGTTCACCCACATCGAACAAAAGTCAGCCGATACACATTGGATCAATCGAATGCTTGGAACGAATCAGTTTGATCTGTATTGTAGACAGCTGACGCAAGCACTAGACGGGTTGCCGCTCGATTACGAGCGGCTGCCGGTGTTTGGGCAATGCATCCTTGGCAATCCACATGCGTTCGACCGGACGAACGATTTAGGGCGACTGTTGATTCACGCACTTCACGTCAAACGTGGGCAAGGTGGTCCGCCACCGAGCGACACGGAGCGGGTGAACGACTTGTTGTTGGAATTTAAGTTGCTGCGGGACGATATCACCAATTTTGTGACGTGTGCGAATGTGACGGCGGAATATGAGGGGATGGAGCATCCGATGTGGCGTGGAGCGGCAGCAATGCATAGCGTCCTGAACGTGCCGATGCGTGAGCTGTTGAACGTTGACCGGGTTTATCCAAAGACAGATGACACAGTATGGATTGTCGAGAACTCCGGTGTGTTCTCAAGCTTACTTGATGACGTTCCGGATGCACCCCTCGTTTGTACCCACGGACAGTTCAAACTCGCGGCATATCGCTTACTAGACGCGCTCGTCGCATCGGGTTGTCAGTTGAAGTATGCCGGAGACTTTGATCCGGAAGGCCTACAGATGGCGGCACGTTTGAAAGAACGTTATGACGACAAGCTCGATTATTGGTGCATGGACTTGGAGAGTTATGTGGCGTCCGAGCCGAGTGTTGAAATGTCAGCAGAACGATTGGTGAAGCTTGAACGGGTGACTGATGCTGAGCTGCAAGACGTGGTGGAAGAGATGAAACGAGTGAGAAGAGCGGGGTATCAGGAGGCGTTGATGGAAACGATGGTGAGAAGTATAGCGGCAGAAAAAATACTGAAAAACTGTAGGTGAAGAGCTTGAACACGATTGAAGTCATTCCTTTAGCATTTGAACAGCATAGTTTAAATACAATCAATCGAACCGCAGACTATTTGAACTATCCGGTGATTTATATTTTGAACGGACAGAAAGAGGCATACATCGGGGAGACGGTGCATTTCCAAAAACGGATGAAGCAACATTTGAAGCTGAAGCAGGCAGAACGCAAGAATGTGGACCAAATCAATCTCGTGAAGCACGAGACGTTCAATCGGTCGGCCACATTTCATCTCGAGACAAAGCTGATCAACTACTTCCTAGGTGATGAGAAGTACACGTTACAAAACAAAAGCAAGATAGCAAGTGACTTCACGCATAACTACCACAATAAATCGTTCTATGACGATGAACTGTTTCCTGAGTTATGGAGAGCGCTACATAAGAAAGGGCTCGTCGAAAACGACCTGCACGCCATCGAAAACAAAGACATCTTCAAATTGTCACCGTTCAAAGAGCTGTCGCTCGAACAGATAGAGTTGAAGGAGCGCGTGCTCGAGTTTTGTGAGACGCGAATCGATAAGACGAAACTAGAAGATACATATGGAGACTTATATGTCATCGAAGGCGAGGCAGGCGTCGGCAAAAGCGTCGTCCTCAGTTCAATCTTCAATACAATCCAAGCTCGGACGAATGAGGCGGGCTCGAAGCTGTATCAGACCGAGAACTATCTGGTCGTCAATCACGAAGAGATGCTGAAGACGTATAAAGGGATTGCCAAACAGGTCAAACATTTGAAGGCGGGCCATTTTGCGAAACCGACGCCGTTACTGAACAAACTAAAAGATAAGAAAGTTGATATCATCTTGGTCGATGAGGCGCACCTTTTGTTGACGAAATCGGATGCATATAACAACTTTCGTGGAGATAATCATCTCGAAGAGTTGATGAAGGTGGCGAAAGTCGTCATCGTCATTTTCGACCAACATCAAGTATTGAAGTTGAAAAGTAAGTGGAATCAAGGTTTACTCGAGTCATTCAAACAGAAAGCGAAGCACGCAGAGACGTATCAGCTGACGAATCAGTTTCGGATGCAAGCGAGTGAAGAAGTCATCGATTGGATTAACGCCTTCAAAGACAAGCGCATCCAGGCATTTCCGGAGTCAAACGATTATGAGTTACGCGTGTTTGACACGTTAGAACAGATGCATCAGTTGATCATGCAAAGAGATAAGGAGCATGGACTCAGCCGAGTCGTGTCGACGTTTGATTATCTTCATAAGAAGGACGGCGACACCTATTACGTCTATGAGTCGAACGGGGAGTACAAGTTGCCTTGGAACACGACAGGCGGTAAAACGACGTGGGCTGAGAAGTCGGAGACGATTGCCGAGGCTGGATCGATTTATACGATTCAAGGCTTTGATTTGAACTATGTCGGGGTCGTTTTAGGTCCGTCGGTAACATACGATCATACGGAAGATTTCCTGGTGATCGACACGAATCTTTATAAAGATACAGGAGCATATGCCGGAATTGACGGCATCGACAACGTTGAATTGGCGAAAGAACAAATCGTCTTGAACTCGATTAACATTTTGATGAAGCGAGGCGTTCAAGGGCTTTATTTGTATGCAAGCGATGAAGCGTTGCGACAGAAACTGTTACATATTCAAAGAGAGAAGGTACAGACATGAACGAAATACAACGACTGATGGACAAAGTGATCGAATTCCGAGACGAGCGCGATTGGGCGTTCCACCATAACCCGAAAGACTTGGCGTTATCGTTGTCGCTCGAGGCGAGCGAACTGTTGGAGCTGTTCCAATGGGTGTCGAGCGAAGAAGCACTCGAGACGAAACAAGTCGAGATGAAAGAAGAGCTTGCGGATGTCCTCATCTACGCGTTGACGTTCGCCCATGCGGCAGGAATCGATGTGTCGCAAGCGATTGAAGAGAAGCTTGAGAAAAATGCGGTGAAATATCCGAGTCCGCAAAAATGAGTGGGGAGCTCGTAATGAATATCCCATCCGATCAATTTATGATTCCTTGCCATTTAATCGGAAAGAATTTCTCACCTCGCGTCGCATCAGAAAAAACAGGCATTCAATTTTATACCCAGACCGAAGTCGGGGAGGTGGAGCGCATAGGAAAACGGATTGCTACGCACGGCGATGCGTCGTTTGAACCACCACTGGAATTTCAACAAATGGAAAATCCGTATATAGGTCTCTTTTGGATGGTGGACACTCTTACGGAACATATCGATACCCTTCGTTCTTGTGGAGCCGATAATATCTATATAGATTTAGGTGTCGTCTATCACGTTGATGTGAAACTAGAGTTTGAACCAGATTTCTTAATGAAACTTGCGAACTTAAAGATTCCATTTTTAATTAGTGGCTATAAAGAAGAAACTGGTGAATAACGTTACAGTAACTATTTTGATGAGACGGTATTAACATCAAGAAAAAAGCAGTACGGCCCGTTACAAGGCCTGTACTGCTTTCGTCTGAATCGTCTCGCCGGACAATACAGCTACTTGGTCAAAGTCGTGACGGAGAACGTACGCACGCTCGAGACGTTCATCGATGAATCGATGGCATACGGGCAGCCGTCATCGCTCATCAATTTGTCGTCGCCGGTTCCGTTTAAAGCGGTTGAATAAAGGCGGAAACGGTTCGAATTTGATCGTCATAAGTTTCATGTACTCAGTCTTTGAAATCGGGGTCCTCTTCATACGGATTCGCATATAAGTCGATATCGAACTCGGCACGGATCCGATGGACGAATTGTATCGTCTCCAAATCAAAGCCGAGCGCTGGTGTTTGTCCTTCTTCCATCACGATCACAATGATGAATCGCGCTTGCATATCGTCATACGTGGCATAGATGGCATCTAAAATTGTTTCTTTGCCACGAAGTTGCATAATGATGTGTTGAAGCTGCTCGTTCACATCAAATGAAGGTTGATAGCCTGTACCAAGTGACCACGATGTATATTCGTTAGGATGAGACGAATGTTTACTGTTCTCTCCTCGTTTGAATGTTTCTGTAGGAATTATGCCGAGCCGATTCGTCACATCTTCGATTGAGAAATCGTCGGCTAACAGTCGGAAGTAGACCAAGATTTCAGTTTGTGCAGGACTCATGAACACCCTCTTTTCTTTGCATGACAATCAATTTGAATATAAACGAAGTAATCGTAAGAAAGGAAACCTAATATGACGAAACGTGAACGATTTGAACAAATGCATCACTCAGGAAAGCGCTCGACACGACAGGCGGCTATTTTGTTTTCCTTGGTCTCGGTCGTTGGAGCGATCTTATTGATGACCGGGGAACGGCAACTTGCTGAACTCATTTGGTTTGTGCTCCTGGTGCCCTCCATCTTTCTTGTTAAGATTTGGGCGCGGACGAGCACATTACTGCGGTTCAACTCGTCCTCTGCGTATAAGCGATTAGTTCGCCTTGAGTTTGGGGTGGCCATGGGCCTTATTGCAATCTATTGCCTGTTGATGCTGACAACGCTATTAAATCCGGAGCAGGTTGGTTTGAGCGTTGTTGCAGCAGGACTCTACGTGATTGGATGGATTGTATCTTCTAAGATTGACCAAAGGCTTGCCAACATCGACCCAGAGCACGTCACGCATAAAGTGTATGAACGAGGAAAAGTCGGTTTCTTTAACTGATTGAAACGATGAAAAAGGGAGTAGCGCGCGCTACTCCCTTTCGTCTATCTCCCGAATGACGTCGACCTCAGGTATGCATTTCTAGTTTTTCTTCGATTCGGTTGAGGCGTTCCATTAACACGTTAAATTGAGCTTCCTGAAGCAAGGCCGCTTGGCGTTCGGCTTCAAGGCGTTCAATAGCACGTTTTTCTTGCCGCTGCGTATATCGAATAATCGCTATGACAAATATGAGAATTAATAAGATTGGTAAGAAAGACATAAATAAACTTAGAAATGAGAGGATTGCGAGTTCCATAGTCTTTTCTCCTTTTTGTCACGTATCTTTTTTGTTCAAGGTGTTCCATTTTCGGCTACATAGTCTTCAAAATGAAATTCGACATGAAGCATTCCTACCAAAACGTATAGCTGAATCAATGACTTAAGCAAAAAGGGAATATAGATGATTTCAAAAAACAATAAGCCCTCAAATAAGAACATACATAGAAGGATAAGAAGAAAAATGAACGTTTTACCTCTTTTGAATCGAGAAAACAGGCGAATGCCTACAAGAAATGGATAAAGTAGCGTCTTGATTGTATTGGACATGTTGGTAAATCTTTTCTTAGACATTACCGCTCATGAAGCGGAACATATCCTGGCTTGGTACGTCGCCGTCTGACGTCTGAATCGAAATAATGAAACGGTGTATACATTCCTATTGGGACATAGTACGAAGCAAATATCTTCAAGTAGAGTGGTAGTGGAAGCAAGTCAGCCAATATTAAAACCATCAACGGGGTCACAATAATAAATAGTGCAAATGTCATCGTCAATTCAGTTTTGATAAACCGATACAATAAACGCATCAACCAGATGAACGGGAAATAGAGATAATAAAACAAACGCTGCACTTGAACCTTCCTTTCCCGAGCGGTTCGCTCAGATGATGTAGATAAGTCTTTTTCAGTATAATGGGAACACCACACATAAAGAAGGAGTATTTCAATGAATCGTTCCATCGCTATTATCGGAGCGGGTGTCAGTGGACTGTACGCTGCCTCGCTCCTCACCGAGAAAGGCTATGATGTCACCGTGTTCGAGGCGCGTGACCGTATCGGGGGACGGGTGTTGAGCCAAGACGGGTTCGACCTCGGCCCGACCTGGTATTGGCCGGACACCGAGAAGACGGTCACACAACTCGTCGAACGCCTCGGACTTAGGGCGTTCCCACAATACGCAATCGGTGACTTGATGCTCGAACGACAAGCTGGCGTCATCGAGCGTCATACGTTGCCACCCGAACAGACCGTTCTATCGATGCGACTTGAGGGCGGCATGGCGACACTGACGACAGCGCTCGCTGCCACACTTCCAGAAGGAACAATCCAGCTTGAGACGACTGTCATGTCGATTCACCAAACAGAAGACGGGGTATCGGTCACGGTCGAAGCAGGACCGTCAAAAACGTTCCAACACGTCATGTTAGCGATCCCGCCTCGACTCGTCTCACGCATTTCGTTTCAACCGGAATTGTCTGAAGCGACGAAGGCAAAGCTGTCGGCTACACCGACGTGGATGGCCGGGCAGGCGAAAGTGCTCGCCGTATACGACCGTCCGTTTTGGCGAGATGCCGGCTTATCGGGCCTCGGTATGAGTTGGTCCGGGGTGTTGCAGGAGATTCATGACGCTTCACAGCCGGTCGGACTTGCCGCATTATTTGGCTTCTTCCGTTTATCCGCCGCTGAGCGGGCTAAACTAGACCGGGACGAGCTCAACCGTCTCGTCGTCGAGCAACTCGTCCGACTGTTCGGGGAAGAAGGGCGCGAGCCGCGTGACGTCTTGTATATGGATTGGTCGAGTGATCGTGACACGGCAAACTCGCGAGATGCCCAGCCGTTAACCGACTTCCCTGTCTATCAGCCGATCGCGCTCGACCCAGCTTGGGCAGGACGTCTCTCACTCGCTGGGACAGAGACGGACTCCTTGTTCGGCGGTCATATCGAAGGTGCGCTCCGTTCTGCCATCCGGGTCGTCGAGCAATTCTAACCAAAAATGCGTATCCTCCCAAGTCGGGACGATACGCATTTTTATTTGAACTTCTGAATCATCAACGCGAGTGCGCGATTGATCATCTTCATCTCGTCATCCTCGAGCACGGAGAACATCTCTTCGGCGAGCTGTTCTTCAATCCGGTCGACTTGTTTCGAGTAGTCGAGGCCGACCGGACCGAGCCGGATGAAGCTCTCACGCAAGTTGTCCGGATTTTTCTCTTTTTGGACGAACTGGCGTTGTTCGAGCACCTTGAGTACTTGGCTGACCGCACTTTTTGAGATATTCATCTTCGTCGCGATCTCGGTCGTCGTCCATGTGTCTTTTCGTTTGAAGAGCAGCAACATCTGTTCTTGCTGGTAACTCAGTTCAAACTCGTTCAAGTCGGTAAAGTATTTGGTGAACAGCAAGTCGAGCTCGTCGATTTGACGATACATCTCGATGACTTGTTGTTTGCGTGTGTCATTCAATGGTCGTTCTCCTTTCATCGCGTGTCACGGAACGTCTCGCTCCGTACGTATAACACGATACTGAATACTAAACCGATTATACCAAACGAGATGAGTAACGTTTGAATCGGAACGGATAACGCGACCAGAATCGACAGAATGGCGAACGCGATCGGCTCTAGGCCAGATGCGGCGAGTGCCATGATGCTCATGACGCGACCGATTTTGTCTTGGTCGCTATGCTCTTGCATGAGTGTGACTGCCGGCAAGTAGACGAGCATCAACATGAAGCCGCTCATGGCCGCTGCGAAAGCGAGCATCGGGATGGACTCGGCTTGCGTGTAGAAGAGAAATGCGACAATCGTCAAAAACAAGGCGCGGAAGACGAAGCGGCCGCGGTGGACCGACCGCAGCAACAAGACGAGAAAACTTGCGACGAACGTCCCGACGGCGAGCCCACCTTCAATCAAACTCAAGTCGAACGCCGTGCCACCGCGTTCGCCGACGAGGATCGGGATGCTCATGATGAGCGGTCCCATAATGAACAAGTTGACGATTGCAATCGAGAACGTACCGCTTCGCAAAATCGGTGTCTTCGAGACGTAGCGGATTCCTTCTTTCAAATCAAAGAAGACGTGCTTGAGCGACATCGTCTGTGCCGCTGGAATATGGTCTCGAATCAGCCGCGGCATCATCAAGAAAGCAGAGATAAAGATGAGAGAAGCCGCCATACTAAAGCTAAGACCGAAGCCGCCCCACGTCAACAGAAGACCGGCTAAAAATGGACCGATTACGAACATGAGCTCGAGCGACCCTTGGAATAACGAGTTAGCGCGTTGGAGCTCGTGTTTTTTGACGAGAGACGGGATGAGTGAAGACAGCGCCGGATACGACATGCCGTCCAATAGTCCGAACGCGATCGAGATAAGGATTAAGACGATCACGGAATAAGCGTCGGCCAAGTGCAGCGCGACGACGACAAGCATCAAGACACCTTGTCCGAGGTTCGTCAAAAATAAGAGACGACTCTTTTGATAGCGGTCGGCGAAGACGCCGCCGAACACCATCATGATCACGCGCGGCAACGAAACGGCCGTCATGATGATTCCGAGCAGGGCCGGTTGTTTCAACACATCGATTGTGAGCCACGACATGCTCAAAAAGAAGATGGAAAAGCCGAGCGTCAGCGTCATGCCGGACAGCCAAGTGAAAATGAAACGGGAATTGTGTAGCAAGTTCATAAGGAGACCTCATTTTTAAATAAAGTTAAGTTAACTAAACTATAAGACGGGATTTGAATCTGGTCAAGCAAACCGGACCGACAAGAAAAATGTAAAAATACGGAACTTTTTGAGACGGAGAAACGTATAATTACAGAAGAGGTGAACGATATGAGTAAACAAGAACGATTACGCAAAGTAAAAACGATGAATCCAAAATGGTTAGTATTACGACTTTTCTTTGCGCTTCCCACTGGTGTACTTGTATTTTACTTTTTACAGACAGAGGCGAATCCCTGGCTAATGGGAGGGATGCTCCTAGCACTGACGATTGCGGCATATGTTTTATTCTCAAGAGAATCAGGCTTTGTTAAAAGCCTTACACCGAATGAGCAAGCTAAAAAGGTAGTTGGCATCCAATACAAGCTCGACTATTTGTTCGCCTTCATCATGGCTGTGATTTTCCCGCTTATGATGCGATTCAGTATGTTGACACTCAGTCCATTCATTTTGTTTATGGGTAGCGCCATCTTGATTTTGTTTACTCAATTTAAACTTGATCAACAGCTAGAATGGATAGATGATGAGCAGCCGACCCGTCGAGAGATTCAACGAACGCGATTTAGATTTAGCACGTGATTAGTATGTATATAGATAACAACTAAAGGAGTATCTTATGGACAAACATGAGCGTTTGAAAAAAATGAAGCAAGAAAACCGGAAGTGGTTCTTTCTCCGTGTATCCTTTGCGATTCCCGGCGGTATATTGGTCTTTTTGTTGTTACAAACAAATACGCAAGAGTTACTTTACGGCGGCCTGCTCGTCTTAACGACATTCCTGTACGGATCTGTCCTTCAACGTGAGTATCGATTCATGAGCAGTTTCACGGAACGTACCCGTGCGAAACGTTTTATATCGATGCAATATGCGCTTGATTATGTGTTAATCCTCTTCGTCGGGCTCGTATTTCCGTGGCTTTTGAAATTAGAGGCGGTTAGTTGGTTGCCATTCATCGGATTTACAGTCGGTATTTTCATTCTCTCGGTTTCAGAACGGGCATTTGATGAAAAAGTGAGACAAAGCGACCCAGAGCAGCCGATGCGGCGTGAAG
The DNA here is from genome assembly GCF_018618455.1 of Exiguobacterium sp. s142. NCBI lineage: Bacteria > Bacillati > Bacillota > Bacilli > Caryophanales > Exiguobacterium > Exiguobacterium sp. s142. Next base: position 84,934 of record NZ_JACSMB010000009.1, on the reverse strand, counting down.
TGAGAGGGTGGTGAGGTGAATAGATGACAAAACAAGAGCGCATCAACGTCATCTATAAATCGAACGTGAAAATGGCATTGCTTCAAGGCCTCATCACGTTTCCGATGTCGTTTTTTACCGTCGGGCTGATTCGTTCAGATTCATGGAACGGTTGGTACGTGACGGGGGTGTTCGTTTGCTTGTTATTGCTTGGCGGAAGCTTTTTCAAGGCGAATCGGGTCGAGGCCAAGTTGACCGAGCGAGAGGATGCTAAAATCATCATCGCTCGTCGGAACGGATCTCTATTTACGCTGTTTGTCATATTCATTTTATCATTTGCGCTGACAATTAAACTCGGATGGATGTACGCCTGGATTTTAGGTGTGGCGGTTGGTGTACTATACGGCGGCTACCGCCTGATTCGAAAACAAGACGAGCGATTGAGCGACATCGATCCGGAGCATCCGATGCTTAAAGAGATTCGACTCGACAACGTTAGAGACTAAGGAGGAGACAGATGGACCGTGAAGCAAGATTACAGAAACTCGTACCAATCGAAAAAACATATCGGCGCATGATGTTTACGAGTAGTGTGTTGATTTTCGGGGCAGCGCTTTACTTTCTGATGAATCCGATTTATTCGGGAGTCATCGCGGTAGTCAGTTTAGTCCCGACTGTGTTCCTCGAATGGAGAAAGACGCGTACATATCTTCAATTCAATGACGAGCCGATGTATAGGCGTCTCATTCGACTGAATTTTTCGATGCTCTGCTTCACGTTCGTCTTATTGTTCGGTCTTGTCGCCTTGTTTTTGACGGGCCACATGAACCGTGAAGGGCTCATGTGGGCAATGGTGATCGGGGCACCGCCGTCTGTGTTATGGCCATTTTGGGTTGACCGGAAGCTGCTTCAACTCGACCCTGAACATGTTACTTCCAGTATGTTAGCAAAAGCCAATCGCGAGCAACTGAAGCGCCGTCTTGACGGAATCAATGATTAGAAAAGGAATGAAATGGTATGACGAAACAAGAACGGATTCATCAAATGAACATGTATCGTGAACATCATAAACGGTCGCGTGAGGCATGGTTTGCCCCTTTCCCAGCGCTCTTGTTTTTCGCGTTGCTCGCTGAACAAACATGGTGGTTATGGACCGGATTGATGATTGTATCAGCAGTTGGATTAGTGAGGATGTTGTGGAAAGAGGGCAAGGTGTTCGCACAGCTTTCAAAGCAACCAGATGCACAACGTCTGGCATTTGGTATGTATCGCGTTCTTGTCGGGTGGTATGTATTCATCATCGCAAGTGTCTTGAGTTACAAACTCATGGCTCCTTGGTGGCTATGGATGATGCTCGTCGCTTGTGCGCTGTTATTGACATATTTGTACAAGCGTTATAGTGCGGCAGTGTGTCGATTCGATGCGTCGCAACCGCTTCGGACAGAGCTTGCGACAAGTAGGGGATTGCGATAAGGTGTTTCCCGAAGCAAGCACTTTTTGACAGATGGCTCTAATAAGTCTTCACTTAAAAAGTGTCAGGGTGTTCCACATGTGACGGACATAAAATCAAAATCGATAGGGGCGAATCATGAAAAAAAGAACGTTTTATACGTTTACTATGCTTTTAGTCTTAACCGCCACGGTGACGGGGGCTTTGACATACAAGCATAGTCACTATGACGAGAAGCAAGAGTTTTCTAAAACCATCGATACCTACCTAAGAGAAAGCAATTATCAGCAACAAATTTTAACAAGAGAGATCATGAGGGACTCCGAGACGGGAGAATATTTTGCTGAAGTGATTTTTAAAGACGAGCCTGATAACACGTACGAAATATACGAGATAGGAAAAGGTAATTTCAAAGTGTATGGCTATAAAAATGGTGTCGAAATAATCAATCGAAACGAAGCTAAATATATCACGTATCAGGAGTGATTTACATTTTTTTGAAAAGTGTTACGTTGGTTTTAATCCAGTCTAGGTATGACGAACAGTCGTCTTTTTTCATTAAAGTCTAGGACTTGCTCAAACTCTTTACCGTTTTCTAGCCACTTGATATGTAACGTATATGTAGCATCCTTTTTAGGTTTCTCGCCTAAGTAAATAAACTCGGTTTGATTCAAGGTGTTTAAATCAACATACTCTGCAGGAGACCATACTAAATCGCCTGTTAAAATGTCTCCGTCTTGATAAAAAACAAGAGATGTCATCTTCCCCTCTACATTCTTCCAGTAGAGGTCACCTTTCCATGTACCTTTTGCAGAGTGCCCGACATTGTACTCGGCTTTCCAATGCCCGTCATCAGAGGTCGCCTCGAGTTTAGGAGGTAACGAAACTGATACACCAATCCATACGATTACGATGAAACCTAAAATGAGAAAAGTTAATTTTTTCATAATTGCCCACATCCTTTAACATCTATTTATATATAAAATTTAACCATAGTTTTCTAAAATGATACAATACCGCTGTAGACTGATTTGACTAAATATAAAAATCGAGTCATTTTGTGCTATTTTACGAAAAAACAAATTATGCTCATTCATATGGTTTGCGCACTTATCTGCTTCCGAGAAAATGGACTTAGTACTGATGTTAAGCAAGATGAGCGACATAACAATAGCTCAAACAGATAGATTTAGATCAACCGACACGAAAAATTATGAATTTTATGAGAGGTGTCCTATGACCGGTTTGACAAAACAAGAACGCATTAACCAGCTGCTCGCACAAGACGATACCCATTGGTTTGTGCGGTGGTGGATTTGGATGGCCGGGCTCGTCGCCACGGTCGTCGTCGGCTATATGGCACCGGCGTGGCTCCCGTTTGTCCTGTTCGTCTCCTATTTCCCGTATTTGTGCTTGGAGTGGCGTAAGACGAAGCTCTTGCTCACGTTCAACGAAAGTCGTCGCTACAAGCGATGGGTCTACATGGGCTTCGTGTTCGAATGGATCGGATTCGTCGCGATTTTGAGCCTGTTCGCTTTCTATCATGCAGGTGTTGTTTCGATTCAAGTTCTGCTGGCACTCATTGTCAGTTTGATTGTTTTCAGTATCCTCACCCCACGCTGGCTCGATCGATTCATCTTGATGTTCGATGACGACCATGTCACCGCGAAAGTGTTGAGCAAAGCAAAAGAACAACGAAATACCGAACATAAGACGAGTTCCTAATCAAACGGGACTCGTCTTTTTATGATTCAGGACATCGGTCCTTTATACTTTAGATGAGTGAGATGTACATTGAGATAATCACTTGCACTACATCATAGAATCGAGGAAATGAAATATGTTAGCCATTATTATTGGACTCGTGATCGGCATCTTACTACCGATACAGACGAGCGTGAACTCGCGTCTGCGTTCGATCGTCGGGTCACCGTTTGTCGCTTCGTTCCTATCATTCGCGGTCGGGACGACCTTTTTATCGCTCATCCTTCTTGTCTCTGGACAAGGATTCGGGTTCGACTCGTCAATCTTTCAGCAACAGCCGATCTGGATGTGGTCGGGCGGCTTGTTAGGGGTCATCTTTTTAACGGGGAACATCCTCTTGTTCCCACGGCTCGGCAGCGTCCAGACGGTCATCATGCCGATCTTTGGACAGATTGTGATGGGGCTGTTAATCGATCACTTCGGTTGGTTCAATTCGACCGTGAGCGTCCTCACACCGTGGCGCGTGTTTGGGGCCTTGCTTGTTTTACTAGGGGTCGTCGGGACGGTCGCACTCACAGACTGGATCAATCGTCGCCGTGGAAAATTTGTCATCGCGAACCGGGTGGAGACCGGTAACTTGAACGTCTGGCGTTTACTCGGAATCGGGACCGGGATGATGAGTGCGATGCAGACCGCCATCAACGGCTATTTAGGGACTGTGCTCGAGTCTGCGCTAAAAGGCGCGCTCGTCTCGTTCGTCGTCGGAATCGTCACACTTCTCCTCGTCTTACTCATCCTACGGCCGAGCGTCGAATGGCGCGGGCTATCGGGACAACCGTGGTGGATTTGGCTTGGTGGGATCATCGGCGCGCTCTTCATCGGCGGGAACGTCTTGATCGTCCCGATGGTCGGGACCGGCATCGCCGTCGTCATCGTCATTGTCGGATTATTATGCGGTAGTCTGCTGATCGACCGGTTCGGTTGGTTCGGTGCGGCCAAAAATCCAGTGACCGGGATTCAACTCGTCAGTTTGCTCGTCATGGTGCTCGGCATCATGATGATCCGTTTGTCATAACATATAAGGAGGGGATACGATGCGCGGAGTCTTGTTCGCCATCAGCGGCGGTTTCTTTTTAACGTTGCAAAGCGTCGCCAACGCACGAATCAGTTCACAGATCGGCACGTGGCAGGCCGCGACGCTGACGCAGATGACCGGCTTCATCGTGGCGCTGCTCATCATGCTGGCTGTGCGTGACCGGACGTATAAACAGATGCGACATGTGCACCCGCTCTATTTGTCGGGTGGCGCGTTCGCAGCCCTCATCTTGTTCAGCAACATGACAGCCGTCCATCAGCTCGGTGTCACGTTGACAATCTCCTTGTTTCTGATTGCGCAGCTCGCCCTCGCGCTCGTCATCGATTGGCGCGGCTGGTTCGGGATGGTACGCCGAGAGTTGAACGTGTCACAATTGCTCGGTGTCGCCATGATGGTCGCCGGCATCATTTTGTTGAAATGGTAGGAGGGGACCGGATGCTAGAACACTATTTGACGCAACTGGAGTTGCAGGTCTTGCCACAAGCGACACACGAACATTTCACGCTCGTCCGTTACGAGCCAGGTGCGACGATTTGCGCCCAAGGTGACGACGCGCACCACCTTCATTTTCTCGTCAAAGGCAAGATTCGCGTGGCGCATACGTCGGCAACGGGTAAACGCCTCGTACTGTCGTTCAAACGTCCGTTCGATTTGATCGGTGACATCGAATACGTGCGCCGGACTCCGTACTTAAATACGGTTGAGGCGGTCACGTCGGTCGAGATGCTCGTCATCCGGTTCGACGATTTAGCCCGGCACGCGGCGGACGATGTGGCGTGGCTCCATTACCTGCTAGAAGAGATTACGAGAAAGTTCGAGTTGAAGTCGCAGTCGATGAGTTTCAACTTGTTTTACCCGGTCGACGTCCGGCTCGCGAGCTACTTGTTGTCGATGACGCCGGACGAGCGTGCGCTCGGGTCGACGGTCGATGAGTTGACCGATATCGCCGACTTGATCGGGACGAGTTATCGTCACGTCAATCGGACGCTCAAACGCTTCGTCGAGCAAGGATTGATTGAACGGGATCGTCGGTCGATCGCAATCATCGATCGCGCCGGGTTGATCGCTGTCGCAGGGGAGAGTATTTATGAGTGAGGGGGAACGACAATGGCACTTGGAATGATGCTCGCGGTCATGGGCGGCATGCTCGTCTGTGTACAAAATACGTTCAACGCCAACGTGAAACAACGGGTCGGGGCATGGGCGACTACGACGCTCGTCCTCGCCCTCGGTTTTCTCGCCTCGTTACTCATCGGATTGATGAGTGAAGGGAGTGCCCTGTTTAATTTACGTGACATGGAGACGTGGTACTGGTTCAGCGGTATCATCGGTGTCGGTGTCGTCATGAGCGTGACGCAAAGCGTCCAGCAGCTCGGTCCGAGTTACGCCATCTCGATTGTCATGGTATCGCAAATCTTGTTCGCCTTGCTGTGGGATACGCTCGGCTGGTTTGGACTTGAGGCGATCCCGTTCACGTGGAAGACGGCGCTTGGCATCGTCTTGATCGTCGGCGGGGTGCTGTTGTTCCAGTTGAGTGGAAAGAAAGTGGCGGCACGCTAACAGGTAAAACAAGTAGGTTGATCTTCAGAATGATTTACGACAGTTCGTACAAGTTTGCCCGTGTTCCTGCCGTATCACGACGGTTTGGCAATGCGGGCATTTTGTCGTGTGAGAGCCGTTCGGTTGAATGAGTGAGCGTTCCTCGAACGATGACGGATATAAAGTATAGGAACGGGTCACAATAAAACCGACGACGCCGAGCAAGACGGCTAAAATGAGGATATCCATCGAAATCCCTTCTAATAATTGGTATGCTAGTTGTATATACGCGTCATGGATGGATTTGGTTTCAAAGGGGGAGATTGGATGATTACACGGAAAGAACGGACTGAAGAACTATATGGATTGGCTGAAAAGCAGTCTAGCATGGGCACGGCGCTTCGAATCGGTCTGATTGGTTTAGCCGCAGGACTATGGTTTTATGGGAATTTTTCGCTAACTCATAGTGCGATGTTTCTGTTTGTCACGACTATTGCGGTGCCGTTTAGCTATATGTCCTGGAGAAAGACGCGCACGCAGCTGTCGTTCAATGACAATCGTGCGTATCAAGGATTGATTCGAGTAAAAGGGATTGGGGACATCGCGATGTTATGGGGCATGTTCGGTTTAATGATAGGACATGAATTAAACTTCTTTGAACTATCGACGCTCAGCAGCGTACTTGCCAGCATATTGGTCGTCCATTTATTGGCTGCGACGTTGATCGACAAACGATTGCTCCGCATCGATGACGAGCACGTCGTCGACAGTCTGTTCGGGTTGACGAAGCGGGAGCAGATGAAACGGAAATGGGACGAGAAGTGATGGTCGAGCATACAAATCGCTTGCTTCAATTGGTGCGACTTGAACAAGTATCGATTCGTTTGTTTGGTCTGCTAGTCGCCGTCATCATCTTAAGCTCATTCTATCTTCATAGTCGGTATACGTTGACGAACGTTCAAGTGTTCGCGGCCTTTGTAGTCATTTACGCAGCACTGGTCTTATGGGGCTGGTTGCGGATGAAGCTATTGCTCCGCTTTAGTTCGGATAAGCTGTATCGCCGATATGTTCGAATCAACTTTTTATTCATCTTCATGACGGTAATCGGGCTCGCTATATTTGTTTGGGGCACAGTCATTCAAAACTTTCAAAACGTAACGTATTCATTGCTTGGTACGCTAATCGTTTTACCATTCCTATATTTTGAATGGTGGGTGAATGAGCGACTCAAAAAGATTGACCCAGAGCATGTGACGAATCAAGACATTCGCCAATACAGACGAATGAAGAAAGCAGGAGAACAATGATCATTTGGAACGATATACCGGACGACCCGAACCGGTTGCCCGTATTAACGGACGACGTATTGATTGAAGTGGAAGGGCACCTCGGGGTGAAACTGCCGGACGATTATCTCCAGGAGATTCGTATCCAAAACGGGGGATATGTCGAACAGCGCGATTTGCCGATTGTATGGAATGGACAAGATGACATCGCCCTCGTCGACTCAATTTCTGGGGTCGGGCGTCACAAAGGATTAATCGAATCGAGAGCCTTGTTGACGGAATGGGGTGTCGAGGATGACCGGTTAATCGCCTTCGCAGGCGACGGACACTTCTTTCTCGCATTCGATTACCGTGAAGGAGCGACGCCAAAGATTGCCTATATCGATACGGATACGGAAGAGATTGATGTCTTGTTCGACTCGTTCAGTCAATTTAGCGAAGCGCTCACGACGGTCGACATGGGAGTACATGCAGAAATGATTCCAGAACCGGTCGCTGAAGTGAAGCAGAGGCAGTCACTCTTGGACGATGCACGACGTCTGCTTTATAGCGAAGAACCGAAAGAGAAACTGCACGGTGCGGTTGTTTGGTTCAATGAAGTGGACTCGCTCGGAGCGAACGAACTCGTTCGTGAACTGTTAACATGGATGGATCACGAGCTGTTACGAGATACGGCGACAAGCGTCATTCAAGAAGTCATCATTCGACGGAAGCCTTTAAATCAACAACTGTTCGAAGCATTTTTTGAGACGCTCCACAGGCAAGACGACGCCTATAGTAAACAACGTTACGAAGAGACGATGTACATTCTCGACAACGATATTTGAGTCGAGTGAAACTATTTGCTATTCTCTTTCGTAAAAAAAGGTAATGAGATTTAATGAGGGGGATTTGATGGTTGACCATACGGTAAGACTTGAACGAATGATTGAAAATGACCAGAAGCGACAAAAACAGACGCTGTATCCGACATTCGGGTTCATTGCACTGTTCATCATTTATTTTATGACGACAGAGGTTTTGCTCTTGTTGCCAATCATCTTGGTCGGACAATTCCCGATGCTCTATAAAAGCTGGCACCGCATGAAGTTGTTGCTCACGTTCAACGACGATGCCCGTTATCAACAAAAAGTACGGTCCGAATTTGGTTTGGCCGTCGGGAATCTCGTGTTTCTCCTGCTATTGATTACGAGTTCGATGCTTGGATGGATCACATTGCTTACATTCATCATCGTCATTATTGTCGGACTCATCACGTTCATGACGTTGGGGTTCCGAATCGACCGTGAGTTGAAAACGATTGACCCAGAGCATGTGACAGGGACCGAACTCAGTAAAGCGCAACTCGAGCGCCGCACACGAAAGACATCATAATGGAGGATAAAATATGATTGAAAAGCAGGAACGACTGAAACGAATGGTCGAGAACGACCGCAACGTGAACCGGACGGCGCTTTTGCTCACGTTCGCGATTTTAGGGATCGCCTTTTACTTCATTTTCACGCAAGACATTAAAGTGGCGACGTTCGCCGTCATCATCATGGCGACCCAGTTGCCGAGTTTATATCGGGCCTGGCACCGGATGAACTTACTGCTCACCTTTAACGACGAGGCGCGCTATCAAAAGTTCGTCCGTCTCGAATTCGGCATCGTGCTCGCCAATGTCATCTTGCTGGGTATCTTTATCGCCATCGCCTGGTCGATTGAAGGCTCGCTCCTCGTCTTCGCGGGAATGCTTCTCGCCTTGTTCATCCCGTTCATTTTCTTATCGGTCTGGGTGAACCGGAAGCTTGAACTGATTGACCCGGAGCATGTGACGAACCATGAGTTGCGGACGGCGCATCGCGATGCGTCAAAGAATCGGTTCAATTAATCAAAGGGACGTGAAGACGCATGAGACGAAAACTAGTCTTTTTTCTGATTGTGTTTCTGCTATTTTTAAACGCATGTAGCGAGAATGGGCGCGAACTCGTTGTCGGGACGTATGTAGATGAGAGTACGATCGTTTATTCAGGTGACGTACTTAGCGACGAGACAGAGATTGCGCGATTCCTTGAGGTGATTGAAACGAGTCCACTGTCTGAGGAGGGAGTCGAAGGTCTTCCAGATTACGTCATCACCGTCAACAATTTGTCTGAATCGACGATGGAAGCGATGGTGAACGTTTGGGTCGGAGAAGACGATGAGATGCTTTTCACTCGAGGAATGGAAGGGACCGACGTGTTTGAAGTCGATTCGATGTACACATACGATGTGAACGAGATTCTTCAGATGAATCGGTAACGACGTCAAAGGAGATAAATAAATGCACCTCACAGATGGAATGTGGCAACTGATTAACATCGTTCTGACGTTTTGTGCAACGTGGATTGGTTTTATGGTTGTCTATCGCTGGATGGAAGACTAAAACCCAGCTTCTGATTCGTCAGAAGCTGGGTTTTCTTATGAAAACATACCGACTAAACAGCCACAAATGACCATGTCGATTTTATAGAACTTGAAGCGATGTCGTTCCCAAAACAAGTCATTCACGTTATCACCGCCACATCATCTTGAATGCCTTCGACCATCTTCACGAACGCTTCGTCGGGGTCGGTCGTCCCGGACGCGCGCAACCAGTCTTGGAAGTCTCCTTCATACAGGACACGACCTTTATGGAGGAAGATGACATGGGACTCGAGCTGGGATAAGTCATGCAGTTGGTGCGTCGAGATGAGGCACGTCCGACCGTCTTTTACGAGTCGCTGTAAATGGCGCATGATGTTGATGCGTGACGCCGGATCGACGCCGCTCGTCGGTTCGTCGAACAAGTAGAGCGATCGTTTGACCGAGGCGAGCAATGTCACGAATAGCCACTTGCGTTCTCCGACCGACATTTTGCCGAGCTTCATCTTCCACAGGTGCTCGAACAGCTCTTGTTCCCGGGCGGTCGTGAGTCCGTTGACATAAGTCGCTAGTCGCTTGAAGTCAGGCCGCTTTGTAAGTCGTCCGATGAAGTACGTGAGATCTTTTCCCGTTAATTCGTTGTGATACAAAATCTGTTGCGTTAAATACAGCATGTCAGACGATGGCACGAGTTGTAGCGAGGCCCGGTCGACTGGGAGCGTCCTTGTCATACAGTCAAACAACGTCGTCTTCCCGGCCCCGTTCAGGCCAATCAAGACGTTCAGTTTATTCGGATGTAGCGTGAATGAGACGTCGTCGAGCACGGGACGTGTTGCTTTCGGATAAAAGTAGGTCAAGTTTTGAATGTTCATCATTTCCTCCTAGCGTGTGACGGATGAGACGAGGTTGAAGCGATTCATCGCGAACAGGCCGACGATGACGTAACCGACAAGAGAGAGAATTGTCGTAATCAGGTTAAACGAGACGTCGACTTGCGTGACACCATGAACGACGGCAAGCGACAGTTGAAGTAGGGCATAAAACGGATTGGCATAACCGAACCAGACATCTGGCTGTTTGACGGCTAAAAGGAACAGCGGATAGGTGAGAATGTTCGCAAATTTCATCAAGCTCGATACTTTCACCGGCAGAAGCGTCAAGACGACACTTCCGAGCGCGAACGGGAAGCTGGCGAGTAATAGCAGGATTGGGCTCGCGAGCAAACCGAAAGTAAAATGACCGTGGACGAGCGTGACGACAACTGTGAAGAGTAGGAGACTGATTGCGGCAAACAAGAGCTGGGCCAATAAGATGGCCAACATGTATGTATATTTGTTGCCGGAGATCATGACGTACGTCTTCATGAGACCGTATTCGCGCATTCGTGCGAGTTCGAGCGCAATCCCGTTCAAATAAGTCGCCAAGATGATGTACACCCAAAAGTACGACAAATACGTGGCGTATTCAGCAGACGTCATCGTACCGATATTCGGTGGACTGTAAAGGAGGGCGACACCGAGCGGGAGTCCCATCGTTAAAAGAAATGGAACTTTATCCGTAAGGACGATTTTTGCGTACAGAAAGAAATAACTCGTGATTTGATGCATATATACCTCCGAGGTTGATGTGGATTAATTCGATATACGCATTTACTAGCATGATAGTTTCAATTATTTGTAAATTTATCCGTTCACACTTTGTTTATAACTTCTGTTTATCCTTGAGGTACAACCAAAAGGAGGAATTGACAGATGAACAAAAAACTGAAGTGGGGATTAGGTGGCGGTGCCCTGGCCATCGCGTTAGGAGCTGGCATTTTCTTGATGCCGCAATCGGTCGAATATAAGTCAGAGCAAGTGGCGACGGAGACGATTGAGAACGTCTATACGTTTGCCGGTCAGGTGACGACTGTCGGAGAAGATGCGACCGGACGACTGTTGATCGACGAGCGGGATTTAGGGAAAGTCGAGGAAGGTGATGCGCTGACGATCTATGCGAACGCATTGGACACTGAACTCGAAGGAACGGTCGAATCGATTGCCGATGAAGCGGAAGCATTGACGACTCCGGGCTCGTCAGCACGTTATGCGATGAACGTCACGTTGCCTGAAACGGACGGATTACGAAACGGGATGACGCTCGAAGGCTCGATTGTCGTCGAACGTGTCGAAGAAGCAGAGACGCTATCACTCGACAGCATCACGTTTGAAGAAGGCGACGCCTACGTGTACGTCGAGGGCACGGATGGTCCGGTGAAACGGCAAGTCGAGCTCGGCATCAGCGACGGCAGCCGCGTTGAGATTAAAGACGGATTAGACGAAGATAGCGTCCTCTTAATGGATGAGGCGACAGCTGGAGGCATTATGCCACCACAGATCGGAGGAGGACAATGAGCGCACTCATTGAAGTCACCGATTTGACGAAAGCGTACGGGGCGGGTGGAAACGAACAAATCGTGTTGAACGGGATCGATTTGACGGTTCACGACGGCGAGTTCGTCGCCATCCTCGGGCCGTCTGGTTCGGGGAAATCAACGCTTATGAACATTCTCGGTTGTCTGGACGGATACACGAGCGGTCGCTACAGCTTTGGCGACCGTGACGTGACCGGGTTATCCGAGACCGAATTGTCGGCGTTCCGCAATCAGCAGATCGGGTTCATCTTTCAACAGTTCAACTTACTGCCGCGATTGACGGCAAGCGAAAACGTCGAGTTACCGCTCATCTATCAACGGCTGTCGAAGTCGGAACGAAAAGACCGGACGCACCAGATGTTGACGCGTGTCGGGCTCGGCGATAAACAGAACCATTACCCGAATCAACTGTCGGGTGGGCAACAACAACGTGTCGCCATCGCTCGGGCGCTCGTGACAAATCCGTCTCTACTGCTCGCCGATGAGCCGACCGGGGCGCTCGATCAGACGAACGGACGTCAAATTCTGAACTTATTTCATGAATTGCATGCGGAAGGGAAGACGATCATCATGATCACACATGACCTCGACATCGCCAAAGAAGCGACGCGCATCGTCTACGTTCGGGATGGCCGTATCGAGAAGGAGGAACGACGATGATTCGAGAAAATATACGTATGGCTTGGCTGACGGTGATCAGTCATAAGATGCGCTCTTTCTTGACGATTCTTGGAATTGTCATCGGGACGGCGTCCATCATCACACTCATGACGGTCATCTCAGGTGTCACGTCCTCGATCAATGAAGAAGTCGCGACGTTCGGGGCGGACCGAATGAGTGTCCAAATCGAAGATGCGACGAAGAATGGCATCAGCGTAACCGAAGTGGAACGTCTCGAAGCGATTGACGGTGTCGAGTCGTTATCACCGACGACAAGTCATCAAGCGGACGTCTATTTGGGCGGTCAAACGACCGAACAGAGCGTCCTTGGGAAGAGTGACGCGTTCTTCTCAGATTCGACACTCGCTTCCAGGCGTGGCATCACGCCAGTGGACATCTCGGAGCGGACGCGCGTCGCCGTAATCGGCGATACGATTGTGAAGGAATCGTTCCCGACCACGTCGCCAATCGGTGAGACGATCACTATTGGCGGGATCCGTTACATCGTAGTCGGCACGCTCGCCCCGTCTTCAGAGTTTTCGATGTCGACGGACGAGACGATTGTCATTCCGGTGACGACCGCGCTTCACCAGTTTCATGTGAATACGATTTCGACGTTTGACCTGTACACGGAATCAGGACAATCTGAGACAGTAAGTGATGAATTGACGCAGCAGTTGACGACCGCATTTAACGGTCGGGACGCGTTTACCGTCACGAGCTTTGAAGACGCCCTCGCGTCAATCGACCAAATCAACTCCTTGCTCAGCATGCTGCTCATCGGCATCGCGTCCATCTCGCTACTCGTTGGCGGTATCGGCATCATGAACATGATGCTCGTCTCGGTGACGGAGCGGACGAGTGAAATCGGCTTACGAAAAGCATTAGGCGCGACACCGGCGAAAATTCGCCAGCAGTTCTTGTTTGAATCGGTGCTCTTGTCCGTCCTCGGTGGGTTGGTCGGTGTAGTGGTCGGCGCACTCCTTGCCTTCGGTTTGACCGTCGTCATGGGTGTCCCGTTCACGTTGGCTAGTTCGACCGTCGTTTTGGCACTCGGGTTTTCAGTCGTGATCGGTGTCATCTTTGGATATATCCCGGCCCGTAAGGCGTCCGCCTTGCAGCCGATTGAAGCGTTACGAAACGCATAAAGAAAGAAGGAATCTCGTATGGTCACGCTATTGCTTGTCGAAGATGATCCGGCACTCGGAGGTCTTCTGTTTGAATATTTGACGACAGCGGGCTACCGCGTGCTGTGGGCCGTTGACGGAGAGGAGGCGCTACATCTGCTCGATCAGCAACCGATCGACGTCATCGTGACCGACATTATGATGCCGCGTCTCGATGGTCGAGCGTTGACCGAGCAACTGCGGGGCGCAGGTTACACGCTCCCGATTCTCATGTTGACCGCGCTCGAGACGTTGCCTGATAAGAAGAAAGGCTTCCGGGCCGGGGCCGACGACTATCTCGTCAAGCCGGTCGATCTAGAAGAACTCGAGCTCCGTATCGAGGCGATGCTACGACGAGCCAATATATATCGAGACCACCAGATTCAACTGAACGATTGCGTGTTAGACGAAACGTCACTGACGGTTATCACCCCGGTCGAGACAATCGAGGTGCCGAAGAAAGAGTTTGAGTTGCTGTATCATTTGGCGACGCATCTTAATCAAGTGTTCACGCGACAACAGTTGCTCGATCGCATATGGGGCTATGAAACGGAAAGTGACGTCCGTACGATCGACGTCCATGTTAACCGTCTCCGGAGTCGATTGAAGCATGTCGACGCGTTTCAAATCAGTACTGTCTGGGGACTTGGGTACCGTTTGGAGTTGAAGTCATGAAGCGATTCTTCAGCTCAATTTACGGACGTTTCCTGACCATCTTCTTCGGGCTGTTGCTCATTCCGATTTTACTGACGCTGACGCTCTTCTTGACGTTCCAAATGAACGCGTTGACGTCGCAAGTCGAGACGATGCTCGTTGAACGGGCCGAGAGCATGCTGACGGCTTCTGAGCGTTATAAACTAGGAGCCGATGAGGTCATCAACTTGTTTTCCGAGCGGACGCTTGTTGTCGAGACCGACCGCTACGCGGCCACAAATTGGTCAGTCGCGGAGCGCGCGCGTCTTGAACGAGGCGACGTGCTGACCGTAAGCGACGAGCGATTGCCTGCCGTCACGCTTTTAATCGATCGGACTGTCGTGACGTTGACCCCGAACGCGGACGAGAATCCGGTCTCGATTTTCCGTGATTTATCGTTCCAGACGTTGCTGCTCACGGCACTCGTCTCGAGCGTGCTTGTCTTGTTCGCGGTCCGGCTCATGACGAGACGGATCGACCGGGTGACCGAGGCGGCAAGTAAAGTCGCTTCTGGTGATTTGACGGTACGGGTACATGACGGCGGGGACGATGAGATCGGCAAGTTGGCGAGTCAGTTCAATCAGATGACCGAGACGTTGGCGACGAACGAGTCTAAAAACGAGGAATTGACGGCGATCATGGCGCATGAATTCAAGACGCCGGTCGCCTCGATCCTCGGCTACGCGACGCTATTGAAACGGGCTGACGTACCGACGGAAAAACGAGTCAACTATGCGACAATGATCGAACAGGAAGGCAAGCGGCTGTCGCGGTTGTCACGTGACTTGCTGCGCCTTGCCAAGTTGGATCACTCGGTCGTCGGATTAGACGTCAGCCGCTTCTCGCTCAGTGAACAGATGCGGGAAAGTATCTTATCGTTTGAACGAGAGTCGAGTCGCAAACGGTTGAACCTGATCGCTGAGCTTGATGAAGTCGAGATGGTCGGCGATGCCGGACTGCTGCACCAAGTGTGGATCAACCTGATCCAAAATGCGATGACCCACTCTTATGACGGCGGCACGATCCGCATCAAGCTCATGCAAACGGCGGAATCGATTGTTTGCGAGATCACGGATGACGGGGAGGGCATGACCCCGGAAGAAGTGAGCCGTATGTACGAGCGATTCTATCAGGCCGACCCTTCGAGACATCAAGGCGGGTCAGGACTCGGTATGGCGATCGTTCAAAAAATCGTCACGTTGCACGGTGGTCATGTAGACGTCACGAGCGAATTGAAGTCAGGGACGACGGTGCGTGTGACGCTTCCCGATCAAAAAGACAGGTAGCTGCTACCTGTCTTTTTGTCTGTCCGGCTTCAACCCGCCCGCGACGAGCGGTCCTTCAAACGTGATCGTATAGATGATGCGTGCGATATCTTCTACCGTTTCAGTTCGGTCATTATAGAGCCACTCATAAATGACGCCCATATGTGCCGACGAGATATAGGAGACTAAATAATCGGGCGGGACGAGCGACTGCGTCTCGTCGAACAATACGGTCGGGGAACGGTGAAACAGCGCCGTGTACATGTAGGCGCGGAGTCTCGCCTGGAACTGCGGGTCGCCGTTCGGACCGAGGAGCGGTTTCATCAAAATCTTATTTTGCTCGATGAAACGGATGAACGGGACGAGCAACTGATGGGGAGCGGAGCCTTGCTGATTGCCAAAGACGTTCGGCAAATTTTTGATGAGTTTTGTTTCGGCCTCATGAAATATCGTTTCAATCGATTTCTCCATGAGATCGTACTTATCCACATAGTGGCTGTAAAACGTCCCACGATTGATGCCGGCGCGTTCCGTGAGTGCCTTCACCGTGACCGCTTCAAATCCTTGTTCTTCAATCAATTCGAGCAACGCCTGTTTGATCAACTGCTTCGTCCGGACGACCCGTAAGTCTGTCTGTTCCATATTTTTTCTCCTTTATCCAACACATTGTCGCCGTCTGTCGGAAAAACGACACTGTGACCGAGATTGATGATTGTTGGCCGTTCGAGCGCGGACTATACTGAACGTATAAACCAACACGGTGTCTTTTAGTCCAGTGTACACGAGGCAGACATCGGGAGGGAGTCCAATATGAATATTCAACTGAACGACGTCAGTAAATCGTTCGGTGACCAACTGGCCATCGATCATATCGGCTTCACGATCAACTCGGGAGACATTTGTTGTCTCTTAGGACCGTCTGGGTCGGGGAAGACGACGCTCATCCGTTTGATGATCGGCGCATTGGCGGCAGACAAAGGATCGATTCGAGTCGGCGAGACGGTGATGCCGAACATGAACATGCTTCATAAGATCGGGTTCATGCCGCAAAACGATGGACTGTACGACGATTTGTCGGGTGAGGCGAACCTCGAGTTTTTCGGCTCGATCTATAAGCTCGGCAAGGCGGCGCTCAAACAGCGCATCGACGACGTGCTCGCCCTCGTCGACTTGTCGGCTGACCGGAGAAAGCTCGTCCGTAACTATTCGGGCGGGATGAAGAAACGGTTGTCGCTCGCCATCGCCATCCTCCATCAACCGGACGTCTTGTTTTTAGACGAGCCGACGGTCGGGATCGACCCGATTTTGCGCCGCCAGATTTGGGATCAGTTTCAAACGATTCGAGCCGGTGGGACGACGATCATCGTCTCGACCCACGTCATGGACGAGGTGCTCGAATGTGACCGGGCCGCGCTCATCTACAACGGGCGCTTGATCGCCTATGACACGGTGACGCACTTGCTCGAGCAGACCGAGAACGGCCGTGTCGAGGAACTGTTCCTCATTGCCGGACGAGAGGAGGCGAAGCGCGATGCGTAACTTGGCGAAACGGGTCATCTTTCAGACGTTGAACGACAAGCGGAGCGTCGCCTTGATTTTGATTGCCCCGCTCCTCATCCTCACACTCGTCTACTTCTTACTCGGCGACTCGGATTACGTGCCGGTCGTCGTGCTTGATGAGGCCGCCCAGCAGCAGCTTATCGACGCGTTCGAAGCCGAGACGCTCGACGTGCGACTCGATACGGTCGAGGAGCCGGTTGCTTATTTGGAAGACAATAAAGACGTCGATGCCGTCTTCGAAGCGGGACAGGCGGGTACCATGATCACGTTGCGCGAACCGTCGACGAAATCGTCGAAAGCGGTGCGTGAGATCCAAGCGGCGTTGTCGGCGCTCAATCCGGCGGCCGACATCGAGATGAATTACGTATATGGAGAAGAAGGACAGTCGACGTTCGATTCATTCGGCTACGTGTTCTTGTCACTGTTCTCATTCTTCTTCGTCTTCATCCTGTCGGCGATGGCGCTCGTCAAAGAGCGGAGCGGGGGCACGCTCGAACGGCTGCTCATGACCCCGATCAAACGCGGACAAGTCATTTTAGGGTATACGCTCGGCTATGGCGTCTTCGCGGTCGTGCAGTCCGTCTTCATCGTGCTCTATACGATTTACGTGCTCGGGCTGACGTCGCTCGGGAACATCGGTTGGGTATTTCTTGTGATGATTTTAATGGCCGGGACGGCCGTTTTGTTCGGGGCGACGATTTCGGTGTTCGCCCGTTCGGAGCTCCAAGTCGTCCAAATGATCCCGTTCACGATCATCCCGCAAGTGTTCTTCTCAGGACTGATCCCGCTCGACTTGATTCCGTACGGGCTCGGCAATTTGAGCTACGCCATGCCGATCTTCTACGGAGCGACGGCGATCAAAGAAGTGATGGTGTACGGGAGCGGTTTCGCCGGGATCTGGGGGTATGTGCTCGGTTTAATCGTTTACGCAGGTGTGCTTTATTTATTGAATATGCGGGCGCTCGGGAAGTATCGCGGTCACTAAAAAAAGGATTCGAGCGTGGGCTCGAATCCTTTTTATGATCAGTTTTTAACGCCGTCACGCTTCGCGATCTTGTCGCTCACTTGTTGACCGCTCAGTGTCACCATCGGCATGCCACCGCCAGGGTTCACGGTGCCGCCGACGAAATACAGATTGTTGTACAGCTCGCTTTGCTTCTTATGCTTGAAGCCGCCGTTCCGTTTTTTATCCGCGACGGTGCCGTAAATCGCGCCCCGGTCCGATCCATACGTGCGTTCGATGTCATGAGGCGTCCAGACGTCGCGCGTCACCGTGTTGTCTCGTAACCCGTCCAAGCCCATGCGTTCGAGCTTATCGAGGACGCGTTCTTCAAACGCCGCATACTCTTCTGGTGTGAACGGTTCGTCTTGGATGTACGGGATGTGCGGCAGAATTTTAATGTTCTCATGTCCTTCCGGCGCCTGTGTCGGGTCGGTCTTATTGACGTTCACCAAATAGATGGTCGGGTCGTCCGGTAGCTCGTGTTTCTCGAAGATCTTATCCATCTGTTCGTGCAAGTTCTCGGAGAAGAAGAAGTTGTGGTGTCCTAAGGCCGGATACTCTTTTTTGACGCCGAGGTGAATCACGAAGCCAGAACTCGCCGGTTCATACTTTTTCACGAGCTTGTCGACATAGTCTTCATCCGCATCGACCATCTTTTGATAGAACGGGATGACTTCCATGTTGGAGACGAAGTAATCGGCTGACCGAAGTCGGCCGTCCTCGAGCTCGATGGCGGTGATCTTCTCGTTGATCGTATGGGCGCGGACGACACCTTGCCCCGTATGGATTTGGACGCCGATCTCCTCGGCGAGTTTCGTCAATCCTTCGGCCAATTTGTGCGTACCGCCTTCGACGTACCAGCAACCTTGAGCGTACTGCATATAAATCATCATGTTGAGCACGGCCGGGGCGCTGTAAGGCGACGAACCGACGTATTTGACATAGTAGGAGAGCATCGTCCGTAAATGCGGGTTGTTGATTCGTTTCGAGATCCCATCGTACATCGTCGACGTCAAGTCAAATCCGAACAACGTCGAAAACAGGCCGGTCTTCGCCACCGCTTCTAGCGGTGATTCAAACCCTTCCTTCAAGTAACTCTTCTCGGTCGTATGGTAGATGCGCTCGGCATAGTCCAATAGTGCCCGATACTCTTCCATGTCTTTATGTGACAGCGTCGGATTGGCGCGCTCCATCACGTCGAGGTCGTGATATAAATCTAATACCGTGCCATCCGGGAAGAACGAGCGCCACTCGAGATCGAGACGTTTGATCGGCACGTAGTCCGCCATCCGCTTGCAGCTACCCGTGAATAACTTTTCAAAGATTTGCGGCATCGTTAAAATCGACGGACCGAGGTCGAAGCCGAACCCGTTTTGCTCGAGTCGATTCACTTTCCCGCCGATATGGCCGTTCTTTTCATATAAGGAAACCTCATACCCTTGTTGAGCGAGAGAAATGGCCGCTGACAAGCCGCCAAGTCCTCCCCCGATTACAATCACAGACTTGTTCACGTTGTTCATATACCGTGTCGCCTTCCTTCCAACATCTATTTTGCATACATTCAGCTTTTAAGTACTTTGCCGTCGGTCGACAGATTCCCTGCCTTGACGAGGAGGGGAAGATGCAATTCTGCACATTCAACATATAAACCGTTGGCATTCGATTCTTCTCCGTATACATACCCGTTTGGATACGTTTGGAATCTGAATGTATGAAGTGAGTGAAGGCAGACGACATGTTCGGAGGCGTTACAGGGACATGACCCAATCTTTAGCTTGTTGGAAAATCGGGACGCGTTCAGCTAGTTGAATCACGGTGAACCATGCGCCGGTATAGCCAAGTGCGGATAAGACGTTATAAAACGTATACGTTCGAAACGACAACGAGGTGAATCCGGCGACATAGTGAATCGGGTGGCGCAAACCAGGAATAAAGTAGGAGACAAGAATGACGCGTGCTCCGTATCGTGCATACAGCGCCTCGGCCCGTTTTAAATAACGCGAATCACGTTTTGAAGTTGGGATGAATCGATTCAATCCGCGGCCAATCAAATAAAACCAACTAAAGGCAAACGTGAAGACCATCCAAGTGGATATGAACACGATCCATTCGGGGGCTGTCGTCACGGCTGTAATCGTCAAATGGGTGATCATCAAGACGTCATCGGACAACGGGGTAAACATGATGCCGATTGCGAGCATCACGTATTGTGTAAGTATTGTTTCCAATCGAGTCACTCCTTCTAACGTCTAGTATGGAGTGATAAGCGTAAGAAGTGTTTAGCAGAGTCTTAAGAAATGTTAAGAAGTTCAACAGAATGAGTTGTGATGCGCTCGATACACTTGATGTACGCAACATAACGAAAACGTGAATCTACATGCTTTTGCTGTTTCAGAGGCGAAAGTGTATGAGAAATGTAAAAGATGCTACGCTAGTTGAATAAGATGAATTCAAAGTTCGTCTGTCAACACGTAGTGCACGAAGTGAGGGGGAAGAGAATGCGTCCACAACCGACAATTCTGATTGCCGATGACGATGAGGCGATCCGCGAGTTGCTCGCCATTTATTTAAAAAATGAAGGATACGCCTTGCGATTTGCAAAGACGGGTCAAGAAGTACTTGACGTCGTCGCACACGAAGCCATCGATTTACTCATCCTTGATTGGATGATGCCCGTCATGGACGGCATCGAGGCCTGTATTGAAATTCGCAAGACGCAGTTCATGCCAATCCTCATGCTGACGGCAAAGACGAGCGATTTGGATCTGATGCAAGGCATCTCGATTGGTGCGGACGATTACATGAAGAAACCGTTCAATCCGCTCGAGGTGACACTTCGCGTGAAGTCGCTACTTCGACGCTACCGGGACTACGGTGCTGACCAGTCGGCCCAGTCCGGCGTGCTCATTTTTGATGACGTCACACTCGATATTCAAACAAGACAATGCACGAAAGGGGACACCTCGATTCGGCTGACACCGAAAGAGTTTGATATTCTCGCCTACTTCATGCGCCATCCGAACCAAGTGCTGACGGTCGAACAGATTTATGAGGCGGTTTGGGGAGAAGACGCGTTTGAGGTCGACAATACGGTCATGGTCCATATCACGAAAATTCGCGAGAAGATTGAAGAGACGCCGCGGAAACCTTCGTACATTAAAACGGTATGGGGCGTGGGGTACCGCCTATGAAAAAGCGACAGTGGGACCGATTACTCGTTAAATTAATCGGGATTATCCTAATCAATGCGCTTGTCGCCACGATTGCGTTTTTAATCATGGGCTATTCGATTAGCTTGTATTATATTCAGAACGAGACCACGCCTGATCCGTTGATTTATAATCTTGCTTTCTTAAGCGTGACATTTATTACAATTATCATTTTTGTGATTGGCTTTTCATTGATGACGCGAAAGACACTGCAAAAAATCACGGATTTATCAAACGAGATTGAACAAATCGCAAACGGAGATCTTGGACGAACCGTTGAAGTGACGGGGCGAGATGAACTCGCTACGCTTGCAGAGAGCGTTAATCAAATGTCGAGGCAGTTGCATCAATTGTTCGAGAAAGAACGGTCGCATGAGGAAGAACGAAATCAACTGTTCTCTAACTTGTCCCATGATTTACGCACCCCGCTGACGAGCGTTCGCGGTTATGTCCAATTGCTACAAACAGAACGGGAATGGACAAATCAAGAGCAAAGTCATTTCAACGTATTACATGAAAAAACGGCACAGCTCGAACATCTTCTCGATCAACTGATGGATGTGAATCGGTTGTATTCCGCACAAGTGACGTTATCGAAACATCGCTTGAACATCAGCTTGTTGACGAGCCAATTGGTACACGAATTACAACCGTTGTTTGCTGAAAAGGGATACCGTTTAACCGTGAACATCCAACCGGACGTCTACGTGGAAGCTGACCAAGAGCAGCTCATCCGTGTCTTTCAAAATTTGATGTCGAATGCGTTAAAATATGCGACAGCTGAAAATCCGATTGAACTGACACTCGTCCAACAGGAAGCAGTGGTTGAGTGGCAACTCTGTAACGGGACGGCACAACAGACGATCGATGCGATGGATCAATTGTTCGACCGGACATACCGTGTCGATGCATCACGAGGTGAGACACCAGGCGACGGGCTCGGGTTATCGATCGCACGTCAAATCATGTTGCTTCATGAGGGGACGCTCACGGTGCATTCACCGGAAGCAGGACGCATTTGTTTTCGGGCGTGCTTTGCGCTTCGTATGTAAACAGTTGTCAATAGACACAAACACCGAATCAGCTTTCGCTAGATTCGGTGTTTGTGCGTTTTTGACCGATGTATTGAATGATTGCGGATGTACCTTGATGAAGTATTCCTTCGTGTCGTTCCACAACACCTTCAAACAAGCGGCACGTGTTGAGTGAGCCAGTGAAGGTAGAGAAATCATGCGCTGTGTATAAGAGAGTCTTTTCTTTTGGTCCGCCCGTCCCATAAGCGAGTTGCTCTTCACTATACACTTCTGTCACGAAGTAGCCTCCTGGCTTTAATGCCCGCTCGATCCCGGTAAAGACGGCCGTTTTCACTTCTTTCGGGAAATGACCGTAGATACATAAAACGACATCGTAAGCCTGTTCAGGCCAGTTCGCTTCAGCCAAATCGACGAGACGGGTCTGCAGCGTCACGCCGCGACGTTCGGCCAAACGTGTGGCTTTGTCTAACCCGACTTGCGAATAGTCCCACATTTCGACGTGGAGTCCTTGCTCCGCGAGCCAAACGGCGTTTCTGCCTTCTCCTTCGGCGATCGCGAGAATGGTCATTCCTTTTTTGAACAAGTGCGCTTGTTGCTTCACGAACTCATTTGGTTCTTCTCCATAGACATACTCATCTGTATCAAAACGTTGATCCCAAGTTGACATGTGATGTTCCTCCTTATCGACGGTCGAGCCGGCATGCGATCTCGTCTCTTCATTTTACTCGATGAACAAAAAAAGCATCCGAGCAGATGCTCTGAATGCTTGTTAGCGTTTAAGTAGCAAGACGACGCCCGTTACGAGAAGCGTGAGTCCGCTGAATAACCGTACTTGATTGCAAGTCACTATCGTTCACCCCTATAAGTCATGATCGTTCGTTCATTTTTTGGCGACCCGGATTTGGGTCCGTTCCATCTCTTTATAGATAGAGAGAATCTCGGTGCCGTAGTTGCCTTTTGGCTGCATCGCCCATTTGCGATGTAGCGCCGGCCAAGTTGTCGCAGAGCCTCGCTTCACATAATGGAAGCGCGGGTCGACGCGGGTCGAATTTAACGCTTCTTTAGAAGCATATGCTTTCAAATGTTGAATCTGTGCCGTCACGCCTTGGTGCGGGGAGCGGAAGAAATGGCCTTTGACACCTTTGCCGACTGTACCGATCCCTGAGTAATTGTGCTGCTTCGGAAGGACATCCCCGCCGTAGCGGAAGTAACCTGTCTCTTTCAATGCTTGGGCAAAGGCGACGTCCCCGCGGACGCCTTCTTTTGCGCCGATGATGACGAACAGTTTGGCGAGCTCTTCGACTGTCACGCCATGAAGGCGGACGGTTCTAGGATTTTTCGCTTTCACGTAGTCTGCCATCTGTTGAGGAGTTAAAGTCGATGCTCCCATAATAGCACGATTCTCTTTCTTTGGCGCGGCTTCGGCCGATGTTTCGAAGGTGAAGCATGAAGTTAAAATAAAGATCATAGCTAAGCCAAAAGCGAGCACTTTTTTCATCAAGACATCCTCCGATTCGATTGAATAAACTATACAGATAATACCATATTATTCAGAGTCACAATCATTAATTTTAGCTAAAAAGGGAACATAATCCAAATTTGCGTCGTAGATTAGAATTGAGGTGAGGGGAATGGATAAACAAGCACGTGCCATAGCGCTAAAACGGCATCAACAGAAACGAAATCGTTCTCAAATTAGTCTCGCTCTAATACTCGTTTTGACGTTTATACTCGCATATCAAATCGGACAGTTTTATATCGGGCTCGGAATTGGGGTTATCTTGTCTATCGTTGTGACGGGATGGCTCCATTATAAGGAGAGTCAGTTCGCGCGGAGTATGGCGCCTGAGGCGAACGTCAAGCGATTGATTGGTCGGCAGTACATATGGACATTTTTGTTCATGATGTTACCAAGTTTGATTTTATTTGTCATGGTTCTATTAGGTCGCCCGCTCCTAGGCTTATTTTTTATAGTTGCAGTCGCAGGTCAGTATGTGGTGCAGTGGTATTATGAGCAACAAATTCGGTTGCTTGACCCGGAGCAACCGAGACGGGCAGATGTTCGAGAACAATCGATTTAGAGAGGCGGTACCACATGTTTACAGCATATCAATTCCAAATTAAATTGCTAGGGAGTCCGACCCCTGTATGGCGCCGGTTCATCATCCCGGCGGAGACGAATTTCAAACGGCTTCATGACGCGATTCAACTCGTCATGTGGTGGGAAGATTCACATTTGGCAAAATTCGAGGACGATTTACGTAACCCGACGTTCCGCTTCGTGTTAAATCCTGAAGAAGTGTATGAACACAAAGATCGTCTCGCGTATTTAAAGGCTCAGTCAAAGCTGAGCGAATTTGAAACGAACCTATTGGAACGGTTCAAGCAAGTAACGGTCCGGGACATGAAAAACGTGAAGCTCCCGAGTATCATCGAGTCCGATCAAACACTCTACTACACGTACGACTATGGGGACGATTGGCAACATGAACTGATTCTGGAGAAAGTCATCGCCGATTATCCGCACCCGCATCCGATGGTGACGGAGTGGGAGGGCGAGACGCCGTTCGAGGATATCGGTGGCATGACTGGAAACATACACCTGCAAGAGATTTTAAATGATCCGAACCATCCGCAACATGAAGAAATGATTGAGTTAGGAAAAGAAGTTGAGCCGTATGAAGTCGATCGCATCAACTTTTTGTTGAAAGAGTATGTGACGGTGAAGCGAGTGAAATAGCACGCAAAGAAAGCCGTCCTGTGAGAACAGGGCGGCTTTTCGTATAACTTAATTCGCTTTTTTGAGCTCTTGCTCTTCTTCCTTGAAATCGAGTTTTCGAACATCGACCCGTTTCACGAAAAATGCTAATACAAGCGCAAGTAAGTTCATCGCGAGCGCAACATAAAACGATACTTGAATCCCTGACAGTAGCGCTTGCTGCGTCATCGCACCCATTGCGCTTTCAGTGAGTGTCGACGGGTCGACGCCGGTCATAAGTGACTCGGCTTCAGTCCGTGTTACCGAGTTCATAATCGTCACCAAAACAGCCGTCCCAATCGCGCCGGACACTTGTTGAGCCGTGTTGTTGATGGCCGTACCGTGCGGGTTAAGGTGTGTCGGCAACTGATTGAGACCGTTAGTCATGATGGGCATCATGACCATCGACATCCCGAACATGCGAAGCGTGTACGTCGTGACGATGTACGTATACGTCGAGTCTAGCTGGACGTTCGCAAGCATATATGTCGAAATCGCCGTAATCGTGAGACCGGTGATGGAGAGTAACTTCGGTCCGAACTTATCGAACAGTTTCCCCGTGATCGGTGACATGATCCCCATGATGATGGCACCTGGCAACAGCATCAGTCCTGAGTCGAGCGGCGAGATGCCGCGGACGCTTTGAACGTAAGCAGGCGTCAAAATCATCCCGGAGAACATGGCGACCGCGTTAACCATCGCGATGATCGACGCGAGTGCGAACATCGGATATTTATACGCCCGTAAGTCGAGGAGCGGTTTTTCCATATTGAGCTGGCGGACGACGAACGCGATCAACGCGACGAGACCAACAATCATCGTCGTCAAGACGATCGGGTTATCCCAACCGTCCGAACTGGCCGAACTGACGCCGTATAAAATTCCGCCAAAGCCGAGCGTCGATAAGACGAGCGACAAGTAGTCGAGCGATTGGTCTTTGTTTTGAACCATGACGTTCTCGGCTTTCCAAACGGCAAGTCCAAGCCCGATGATCGCGAGCGGGAGAATCATCTCAAACAAGACACGCCAGTCATAATATTCGACGATATAGCCCGACAATGTTGGACCGATCGCTGGTGCCGTGATCATGACGAGCCCGAAGATTCCCATCGCCGTTCCGCGCTTCTCACGCGGGAAACTGACGAGCATGACGTTCATCAAGAGCGGTCCCATCGTCGAGGCACCGACCGCTTGAATCATCCGCCCTGAGAGCAACCAGCCGAACGTTGGAGAGAAGGCGGCAATCGCCGTCCCGAGGGCGAAAATCGCCATCGAGGTGATGAAGAGCGCTCGGTTTGAGAAGCGGGTGATCAAGTAGGCCGATGCTGGGACGAGGACGCCCGTAACAAGCATAAAGCCGGTCGCGAGCCATTGAACGGTCGAGTAGTCGGCGATGTCCAAATCGACCATGATCGATGGGAGCGCGACGTTAAGTAATGAGTTGTTCAAGAAGGCGATGAACGCCCCGACGAACAAGACCGCGAGCATGAGGTACGGCGGTTTCTTTTGGAATTCTGGTTTCATTTAGACTTCTCCTTTATTTTCTAAATAGTTATATACTAGTAAGTGTCGATGAAATGATTTTATACCCACCGTATAAATAAATCAACAATTTTGTACCGGTAGTTCAAAATGCTATACTTAGGATACAAACCAAACAGAACGGAGTAATCAGTATATGAAAGATAAGAAACGAAAAGTCGCGGACGTCGCCATGACGTTGTTCATCGAGAATGGGGTACAACAGACATCCGTCCAAGAAATCATCGAGCGAGCCAACATCTCGAAAGGGACGTTTTATAATTATTTCGCCTCGAAAACGGACTGTGTCGCCAACATCCTTGAGAACTTGCGCTATGACGCCGGCCAGCGTCGCATTGAGATGCAGATGGGGCGGGACAAGCGCGATAAAGACGTCTTTATCGAGCAGATCTCGATTCTCATTCAGTTAAATGAGGAACGTAATCTGTACGCCTTGTTCGAGTCGATCATGTCGGCGAACGAGCCTGAATTGAAAAAACTCGTCTTGCAGCATCGCGTCTATGAGATCGAGTGGCTCGCGATGCGCCTGACGGAAATTATCGGCGAACCGATTCGTCCGTATTCAATCGAGTTGACGATTCTATTCAACGGGATGTTGCAACACGTGCTGTTCACGCTGCGCATCACGAACACGGCTTACTCGATCCAGAAACTTATCCGTAACTTGTACGAGTACGTCGAGCTGATGGCAGCACGGATGGTCGAGACCGGTGAACATATTTTGAACCCGGTCACGGTCGATCAAATGCGGGGGACGACGGATAAAAACTTGGTCACGAAAGAAGAGTTGGTCGAGATGGCAGAGCGGATCCAAAAGCATGTTGTGATGACGGAAGAACAAGGGGATTTATTTGAGGCGATCACGTATGAACTAGATCAAGATCGGCTTCGGAAGATTGTTCTTGAACAGTTGCTGAAACCATTTCAACGTCTATTTAAAGGCGTGACCGGAGAGACAGAAGTTCAAAAATTTACGAATCTCGTTTGGTTGTATACACGGACACATTGACGACAAAAACTTTCCTGTTACAGTTATATAGAAGAAAGACGTCACAAAAATAAATCTCAAAATATTCCACGAAAAAGAATTGATTCCTACAAATTCATGCGCTACAATCAAGTTACCGAAAGCGCTTTCGGGAAGAGGAGACTGACATGGGTACGATCTATGATTTAGCAAAGAAAACCGGCTTTTCGATCACGACCGTCTCTAAAGCGTTGAACAACTACAAGGACGTAAACGAAAAGACGAGAGCCAAAATTTTAAAAGCTGCCGCCGAGATGGACTATCTGCCGAACGCGCACGCCCAGTCGTTATCGACGAAGAAGTCGTGGGCGATCGGAGTCATGTTCTCGGAAGCGAACGAAGTCGGGATGAAACACCCGTTCTTCAACGGAATCATTGAGAGTTTCCGTCACGCGACAGAGGAACAAGGCTACGATTTGATGTTTGCCTCAAGGAACCTCCGCAACCGTGACATGAGTTATCTCGAACACTTCAAACACCGCGCCGTTGACGGCATCGTCGTCATCTGCTCGGACCGGATGGATGAGCAAGTTCAAGAACTCATGCAAAGCGACATCCCGATCGTCGTCGTCGATATGGACAGCGCGGATTGTAGCGTCGTCTATTCGGACAATATCGCGGGTGCACGTCTAGCCGTGAACCACTTGTACGAGCTCGGTCATCGCAAGATCGCACATATCGCCGGTGACAGAACGATTGACGCCGGTGCGACCCGAATCAAAGGGTACGAGCTCGCCATGCAGGCACTCGATCTTCCAATTGAACCAGGTTATTTGATCAACGCCGGATTCTTTTCAGTCGAAGAAGGTAAACAAGCGATGGAGAAGCTTCTCCAGCTCGAAGCCCCTCCGACCGCAGTATTCGTCGCGGGTGACCAGATGGCGATTGGTGCGATTGAAGCCGTCCATGAGCACGGTCTCCGGGTACCGGAAGACATCTCGATCATCGGTTACGATGACATCGACATGATCAAGTACATCACGCCGAAGCTGACGACGATTCGTCAAGATACGGACGAGATCGGCGAAGCAGCGGCCGAGTTGTTGATTGAACAGATGACCGCTAAAGAACGACTCACAGAACGTCGCGTCATTCCGGTCAAATTGATCGAACGCTTGTCATGCGCACCGGTCAAAAAGTAAAGTAGTCCCGATGATATTTCGAAGTCGCTCTCTCCCCTTTAACCGGATAGAGGGAAGAGCGCGATTTCGAAAGTCATTCCCAAAAAATCGAAATCGCTTTCGATATTTTATTTCGACATTTTCGAAAGCGCTTTCGACAAATTATTACCTCTTCTTGCAAACGCTTTCTAAAAAACATTAAAAGGATGGGTTCACACATGCGTAAAAAATTAGTCAGCTTACTTTCAATCGGAGCACTATCAGTCGGCGTCTTGGGCGCGTGCTCAAACGACGAAGAAACTTCAGGTTCTGAAACAGCTTCTAAAGACGACGTTCTAAAAGTTTGGTCGTTCACGGATGAGCTCAAAGAACCAATCAAAACGTACGAAGAGCGCAACGGAGTCAAAGTAGAATTGACAATCGTTCCAATCGCCGACTATCCGACAAAACTCAAGCCAGCACTTGAAAGCGGCGTTGGGGCACCAGACGTATTCACTGGGGAAATCGCGTTCCTTAAGCAATGGGTTGACGCAGGATACTGGGAAAACCTTTCAGACGAGCCATACAACGTCAATGAAATCGCGGACGACTACATCCCATACGTCTTTGACCTTGGTAAAGATCAAGAAGGCAACGTGCGCGCCCTTTCATGGCAAACGACTCCAGGTGGTGTCTACTACAAACGTAGCCTAGCGAAAGAAGTGCTCGGTACGGATGATCCGACTGAAATCGGAAACATGATGAGCTCGATGGACGGCGTCTTCGAAGTTGCTGAGAAGATGAAGCAAAAAGGCTATCGTATGTTCCCAGATGAAGGCGCAATCCGTTGGTTCTCACAAGGCGCAAACCCTGAAGCATGGGTAAACGACAAGAACGAACTCGTCTTGACACAAGACAAGATCGACTACATGGACTACGCGAAAGAGCTTCGTGAGAAACAATACACGGCACTCGCTCCAGAATGGTCACCATCTTGGTTCGAAGGTATGTCTAAACCGATCAAAGTTAAAGAAGGCGGCAAAGAAGTCGAAACACAAGTCTTCTCATACGTCCTCCCAACATGGGGTCTCCACAGCGTCTTGAAAGACAGCGCGAAAGATTCAGCCGGTGACTGGGCAGTCACGAACGGTCCAAGCCCGTACTTCTGGGGCGGCACATGGCTCGGAGTTTACGAAGGATCGAAAAACAAAGAAGCAGCATACGACTTCGTTAAACTCATGACGCAAGACGAAGAGTTCTTGACAGGTTGGGCTGAAGAGACTGGTGACGTTCTTTCTTACAAACCGGTCACAGATAAGATCAAAGACGATTTCAGCGACGAGTTCCTCGGCGGACAGAACAACTACGAGTTCTTCCTCGACCAAGCTGATGAAATCACACCAGGGATTGTAACGAAATACGACCAACAGCTCGACACACTCTACGGCGCGTCTGTCCTCCAATACGTTGAAGGCAAGAAGTCGAAAGACGAAGCAATCGCAGAGTTCAAAAAACAAGCGAAGAACGCTTACCCAGACATTACAGTTGACTGAAGCAAGCTAACCCGTGGGGGGATTTCCCCCCTTAAGGGTTGCTATGGAAGGAGTAACACGACGTGAAAAAACTTGACCGTTACGGCTATGCGTTTATTGCCCCATTTTGGGTCGTCTTTTTGACATTCAGTATCTACCCGGTCTTCTTGACCCTGTACTACAGTTTCACCAACTATACCGGCAGTCCGGGTGAAGAGGTCGTCGGTTTCGCGAACTACGCGCGTTTGTTGACAGACACATACTTCATCGAGGCGTTCGTCAATACGATTAAGATTTGGGGAATAAACTTTGTCTTGCAAATCGGTCTCGCACTGGCTCTCGCGCTCTTGTTCTCAGATCTTCGTTTGAAATTGAAGGGCCTCGCGTTCTTCCGTTCATTCTTCTACCTTCCTAACTTGATCACGATCAGTTCGGTCGCACTCTTGTTTGGAATCTTGCTTGACTGGCAGCACGGATCACTCAACATGATGCTCTTGAAACTCGGCATTATCTCAGACCCAATCAATTGGTTATCGCAACCGGTGACGGCACAACTGTCCGTCTCACTCATTTTGACATGGATGTGGTTCGGTCACTCGTTCATCATCGTCATGGCCGGTGTGTCGGGGATTTCGCAAGACTTCTTCGAAGCTGCCCATATCGATGGCGCGAACCGTTGGCAGATGTTCACGAACGTCACGGTGCCACTGCTTAAACCGATTCTCTTGTATATCATGATCACATCGCTCATCGGTGGCCTTCAACTGTTCGACCTTCCGCTCTTGTTGACGGATGGAGTCGGTGCGCCAGATGGATCACTGAACACGATGGTGCTTTACTTGTACAACCAAGCATTCAAGTATAACAACTACGGCTATGCATCAGCGGTTGCTTACGGCTTGTTCTTGATCACGCTCGTCTTCTCGGCGGTCGTCTTCAAAGGCATGTTCCGTAAAGAGCGCGCTGCGCAGAAGGGAGCATAACCAATGGAACAAAATGCAGAATCACGGCGTATGCTCGCCGACAGCGAAGTACAGCCGCCGCGCGAGGAGAAACCTCTCCGCGTGGAGCCGCCAAAAAACAAGGTCAAAAAGAAACGGTTTAGCCGTGGCTTGATCTATACAGGCTTGGTCATCTTGACGATTATCTGTTTCATCCCGTTCCTCATGATGCTCGTCAACGCGACACGGACGAACGGAGAGATCATGACCGGTTTCTCGCTCATCCCAGGGACATCACTGCTCGATAACTATGCGATCTTGAGCGACTACATCAACATTTGGACCGGATTTAAAAACAGTTTGATTGTTGCAGTGCTCGTGACGTTACTCTCGGGTTACTTCTCGGCCATGACTGCGTTCGGATTTTCGTTCTATGAATTCAAAGGAAAAAATGTGATGTTCATCTTCATGCTCGTCATGATGATGGTCCCGGGACAACTCGGACTTATCGGTTTCTACGAGATCAGCAAGACGCTCGGGATTCTCGATTCGTTCATCCCGCTCATCATACCGTCGATCGCGAGTCCGTTCGTCGTCTTCTTCATCCGCCAGTACACGCAAGCGACGCTGCATGTCAGTATGATCGAAGCAGCGCGGATCGATGGAGCGAGCGAGCTTCGCATCTTCCATACGATCGCGCTTCCGATGATGATGCCAGCTGTTGCGACGATGTCGATCTTCACGTTCATCGGCTCGTGGAACAACTACTTGATGCCGCTCGTGCTCTTGTTCTCACCAGAGAAGTACACGTTGCCGGTACTCATGGGCTTCTTGAAAGGTTCGCAAGTCGCCGAAAACCTCGGCGCCCTTTACCTCGGTATCGCGATTTCAGTCGTGCCGATCATGATCGCCTTCTTGTTCTTGTCGAAATACATCGTCAGCAGTATCTCGGCTGGTGCGGTCAAAGAATAACTAGACAGAAAAGAGGAATTGACTATGCAGTTTAACAAAGACTTCGTCTTCGGAACGGCAACTTCGTCTTATCAGATCGAAGGCGCCCACAACGAAGGCGGGCGTACGCCGTCGATCTGGGACATGTTCTGTGACATCGACGGACGTGTGTTCGAAAAGCATAACGGTGACGTCGCTTGCGACCATTACCACCGTTATGAAGAAGACATTCAGCACATCAAAAAGCTCGGCGTTGACACATATCGCTTCTCGATCGCCTGGCCACGCATCTTCCCGGCCAAAGGTGAGTTCAACCCGGCCGGTATGGAATTCTACAAGACGCTTGCGACGCGTCTCCGTGAAGAAGGCATCAAGCCGGCTGTCACGCTCTACCATTGGGACCTCCCGATGTGGGCCCATGAAGCAGGCGGCTGGGTGAACCGCGACTCGGTCGACTGGTTCCTCGAGTACGCGAAAGTGTGTTTCGATGAGCTCGACGGCATCGTCGACTCATGGATCACGCACAACGAACCATGGTGTGCCGGCTTCCTCGGCTACCATGCCGGTGTTCACGCACCGGGACATCGTGACATGAACGAAGCGGTCCGCGCCGTGCACCACATGTTGCTGTCACACGGTAAAGCAGTTGAATTGCTCAAGAACGACATGAAGTCGACGACACCGATCGGCATCACGCTCAACTTATCACCGGTCTACGCGAAGACGGACTCGGCGAACGACAAACTCGCTCAGAACAACTCGGACGGGTACTCGAATCGTTGGTTCCTCGATCCGGTCTTCAAAGGCCAGTATCCGGTCGACATGATGAACTTGTTCTCGAAATACGTGCACACGTACGACTTCATCAAACCAGGTGACATGGAGACAATCTCGACAGAGTGCGATTTCTTTGGCATCAACTTCTACAGTCGCGGACTCGTCGAGTTCAGCGCAGCGAACGACTTCATGACAGTCGCCGCTTACTCCGATTACGACAAGACGGGCATGGGCTGGGATATCGCCCCGAACGAATTCAAAGACCTGATCCGTCGCTTACGTAACGAGTACACAGATCTTCCAATCATCATCACAGAAAACGGCGCAGCGTATGACGACGTGCTTGAGAACGGTGAAGTCCATGACGATAAACGCATCGACTACGTCAAAAAGCACCTCACAGCCGTATCTGACTTGAACGACGAAG
The DNA here is from genome assembly GCF_018618455.1 of Exiguobacterium sp. s142. Lineage (NCBI taxonomy): Bacteria > Bacillati > Bacillota > Bacilli > Caryophanales > Exiguobacterium > Exiguobacterium sp. s142. Next base: position 51,437 of record NZ_JACSMB010000009.1, on the reverse strand, counting down.
GCATGAACATCGCCGGATACTATCTCTGGTCGCTCATGGATAACTTCGAATGGAGCTTCGGTTACGAGAAGCGCTTCGGCATTCTCTACATCGACTTCGAGACGCAAGAGCGCGTCTGGAAAGATAGTGCGAAATGGTACGCCGGCGTCATCGAACAGCATAAAGCAGGTCACGCCGACAGCGTCGAAGCGTAACCAACAAAACAGCCAGTCCCTGCCGCTACGGGGATTGGCTGTTTTTGTGTGGAACTTATTCAAGGGGGGAACGTATGAAGTAGGGAGGAGGAGCGACGATGGCGTTGGACCGTAGAACGGATCAAGAGAGCGAACAGGATAAGACGACTTACGTGATGGCGGTGTCTTTGCTGTGCTGGTTCATTTACGGTTTGATCTACGGAATTATTTATTTCAATGTCCTCGTTATTTTCTTTGTGCTCTTTTCATCCTATTTTGGAGTGAAGGGTCTGATTGAACGATATAAACGGATTGAACGTGAACGAGAAGTTCGTAGTCTCGGTGTTGAAGTTGATTCAAAAGAGGGGGAGATGTTGATGAAACGCGAATATGCGACGTACGAAGTGACAGGCTATGATGACCAAGGCAAGATCAAATTCATTCATTTGAAGGAAGGCGAGTTCGTCTTGCCGGTCGAGATCAAAGGGGACGACTTGACGAAAATCAAAAAGATGATGGACCTGAATCCTGGGGTGATCGTCATCGTCCATGCGGCAATCGACCAGAAGCGAATGCGCCTCTTGGAGATTGACGGCTATTCGTTGCGGAAGGAAGAAAAGTAATGGCAATCACGAAACTGATGTCGCGCGACGAAACGATTGATGTGACGATTGAGAGCTATGCGTACGCCTATCCTGACGCCGACAACATTCAAGATGCAGCGTGGCATCAGAATTGGGTCGGGCTTCACACGCCGGACCACCGCATCACGTTCGATGACATCATGCTCGATAGTTTGCTCGTCGCGCACTACATACCAGTATTTGAGTCGTTCATAGCGGGTGACGTGCAGGAAGTCGTGTTCGAACCGACGGAACCGTTCGTCAGCTTGACGTTGACGAGACGGGACAAGGATGGGGACGAGGTGAGCGTGCGAGGTCAGCTGGAACACCCGCTCGAGGACGACGCAGAAGAGTTAAGTTTCGCGTTTGAGACGTCTATGTTGAACGTGGAACGTTTTCTAAAAGGCTTACGGGACATCGCGGATCAGTTCCCGGTTCGCATGGTGACGGAATAAGTAATTATACGTCAGGAAAGCCACGGCCAACAGAACAGTGACGTGATAAAAAAAACGCCGTGACAGTAAGTGTCATGGCGTTACGAATCGTGTTGTGATGTGTTGGCCCGATACTTGCCTAACGAATAGGCAGCGCACAGTAGGAAAATCGTATGTAGGCCAGCGCCGATCAGCATCGCATAAGGGAAGATAGACTTGAATCCAAGGCCTAAGGTGAGGGCGGCGCTCGATAAAATCATGAAGCTTGGTGTATAGTTTTTCAAATCAAATTTCTCCTTTCCTGTTTTGAATGGTTTGACGTTGCTTGCCCAAGTGATAGGCGGCAAACAATAGAAATAGCATGCCACTCAACATCGGATAGACGGATTGGATTACCAGACCGACAAGTCCTGATACGCCTGACAATAAACAGAAGAGGGCAGTATAGTTGAGTTTCATTGTTTATCAACTCGCTTAGGTAAGAAAAGGGAAATCAAGACTGTCACGATAGAGACTCCATAAAATATAGCTAAGATAACTCTAATGTCTTCTCTTGATAAGTAGATGCCGTTCACCATAGCAATCACTAAACCGGACGAAGGCAAAATAGCGATAGCAAATGCAATCCATTGCAACATTTTTCTCGTCATATAGATCCTTTCTAATCCCGTGTTATTGTCGAATGAGCAAACCACTTTCTTACTTGTTTCCCTAAATATAACAGCCCTTCTCATCGTTGAGAAGGGCTGTCGTTTTTTACTTAGGCTGATGCTTGGTCTGATTCTTCTTGTGCTTTCAACTCTTCACCGTACGAGACGCGATCTTGCATGCGGACGAACGGGAGGTAGACGGCTACGGCCATTGCAATCGTGACGATCTGCAAGAGCGCGGCACGCCATCCGCCGATTAAGAAACCAGAGATAATCGGTGGTGTTGTCCACGGCACCTGAAGTGCGTTGAACGGATCGACCCAGCCCCAAAGGATTGAGAAGTACACCATGAACGATGCGATTGCAGGTACGATGACGAACGGTACGAACATGATCGGGTTGAACACGATCGGCATCCCGAAGATGACCGGCTCGTTAATGTTGAACAAACTTGGTGCAAGCGAGAGCTTACCGAGCTGTTTCAAGTGAGCCGAACGGGCGACCATAAGCGTAGCGATGATGAATCCGATCGTGATTCCTGAACCACCGAGCTTCGTGAAGACGTCGAGGAACTGGATTGTAACGATTTTTGCGTTCTCACCGGCAACAAGTGTTTGGCCTGAGTCGATGAGCGCTTGGTTTTGAAGCGCGTTTGCTGTAAGGAGTGGCCCCATGATACCCATGATGATTGCGGCACCGTGAATTCCACACCACCACATGACTGACATGAGAACCATGATGATGACTGCTCCTGCGAGCGTGTCGGTCAGGTTTTGAAGTGGTGATTGAAGCACGTCATAGACGACTTCTGTGAACGTACGCTCTGCAACCGCTTGGAAGACAGCGAACGTCACAGCAGCAAGTGCGATGATCGCAAGACCAGGAACGAGTGCCGAGAATGAGTTCGAAACACCAGGTGGGACACCGTCAGGCATTTTAATGCTGATCCCGCGTTTGATGAATTGCGAATAAATGAATCCGACGACTAAACCGACGACGATGGCAGCGAGGACACCTTGTCCGCCTGTCCATACTTTCGGGATGACTCCGTTGACTGCTTCTCCTGATTCAGAGAGGACAGATGCTTGTGTGATGATCAAGAACGAGATGATTCCGAGGATACCAGCTGGTACGCCTTCGATTTTTTCGTTTTTGACGTACGAGTAGGCGATTCCGAATACCCCGATCAAAGCGAGGATGTCAAACGTCGCACCGACGACTTGCGTGAGTGGGAGCGTCCAATCGGCTCCGAACAATCCTGACATGAACTCGGCCCAACCTGGAATCGGTAACGCCAAGATCAGTAGGAACAGCGAACCGATGATCGTCATCGGCATTGTCAGGATGAACCCGTCCTTAATTGCAAGGACGGGCTTTGCGTTCGCAAATCGAACGAAACCTGGTGTGAACTTTTCAAATACTCTTTCTAAGCGGCTCATGGGGAACCTCCTTATAGGTTTTCAGCGCGCGTGGCGATGATGTCTTTGTACCAGTGGAACGATTTTTTCTTCTTGCGAGCGAGTCCGTTCGCGTGGTCAACGTAGATGAAGCCATACTGCTTCTTATATCCGTTGAGCCAGCTGAGAAGGTCGATTGCCGACCAAGCGTAGTAACCTGCGACGTTGACACCTTGTTCAACGGCGTGTTTCACAGCGCGTAAGTGGCCTTCGATGTATTCGATACGTGGGTCGTCGAGGATTTCGCCGTCAACGATTGGATCGACGTCGCCGAGACCGTTCTCGGTGATATAGATTTTCACGTTGCCGTAACGCTCCTTCAACATGTGCATGCCGTCAAGGAACGCTTCCGGTGAGATTTCCCATGCCCATTTCGTATATACCTTGTCATCCATCATGACTGTCTTGTAGACGCCGTCGAACGATGGGTTACCTGGGCGGCCTGTCGAGTTCTCACGACCACCGGCCATAACGAGCGCTGAGTCATTTTTCATGACGCGTTGCGGGCTGTAGTAGTTGAGACCGATGAAGTCGTTCATCGGCGCTGTACGCTTGAGAAGCTCGAGCTCTTCAGCTGTCATTTCAGGGAGAAGACCTTGCTCTTCAAGTCCTTTCACGACGTATTCTGGATATTCGCCTTTCAAGATCGGGTCATAGAACCAGTGCGTCGCATAAGCGTTCGCGTGCATTTCCGCAAATTTGTTCTCCTCGGCTTCATCGATGCTGAAGGCCGGGTTGAATACGTGCGTGATGCCGATTTCACCTTCGTAACCGTTTTGTTTGAACAACTCGACGGCACGGGCGTGTGCGACGAAAACGTGGTGTGTCGTTTGGAAGTAACCTTTGACATCGCCTTCAATACCTGGTGGGTGTGCCCCAGTCAAGTAGCCGAGCGAGCAGAAGATGACCGCTTCATTGAACGTGATCCAGTGACGGACACGGTCGCCAAACGATTGGAAACAAGTATCGGCGAAACGTACGAACGCGTCAACCGTAGCTGGATTTTTCCAGCCGCCTGTTTCTTCAAGCGCTTGCGGGAGGTCCCAGTGGTAGAGTGTCACGAACGGGACGATGTTGTGCTTCAAGCACTCGTCGATCAAGTTGTTGTAAAACTCAAGTCCTTTTTCGTTTACTTCCCCTGTGCCGTTCGGGAAGATACGCGGCCATGAGATTGAGAAGCGATATGATTCGAGTCCCATTTCGGCCATGAGCGCGATGTCTTCTTTATAACGATGGTAATGGTCGACTGCGACGTCGCCGTTCGTATCTTCAAATGTTTTTCCAGGAATTTTCGAGAAGACGTCCCAGTTTGAGAGTCCTTTCCCGTCCTCGTTCCATGCGCCTTCGACTTGGTAAGAAGCCGAAGCAGCGCCGAACAAGAAATCTTTTGGCATTTTCAAAGTGGTCACCTCAGTTTATTTATTTACAAGCTTAAGTGCGTGGTCTAATACTTTCGTTCCGTTCATCATGCCGTAGTCGACTGTGTTGATGACGTCGATTGGAACGCCTTTTGGCTCACAGATCTGTTTGCCTTTTGAAAGCAAGTACTTCACTTGTGGTCCGAGAAGAGCGACGTCGAGGTCGTTCACGTACGTTTCCATTTCTGATTCTGGGTAGGCTGCGATTTCTGCCTCGAGGCCACGTTCAGCGGCAACCGCTTTCATTTTTTCTACTAACATACTTGTTGACATACCTGCTGCGCAGAAGAGTCCGATTTTCATCATTTTTGATCCATTCCTTTCAATTGGTTGATTTCGTTTTGCATGTTCATCATGTAGCCGAGCATCTCTTTTACGAGGATCGTGTTCATCAAGTGGTCTTGCGCGTGCACCATGAGGACGCCGACTGTCGCCGTTTTCCCTTGTGCTTCGAGCGTGACGAATTTTGTTTGGATAGCGTGTGCTTCTTTCAACGTCGCGTCGCCAGCTTTAACCGCTTCAGCCGCTTCCTCTGGCTTGCCTTCTTGCATGAGGAGCATTGCGTGGTGGTAACTTGCTTTCGCGTCACCTGAGAGGGCGATTAAACCGAAGATGTCTTCGGGTGTAATTTCGATTGTTTCAGAAACCATAATATCTCTCCTTTTTTGTATGGATAACTAAGATTCGTAGGTACAAATTCTATAGTTTGATACTAGCACGACACCGCTTACATGTAAACCCTTTCTTTTTGAATAAAATGTGAACGAAAAAAACGCACGCGAGATCAACCTCTCGAGTGCGTTTAAGACTTGATGTTAGAGACTTTCAGCATCTTAACATGGCGGAAATGATGTGTCGAGCGCGATACGTCGAAGATTTGACCGTTCGTTAAATAGACGGTGTTGTCGACGAGAAGGGCCGGATCGTTCTCGTTCAACCCGAGTAAAACGGCATCATCGGCGTTCAAGAAATCGGCGTAAATGACGCGGTCGGCAAAACCGATGGCGAGCTTTTGGTCGTTACGGAAGTAGTTATAGATCGACTTCTCGGTGATGTTTCGGTCGAGATAGACGACGAGGTTTTTGCGGAAGTACGAATCTTCGACCGAGAACGGGTGGTCGTCGACGAGACGCAGCCGCTTGACGTAATAGACAGGCGTCCCGACCGGACACTTCATCCGTTCCGCCACTTCTTCGTTTGCCGTCGTCTCCTCAAAGGCGAGGACGTGTGTCTCGACTTTTCGTCCACTGAAGTCGCTCGTGAGACCTTGGAGTTTTTCGAGGTTCACATAATCGCTGTCGTAATGGTCACGGACGAAGACGCCGCTCCCTTGGACTTGATAGGCGTAGCCTTTGTTGACGAGAATCTCGATCGCTTTCCGGACCGTGTTGCGGCTGACGGCGTATTTCGTCGCATATTCGTCTTCCGTGAGGAGTTTGTTCGTATGTTGATAGACGTGATTGACGATATCCGTCTCAATCTGTTCAGCGACTTGTTTATACTTTGGGGCCATGACTGTTTGCACCTTTCACATTAATTTATAGGAATGAATACGCTATCAGTATAGCAGAAATTATTTGCAACGGTCGTAAATCATTCGCCAATTGTTGAAAAACGTCGAACGATTCATTGCGAGAATATTTGGATAACTTGAAACCCCACCGTTTCATTTCCGTATACAATAAGAGAATAGTAGGGAGGGGAAGTCATGAATCAACCGACACGAATTGAACAAGAGACGGCTTGGAAGAAGCAACAGACACGGGTCGGATACATCTTTTTAAGCGTCGTGGTATTGGCCATCGTCTTATCCTTCTTCGGGAAGCAACTGTGGCTCATCATTCCTCTCACTCTCGTTGGGGTCAGAATGCTCATGTTAGACGTGCAAAAATATCAGATGAGACGTACGTTTTTAGTCGATCTTGCTACGCGGAAGGTGCTAAGGTGGCATCTCGTGTACGATATCGTGAGCTCGATCGGTTTACTCGTTTTAGTGAGTGGCCTGTTGGTCTTCAATCAAGACGACCTGTATTGGGCGTTCGGGGTGTTCATTTGGGGGACGTTGACAGAAACGGTGTCACGCCGTTTAAATCAACATGATCCGATATTACGCGCCCTCGAGCTGGAGGAAGCGCGATGAGGGAACGAGTCGAACAGGAACGGGCGTGGGTCCGTTCGTTTCAACAACTCATGTTTGGGATTGTAGGGGTGTTTCTAGTCGTCATTCTTCCAATCGTGTGGTGGACGGATAGTCTGTTTTGGGGCATCGTCTACATGGCCCTCGTGCTCGTTCCCGTCAATGTGATGTATGTACGTCGCTATCAGATGCGACAACGGTTGAATCCGAAATTGACGCATCGCTATCGCCAACAGTTGGGGAGTGACATGTTGAATACGGTTGCCTTCTTTCTCGCATTGAACGGCAATGAATTGTTGGAGACGAAAGTTTTCTATACAGTCGGTTTGCTCGTGATTGTGTTAGCTGGATGGATCACGATGAGGATTGATAAGCGGATTAAGCAGGAAGACGTGTGGCGTCCTACATATAAGCAGACCGGGAGGTGAGGGGATGGGTGAACAATTGCAGAAAGAAATTCAGTGGGTGAAGCGAATCCAACGCTTCGGTGTTCCGTTGCTCGTTGTTTATGTGACTTCATTGGTTGTTTCCCTTTTCTTTGAACGGATGTTGTTAATTCCCTTGATGTGGACTGTCGCGGTGTTTCTTGTCGTGATGGGACATAAGCAATATCGAATCCTGCGCCAATTCTCAACGCGACCAAAGGGTTTGCAGTGGCTGAAAATCGAATATGCTGATACGTGGATTAGCGCAATCTTAATGGGAACCTTTATGACGACGCTACTGACGACTGAATCGTTTGGTTTCTTAATTGGCGGCGTGTTTGGCATCTGGGGACTAACCGAATCATATCGAAAACGATGGATTGTCCGGAAATTGAAAGCGTACGACCCTGACATGCCAACATACGACCAAGTGATTGAAAGGATGAAATCATAATGGAACTTTCACCGCAAACAAAACAACAGATTGATACGGTGCTACGCATGGATAAATGGACAAGCTGGGGCGTTGGGATCTTTGTGGTCGCAGCAATCATCGGCATGCTGACTTATGCGTCGTATTGGGAGATGCCGGATTCGTTTTTCCTGATATTCATATTTTCAATATTTAGTCTCGTCGTCACGACAGAGATGATGCGTTTCCGGATGTGGCGCCGCTTCGTGAAAAATGAGAAGGCGCGAAAGCTGTTGACGCTACGGTATACAGCTTCGTTATTTGGACTTGTCGCTCTTGGTTTTTATGGCATCGTCGCGTTCAATCAAACACAGCAACCACAATCGTTCCAAGCGTTTCTCTTATCACAAGCCTTTTTCTGGGGAGCGACGTTCTTTGGAAAATGGCTCGACCGTATCATTCAAAAACATGATGGGAACTATTTGACGGATCAAGATATCAAAGCAATTAAAGAAGCGCGGGAAATTGAAAAGGAAGAACGATATGGATAAGCGCACTCAAATGCGGGAACTGATGGCGATTGACGATTCAGGAAAATGGCGAGTTGCCTTTATGACGGCGACATTGACGTTCATGTTACAACTTGCTTCGGAAAATGAGTGGATTCCGTCGATTCTACTTGTTGTTGTCGCAGTGCTGACAAGTATTCCAGCACTCAAAAAAGACTGGGAACGTGAAAATGTGAAAAAGCGTTATTTGACGTCAGATGACGCAAAACGACTCGTGCACGCCCATACGTATATCGGGATTATGTCCTATCCATTGATTATCGTACTTTTATACGGTTTCACAATGGAAATGGTGACTTATAGAATGTTTCTCATAATCTGCTTAGTTGGTGGAATCTTGTCGTGGGGGGGACATCGTTTATACGAACGCCACATGGTCACTCTCGACAACAACTACGTCACGGAAGCCGAATTACGAGAAGAACGAAAGTGGGGGAGCGCTTGAGCGCTTCCTCTTAAATGTTTAGGGGGAACAGTTTGATGAAGCAGAAAGTATGGATTATCTCGGGACCTGCCGGCGTCGGGAAATCGACAACCGCAAAACAGCTCGCTCGACAGATGAAGAAAAGTGCATACATTTCAGGCGATGAAGTTAGTCATATGGCAGTCTCGGGTCGTGAAAAACCTTGGGAGTCTGAGCGTGCGAATGAACTTGTTTGGAAAAACATCGTTGCCTTGAGCGATAACTTTCTTGCGGCAGATTATGACGTCGTCGTGGATTGGGTCGCATTTTGGAACGATATACAGACATATACGTCACATTGGATTGAACAAGGGATTGAAGTGCGATACGTCATCTTATGGGCAGAGCAAGATGTTCATGTCCAACGCGATCAGCACAGGCCGGCGGGTTCACAGATGGGGGAACGTGTCCTCATTTTACGGAACGAGTTCCTGAACTCGGGCGCACCTGGTCCCTATTATCTTGATAACACGACAGAAGAGTTGACCCGGACGATTGAACTGATTCAAGATAGCGCGCAATTTTTGTTGAAACAGAACCATCGAAATGGAGGCATAGAATGAGGATTGCAAGCTTTAACATTTGGAACAATCCAACGTTATGGCACGAGCGAATCGGGGCCATCTGTGAGGAAGTAAAACGTGTTGCCCCTGACATGCTCGCGCTTCAGGAAGTTAAAACATACATAGACGGCGAAACAGGAATCGATGTCGCAACATATATTGCGAATCAGACGGGATATCCGTTTTGTGTGTTTCATCCTTATCCCGATTCACCGGATGAAGGACTCGCCGTTTTAAGTAAAGTTCCGCTCGCTACGAATGATGCGATTTGGCACTACGAGGTAGAAGAAGCAAACTACTGTGCGATGAGGGTAACGTTCCAAGTAGGAGGCCACGTGTTCGGATTGACGAACGTCCATTTAAATTGGAGGTCGTCGGACATACGGGAAGCACAAATGAAGGCGGTCCACGAATGGATCGGCGAAGGGGAACGGTACGAAATTTTATGCGGGGACTTCAATGATGACCCGCAGTCAGAGAACCATCACTATTTGACCGAACACCGGTGGGTCGATGTCGCCAAGTATGATGAAGGAGAAGCGCAACCGACATTGGACTATACACATAATCCATATCTGCAACAGGATTCCTTAATGAAACGATCCTCGCGCTATGATTGGATTTTGTTGCGTCACGTTGAAGTGAACTCACTGCTTATTACGAACGTTGACGTGTTCGGAAATGCATCCGTTAGCAAAACTAATATTCTGCCGAGTGATCATTATGGGGTTCTATTCGACCTCGACATTCCCTAAAAACGGTGAGGCGCATGATGAGCGCTTCCCCCGTTTTCATTTGAACGTACGGATGATGAAGTAAAGGCAGCCGAGGAAGGGGATTAAGAACAGTGCACCGAGCCACTGAGCTTGTCCGAAGACGAGCCAGGCGAACAACTGGAACGATAGAATGCCACCGGCCGCGAGCCCAGCGAAGCGGAGCGCTTTCGGTCGCTTTGATGGTTCCTCCCACCACTCTTTAAAGAACGGCAAGCTGAACAACAGCGCCAAGCCGAGAAAGAATGCAGCCGGAAACACGAGCACATCTCCGCGCGCATCCTGTCCGTTAAACTGCAGCCACTTCGAGAGAATCGATAAGGTGATGCCGATGACGAGAAAGAGCCCGCTCATATCCGTTCCTCCGTTTCATCTCTATATACTATTATCATGCACGAACCGTGTCAGGCGGACAAGCCTCCAAAAAAATGGCTTTTTAGTGAAAGTGGTGACTTTTACGTGAACGGTAAAAAAGTACTGAACGATGATGTGATGAAAATACTATCCGTGGATTATGTTGAACGACTAGCATGAAAGGGTATCTGGAGAAACGGCCAGCTATGAAGGAAAAGCGCCAGAACTCTACGGAGTTGACGAGGACGAGGGTGATCGAGGTTTCGGCGGATACCCTCTAGTCGCCTGTCACGACTAAAAGTGTTCTTTTAAAACGTTCGGGTGACCGGACGGCCAAAGGGGAGCGCGTTGACAGCACTCTAAAAAGTCCGTTTCCTTTTTCGAGAAATCGAATACAGAGGAGATTTTTGTATGTGTGGAATTGTAGGGATGATCGGTCGAGTCGGAACGAAAGAGATTTTATTGAAGGGACTCGAGAAGCTTGAGTATCGTGGCTACGATTCAGCGGGAATCGCGCTTGTCGGTGACGATGTCCATGTGTTCAAGGAAGTCGGACGGATTGCCGCGTTACGTGACATCGTACCGGTCGAAGCGGAAGGCTTCATTGGCATCGGTCACACGCGTTGGGCGACACACGGGGTACCGAGCGTACCGAACGCCCACCCACACCAAAGCACGACGGGCCGCTTTACGCTCGTCCACAACGGCGTCATCGAGAACGACGAGCAGATCAAGGCTACGATCGACGCACCGTTCCTGTCAGAGACGGATACGGAAGTCATCGTCCAGTTGATGGAGAAGAACTTCGTCGTGCTAAATGACGTCGAGGCGGCGTTCCGTAAGACGCTCTCAGAGCTCCACGGCTCGTACGCGATCGCGATGATCGACTCAGAGGACAGTGAGCGCCTCTATATCGGGAAGAACAAGTCGCCGCTCCTCGTCGGACTTGGTGATGGCACGTTCAACGTCGTCGCGTCGGACGCGATGGCGATGCTCCAAGTGACGGACCAGTACCTCGAGCTCCATGACGGCGAGATCGTCATCTTGACGCGTGAGTCGGCGACGATCAAGACGCTCGATGGCGAAATCCTTGAACGTGCGCCGTACACGGCCGAGATCGATGCGTCAGACATCGAGAAGGGAACGTACGCGCACTACATGTTGAAGGAGATGGACGAGCAACCGGCCGTCATCCGCAACATCATCCGACACTACCAGAACGAGAACGGCGACATCGAGCTGACAGAAGGCGTCCGTTCGCTCGTCTCGGAAGCGGACCGCATCTACATCGTCGCCTGTGGCACGAGCTACAACGCCGGACTCGTCGGGAAAGACATTTTAGAACGGATTGCCGGTATCCCGACCGAGGTGCACGTCTCGTCTGAATTTGGCTACAATATGCCGCTCTTAAGCAACCGTCCGCTGTTCGTCTTCTTGTCACAGTCTGGAGAGACAGCCGACAGCCGTGCCGTCCTCGTCGAAGTGAAAAAGCGCGGCTACAAAGCACTCACGATGACGAACGTGCCAGGATCAACGCTCTCCCGTGAAGCAAACGAGACGATGCTCCTCCACGCCGGCCCCGAGATTGCGGTCGCGTCGACGAAAGCGTACACGGCGCAAATCGCGGTGCTCGCGATCCTCGCTTATGACATCGCTCGTGCGAACGGGAAAGAGCTGCCGTTCGACTTGATGCCGGAACTCGCACGTGTCGCGACGATCATGGACTCGGTCATGTCACAAAAAGAGCTGTTCGAAGACTTGGTGGAACGTTACTTAAAGACAACACCGAATACGTTCTTTATCGGTCGCGGACTCGACGCCTCGGTCTGTATCGAAGGTGCACTCAAAGTAAAAGAGATCTCGTACATTCAAGCGGAAGGCTACCCGGGTGGAGAACTCAAGCACGGGTCGATTGCCTTGATTGAAGACGGGACGCCAGTCATCGCGCTCATCTCGCAACCGAAGACGAACTTGAACATCCGCGGCAACGTCAAAGAAGTCGTCGCCCGTGGTGCCAATGCGTGTATCATCTCGATGCAAGGCGTCGAGCACGAGAATGATGAGTTCATCTTACCGCACGTGGAACCGATTCTCGCGCCACTCATCACCGTGCTCCCTCTCCAACTGATGGCGTATTACACCGCGCTCGCCCGAGGTTGTGACGTCGACAAACCGCGTAACTTGGCAAAATCGGTGACGGTAGAATAAAAATAAAAAATAATGCTTACGAAGCTAGTCTCCGATTTGCTACACTATGAAAATCAGTTTGTAGAGATATCGGTTTCGTACCGAAAATATATGTCGCAAGATACGTCTACCATCTGAAATCATATGTGTACGGAGGCTTTATTATGCACTTGGAAGACCGGTTACCTCAAAACCCAAAAGAAGGCGTTTTGTTCATGTTGATTATCTCGATTTTATCTGTGAACACGATTGCCCCGATCATCGTCGGCATGGAGCGTGGCTTTAGTGTCGCTCATTACGTCGATACGCTCAAAATCATCCCGTTCGCTTGGATTGCGCTCATCGTGTTGATCCGTTTCATCGTGAAGCCGCTAGCCGGCATACTGTTTAACCGGTTTGCCGGTCAGACGGACGGCTTCAACGCACGCATCTTGTTGAACATCGTCCTAAACGTCTCGATGATCTCGTTCGTCATGACCATCATCGGACCATGGATCGGTATGGGCGAGCTCAACTTCGGTACGCTCGAACACTTTTTCCCGACGTGGTTCCGTAATTTCGGCATCGCGTTTTGGATCGAGCTGTTGTTCGCCCAACCGATTGCACGTGCCGTCATGAAGTCGATTCATACACGAAAACGCCTGAAGACCGCTTAACTTTAGATAAAGCATCTTTCCGATTGAGGAGAGATGCTTTTTACTGCTTGCCGATAATTTTGACAAAGAGCAAAATAGTAGGTGAAGTAAGCGGTTCCATCGTATGGTTAGATAAAGATAAGCGACGAAAGAAGGTTGGACATGAACGTATACATTGCCTGTCCATGTGGGTTCGTGACGAGTGCGATGGCAGCAAAGTTGTTTGCTCAGGCGTCTTCGGGGCGTATGACGTGTCACGTCACACATGGAACTTATGAAGATGTGCCTGCGGCGGTTGATTTAATCATCTATCAACAAGGTACAGAAGTGATGACACATCCGACGGCATACGTTCGTTCGGTCAACCATATGCTGTCGCTCGAGGAATACCGACAAGTCGTCGAGGAATGGGTGAATGAATATGAAGCATGAGTGGAGCGCCCGGGAGCGCTCGATTTTACTACATCTATTAGCAACTGAAACATCGACACCGCTCGCGGAGATCGCGCAAGCGGTTCATTTGTCTGAGCGGACGATTCAGCGTGAGCGTCAATTACTCGAAGGCGTCTTAAAAGAATTCGAGTTGGAGCTGGCGTGGCAACGAGGTCACGGACTCAGTCTAATCGGCCGCTCGGATGCAAAACAACAACTACGGGAAGATTTGATTCTCTCGGCCGAGGCAATCCCAACAGCCGAGGACCGAATCTTTGAACTGGCGTGGCGACTCTTGTTTGAGAAAGACATGCTCAAACTGCAGGCGGTCGCGAAACAGATGCACGTGTCACCAAGCACGCTGACGCAAGACTTAGAAAAACTCGATCGTTGGTTTGACGAGTACCATCTCGAAGTCGAACGCAAGAAAGGCGTCGGTGCGAAAGTGCTCGGGCTTGAAGCGGAAAAGCGGAAGCTGATGATCAATGCGCTCCTCGCTCATTGGGACACGCTCGCGTTCTATCGGTTCGTCCGTGGTGAGGACGACTATATTCCGGCATTTTTGAAGACGGTCCCGTGTGAAGCGATGCTCGAAGCACTCCGCGACGGCTATGATTATTTGAAGGAACATCCGTATGAGCGGATGGACGACCGCACCATCATGCGTGTCACGTTCGCCTACGGGGTACAGCAAGCCCGGCTGGATGCCGGTTTCTTCTTAGAGATGTATACGAAAGGACGCTCGGACGACTACTTGAAAGTCGCCCACGCCATGGAGACGGCACTCGGGACGCCGTTCTCGATGGCGGAACGGGTCTGGTTCGCCGAAGAGGCCAACCGGTTGCGCTCGTTGAAGGAACAGATGAAAGAAGATGAGGAAGAGCGCTGGGTCATGCAAATTCGAGTCCACAAGCTGATTCATCACGTCTCACTCATCCACGGTTTCGCGTTCGCAGACGATGCCGCCCTCGAGAAAGGGCTAATTGCCCACATCTTGTCGAGCATGAATACGCAAGCACTCCCGGATACGGATACGGTCCGTCCGCACATCGACCGCGATTATCCGAACTTACGGTCTGCTATCCAACAAGCGGCCGACATCGTCTTTGGGACGAATACGTTCACAGAAGACGAAACGGTGTTTTGGGCGATGCACTTCGCGGCCGCTCTTGTCAAACCGGTGCGGCGCCGCGAATACCGGGCGCTCGTCGTCTGTTCGGCCGGACTCGGCTCATCGAAGATGCTCGTCAATCGGGTCAAGCAGGAGTTTCCTGAGATGCAAGACGTCGTCAACTCGTCGTTGTTCGGGCTCGAGCAGCACCGGCTCGACGATTATGACGTCATCTTGTCGACGATTCCACTCCCACCGCTCGCGGTGCCCACACTTATTGTTAACCCGCTCTTGACGAACGAGGAAGTCCAGCGCGTCCGTCACTTGCTTTTGTCACTCCCACAGTCGTTTCAAACGAAAGAAAAACATCATTCAACGATGCTCGACTTCACGGAGCTCGGAGAACTCGTCGAGACGTTCGAACGGATGGATGAACAATTCGATCTCGTCACGCTCGACAATAGCGAACGGCTCGAGGACATCTTGCTCGACATCGGCACGCGGTTAGAAGAACGTGATCTCGTCCAAAGCGGCATCCAACTGTCCGCGCAATTGCTGCGACGTCACGAAGTCGCGGGGCTCGGTATCCCGGGGACGAAGCTCGCCTTGTTCCATGGTCGCCATTCGTCAATCGAGCGTGCGAGCGTATTCGCCTTCGATTTGAAGCAGTCGATCCCGCTCCTCATGATGGACCAGTCGACCGAACCGGTGTCCCGTCTACTCGTCCTGCTGGCGCCGGAAGAAGCGAGCGACGTCGAACTGCAGTTTCTCAGTGCCGTTAGCGGGTCGCTGATTGAGAGCGAAGACCATATGAACTTATATAGTACCGGTTCACAGAAACAACTGCGTCTCTTGCTTCATGAATGTATGAAGAAACTGATTCAAGACACGCTATATGAAAAATGACCCACTCGCGGTCATTTTTTTGTTTGGCATGAAACGTTGCCAAAGAACGAACTGGATTGAATTGAGTAAGCGCTTACCTCGAGTCTACAATACAGGTGTAGAGCACAAACCGGTTAGCTACACAACACGATTACGCATTCACAATTTACGACTGGAGGTTTTATCCATGGCGAATACGCAAGCTGGCTCGGGCGGAGTCCGAGTCAAAGTACAACGGTTCGGGAGTTTCCTGAGCGGGATGGTCATGCCGAACATTGGCGCCTTCATCGCTTGGGGGATTATCACAGCCCTGTTCATTCCAACGGGCTGGTGGCCGAACGAAAAATTAGCTGAGCTCGTCGGTCCGACGATCACGTATCTGTTACCGCTCTTAATCGGGTTCACAGGCGGGAAGTTGATTCACGACGTCCGAGGTGGAGTCGTTGGGGTGCTCGCCACGATGGGAGTCATCGTCGGGACGGACATTCCGATGTTCCTCGGGGCGATGATCATGGGCCCACTCGGTGGCTATGTTATCAAACAGTTTGATCGCCTCATCGAAGGCAAAGTCAAAGCTGGATTTGAAATGCTCGTCAACAACTTCTCGGTCGGGATCATCGGTGGTCTCCTTATGATCGGTGGCTTCGAAGTGTTCGGTCCAATTATGAGCGGGCTCGATAAAGTCATGGCTGCAGGTGTTGACTGGATCGTCGGCGCAAAATTGCTGCCAATCGCTAGCTTGTTCATCGAACCTGCGAAAATTTTGTTCTTGAACAACGCAATCAATCACGGGATCTTAAGCCCGCTCGGTGTCGATCAAGTCGCTGACGCCGGGAAATCGGTGCTTTTCTTACTAGAAGCGAACCCAGGACCAGGTCTCGGTCTGTTGCTTGCCTATATGGTATTCGCGAAAGGTGCAGCCAAACGGACAGCGCCAGGGGCGGCCATCATTCACTTCCTTGGTGGGATCCACGAAATCTACTTCCCTTACGTCTTGATGAAGCCAATTTTGATCCTTGCGATGATCGCAGGGGGCGCAACAGGCGTGTTCACGTTCGTCCTGTTCGATGTCGGTCTTGTCGCACCAGCGTCGCCAGGTAGTATCTTCGCGATTCTCGCGATGGCGTCACGCGGTTCGTACGTCGGACTTGTCGCTGGGATTCTCTTGTCAGCAGCCGTCACGTTTGCCGTGGCAAGTGTCATCTTGAAATCAAGTGCGACCGAAGAAGTGTCACTCGAAGAAGCGACACAAAATGTCAGCGCGATGAAAGGGAAGCAGACTTATGCATCTGCTCTCGTGAACACGGAGAGCCTCGACAAAATCGACCACATCATCTTCGCATGTGACGCCGGTATGGGCTCGAGTGCGATGGGAGCGTCGGTTCTTCGCAATAAAGTGAACAAGTCGAACTTGCCAATCAAAGTGACGAACACGTCAATCAGCCAATTGCCAAAAGATGCTCAATTCGTCATCACCCATCAGGATTTGACGGACCGGGCCGAAGCGCAAGTGCCGAATGCGATTCACCGTTCGGTCACGAACTTCTTGAACGCAGAATACTACGATCAATTGATTGAAGAAATCAAAGCAGAACGCAGCAAAATCTCATAAAACAGTAGATAGAGAACAGATTTGAGCTATAGGAGGAACTAAAATGCCATGCATTCAGACAGAGATGATTCGACTTAATCAATCGTTTAACACGACGGCCGACGCGATAAATGCGGCAGGCTCGGTATTACAAGCAGCCGGCTGTGTGTCACCGGCCTACGTAGAAGCGATGCATGAACGCCAAGCGCTCTCAAACGTCTATATCGGGAATCAAGTCGCGATTCCACACGGGACGGAATCAGCGAAATCCGCCGTTCAGAAGACGGGAATCTCTTTTTTACAAGTACCGGAAGGAGTCGACTTTGGCGGACAAACTGCGAAGCTCGTCATCGGGATCGCTGGGGTGGATGATGAACATTTAGAACTCCTATCTCAAATCGCGGTCATCTGTTCGGATGAGGATAACGTTGAGCGTTTAGTACAAGCGAAAACGAAAGAAGAGATCTTGTCGCTATTTATGGAAGAGGTGGCGTCATGAAAGCTGTACATTTCGGGGCCGGGAACATCGGTCGTGGATTTATCGGATTACTATTAAATCAGAGCGGATACGAGGTCACGTTCGTCGATATTAACGATACCGTCATCCAAGCGCTTGAAGACAAACGGTATTACGAGGTCGGTTTTGCTGAAGACGGCGTCGATAACGTCTTCGTCGACCGGGTACGCGGCGTCAACAGCTTGACCGATCCGGAACGCGTCAAATCACTCATCGCCGATGCGGATTTAGTCACGACAGCGATCGGACCGACACTGTTACCAAAAGTCGCTCCACTTATCAGTGAAGGGTTGCGTGACCGGGACACGGAATCACCGGTCTATGTGATTGCTTGTGAGAACATGATCGGGGGCAGTGCGTCGCTGCAACAAGCGATTGAAGTATCAGGCGGTGTCGGTACGGCGAACGTCTCGTTCCCGAATGCGGCTGTCGACCGGATTGTTCCGCTCCAACAGCACGAAGATTCGCTCTACGTCGAAGTCGAGACGTTCTATGAATGGGTCATTGAGACGCACGGATTGGCCGAGCGGCCCCCGCTTCACGGTGTGACGTGGGTCGACGAGATTGGACCTTATATCGAGCGGAAGCTGTTCACGGTCAACACTGGTCACGCCGTCGCGTCATACATCGGCTCTTTGTTTGAGAAAGGTACAATCGACGAGGCGTTAAAAGATCGCCGCGTCCGTCAAGTCGTCCAAGGCGCCCTTTACGAGACAGGCTGGCTGCTCTTAGAGAAATACGGTTTCGAAGCGAAAGAGCACAGCCAATACATTCAAAAAATCATCAAACGTTTCGAGAATCCGAAGCTGAAAGATGAAATCTCGCGTGTCGCCCGTTCGCCAATTCGTAAGCTTGGGCCGAGTGATCGTCTCGTCAAACCGGCACGAGAACTCATCGCCAACGGTATCGAGCCGAACGAACTTGCCTACGGGATCGCCGCCGCCTTGAATTATTACAACCCTGAGGATTCGGAATCTTCTGAACTTTATTTATCGATCGCAGAAGACGGTATCTTGTCGACAGTGGAAAAGTACCTTCAGTTGCATGAAGATGACACGTTGACGAAACTCATTCTCGAGCAGTACCATTTGATCCGCGAGCAAGAAAAAGCACGCGTATCGTAAAGTTGATCTCCTATGTCTCCTTGGCATAGGAGATTTTTGCATACAAAAAGACTGCAGCGAACTGCAGTCTTTTTAAGCCCGGGTCTTTCCGAACTCGATATAGGTCGTGACCGATTTGACGTGCTTCACGACGTCTTTCTCGCGAAGCGGACGGCTGAAGTAAAAGCCTTGGACGTAGTCGCACTGCTCATTGAGCAACCATTCGAGTTGGTCAGACGTTTCGACGCCTTCCATCAACACTTTCATGTTGAGGTTATGACCGAGTTGGATCATCGAGCGGACGATTGCTTCTTGGTTGCGGTCTGTGAACAAGTTGACGATGAACGAGCGATCAATCTTGAGCACTTGGACCGGAAGTTCGCGCAGTTGGCGGAACGACGAGTAACCAGTCCCGAAATCATCGAGCGAGATCAAAATCCCGTACTGATGAAGTTGGGTGAGCTTATCGCGCGTCGATGCCTCGTACGACAGCATCGATGATTCCGTCACTTCGAGTTCGAGGAACATCGGGTCCATGCCGGTCTCTTGTAAGATGGTTTGCAGCGTCTCGACGAAGTCTTCACGCGCGAACTGGAGCGGTGACACGTTGACTGAGAGCGTGAACGGCTTGACGCCGGACTTGTTCCACCGTACCCAAGCGAGACACGACTCGCGCATGACCCAGTTGCCGATCTGGTGGATCAGTCCGGTGTTTTCTGCGATTGGGATGAATTCGGTCGGTGTGACATCGCCGAGTTCGAAATGATTCCAACGCAAGAGCGCCTCGACGCCTTCGAGTCGATTTTTCGTGAGCGATACTTTCGGTTGATAGACGAGCGTGAACTCGTGACGATCCAGTGCGTGGATGAGCGCTTTCTCGATCTCAACCGTGCGTAAAATTTGATGCTTCGATTCGTCTTCGAACTCTTTGATTTGGTTTTTCCCGATCCGTTTCGATTCGTGGACGGTGAGTCGCGCGTATTGGACGAGTTCGTCCGCGGACGTCGTGTCTTTCGGATAATGGCTAACGCCGGCGCTCATCGTGAGTTCGACGGTCGTCCCGTCGATATTGAACGGTTGTGAGATCGCTTTAATACACTTCTCCGCTTTTTGTTTGGCGAGTGTGCTGCGCTTATCGAACAGTAAGATAATGAATTCCGAAGCACCGACTCGTGTCAAAATGTCATCTGGATGAATCGTGACGCGAAGACGTTCGGCGATTTGCATCGTCAATTCGTCCGTACCGTGATGTCCGAGCATATCACTCAAGAAACGCCAGCGGTCGATGTCGATGTAAAGACAAGCGACCGGGTCCTCGATTTGAATATGTTCCGCAAGGATGCGTTCGAGCTTGTGGCGGTTCGGCAAATCGGTGAGCGTATCGTGATACGCCATATGTTCGACGAGACGTTGTGAGGCGATCGCCTCCGAGACGTCCCGTAAAAACCAGAGCACTTGGTCCATCGCTTCACCTTTGAGCGGGTAACTCGTCACTTCAATCGTCTTATCGTCGATTTCGACCCGTCTTGGGTCATAGAACTGTTGATTGATCGTCAAGGACGAGTGGTAGTCTTGGAAAAAAGTATCGTCCGTTTTGTCGAACAAACGATAAAACGCGGTGTTGGCGTACTGGATCATGCCATCTTTCGTCGTCGTGACGACCGCATCCGTCGTCGAATCGAGGATCGTCGCTTGGATGAGTTCTCGTTTCTTGAGGTGACGGTCGAGCGTGAGCGACAAGAAGAAGATGGCAAACAAGATGACCGTGATCGCCGTGACGAGCCAGGCGAGAAGCGACGGTTCGACGGCATTAGCGAACGGGCTGTTCGCTTCGATGAACACGAACGATGACGCGGCCATGCCGACGAAATGCATCCCGAAGATGGCGACGCCCATGAGCAGTGAAAAGAACACTTTCAGCTCGAGGTCGATTTTTTGTTTGGCATACTTTGAGTAGAAGCCGATCCATAAGGCGATAAGTGAGGCCGCGATGGCGATGATGATCGACAACATGGCCAACCATGGATCATACGAAATCGCGACGCCTTGAATCGCGGCCATGCCGACGTAATGCATGCTGGCGATACTGGTTCCCATCAACAGTCCTGCACCGATCAATACGGGATGAGTCGTCCGGCGCGAGACGATCAAGAAGCCGAAGATACAGCCGGCCATCGCAATGATGACAGACAGTAAAACGAGCGGGATCGAATACGTGACGGGGCGCAACGCCTCGTGAGCGAGCATGGCGATGAAATGCATCGACCAAATCCCGAGTCCGAGGGTGGCGCCCCCCGCCAAAATCCACATATTTTGAGTGGAGCGATTCGTCGCGTTCACGCGGCGTGCCAGTTCGATGGCAGCATAAGCGGAAACAGCGGCGATAATATAAGAAAGAATCACGAGAAAGTAATTGTGACTCATCGAGTGTTCGACTACTGGTTCCATGTGTACCTCGCTAGTAAATGTGATTTTATTGTAACTCTGATTATACCTCGGCAAATAGTAGCCGACCTATCATTTTGCTTCATATGTTAAAAATATTTTGCCGGTGAAGTAGGCAAGTCGCTTCTAGAGTGGGTAAACTACATATAAAAGGAGGCGGAGCGCATGATCCCGACACGAAAAGAAGTCATAACGTTTATCGTCATCGCGTTCGCGTTCTCATGGTTAAGCTGGTGGGGGCTCTATACGTGGACAAGCTTGCCGATTTTAGCGACCGTCTTGATTGGTTCGTTCGGACCGAGCGTGGCCGGCAGTTATATGGCGTATCGAGAAAACGGATGGAGCGGGGTGCAGACACTGTTGAAGCGAGGCTTCGAGTGGCGGATGGCCGGTAAGTACTATGCGTTCGGCCTGTTGCTCATCCCGTTCTTATTTGTCCTCGCGTACTGGCTGACCGATGCGAGCGGTGCGTTACTGCTGAACGAACCTTGGCTCGTCATCCCGTACTTCCTCTACATGTTATTTCTCGGGGGAACGGTTCAACAAGAGTATGGTTGGCGCGGGTATTTACTCGACGCGCTGCAACTCAACAAGACGCCGCTCCAGGCGAGCCTGTTCGTCGGCGTGGTGTGGGCGGTTTGGCATATTCCCCTCTTCTTTATGACGGGCACCGGACAGGCATCCCTCCCGTTTTGGGCTTACGCCGTCGCCATTCTATCGTTTACGTTGATCATCTCGTGGTTATATAACGTCACGACGATGAACTTATGGGCGGCCTTTTTACTGCATACGACGTTTAACGTCTCGTATGCCCTCGTCCCCTTGATCGAGCCGGGGCAGGTCTCAATCGGTTTTCTTTATTTGACGCTCTTGTTGTTCACGACGGCAATCGTGCTTGTCTGGAAGACGCACGGGTATCTCGGGTATGACCATCTCGAACAGCTCGAGGCGGTGGAAGGGTCGCATCAACCGAACGTTACGTTAGGCAGAGACACGGGTAAAGAAGGAAACGTATGATTATGGATAGAGGGAAGTGGAAATATTGAACTTTCGTCCGCTTGAACGAGATGATGTCAAACCGCTCCAGCGTTTGTTTATGGAGAGTCTGAGCGATTTGATCCGCCGGGAACAGTTTGAAGACGCTGATTTGTTGGACGAGGAAGTGGCGCGCTTGAATACGACCGTTCAAGATAGTTTGGATGACGAGACTGTCCAATTGTTTGTCGTGCTAAAAGACGACGTCATCGTTGGAACAGCGGCTATCCTTCCTCCGAACGAGATTATCACGGCACATCTCGATGTCGAGCCGGACGTACCGGAAGTCGGATGCATCTATGTGACGCCGAGCGAGCAGCGGCAAGGGGTCGGTCATTTCTTGCTTAAAAACGTGATGGACGAGCTGTTGATCAGGGGACAGCCGATTTTTTATCTCGATGCGGGGTTTCCGACCGCGCAAACGTACTGGGAAAAACGGATGGGTCCACCTGTACTCACGATCGACCATTACTGGGGACTCGGTGCCCCTCATAAAATCTGGCGGTGCGATGTGACGCAATACAAATAGAGACCTGGCTGAACGTTCAGCCGGGTCTCTTTGAATTAGTTCGATGAACGCATGAATTGATGAATGCCGGAAGCAGTCGCATCAGCCATCCGTTGACGATATGTCGTACTCGTCAGATGAGCGCGATCGTTCGCATTGCCAATAAATCCGTATTCGACGAGCGTCGACGGGACGGTATTCTTTCCGATGACATACACGTTTTGATACTTCACGCCACGGTTACGAATCGTTGGGATGCGTACGCCGAGTTCACGGTTGATGGCCGCTCCTAAGTTACGACTCGCGGAGACGTAAGGGTTTGTCGTGTAGCTCTCCGTCGTTGGGACGAGAACTTCATGGCCGTGGTAGGCCGTACTCGGTGCCGAGTTGGCATGGACGCTTACAAAAGCGCTCCCTTTATATGACTTTGTCAACGAGACGCGCTGGGCGAGGGATAAGTAGCCATCGTTTGCACGAGTCATTTTGACGTTATAGTTGTACGTGCTCGATAGTGTGTTCGCCAAGCGCTTAGCGATGTCGAGTGCAATGACTTTCTCTTGGACAGATCCGTAAACCGCACCCGGATCGTTCCCGCCATGACCGGCATCGATGACGACGGTGCGTCCTGATCCGGTTGAAGTAGTGGGTGTCGTCGTTGTGCCCGCTTTCAAATAGCGCGCTGCGACGTAGCCGGTCTTCCCACCGTAAGAAACTTTATACCACGAGCCATACGTCCCCCGGTAAGTCACATTGCGGCCAGACGGGATGGTAAGCAATACCGTTCCGGTCGTCGAGGCACTCTTCCGCAAGTTCAAGTTGACAGTCGTCGTATAAGCTTTTGTCGAGCTTGTCGTTGTCGATGGACTTGAAGCTTTTAAATATTGTGAGGAGACGTAACCGGTCTGTCCGCCATACGTCACTTTGTACCATGAACCGTATGTGCTGACATAAGTCACTCGTTTCCCTGTTGGAATCGTCAATAGAATCGTACCTTTCGTCGAGGCGCTTTTCCGTAAATTTAAGTTGACGGTTGTCGTATAGGCTTTCGTTGAACTAGTCGTCATCGTCGAAGCGGTTGTCTGCTTCACATACTGTGAAGCGACGTACCCCGTCTTGCCACCGTAAGAGACTTTATACCACGAGCCGTACTTGCTTATGTATTTGATCGTCGCGCCTGCTGGGATTGTCAGAAGGACTTTGCTCCAAGTCGCTGCACTAAGGCGAAGATTTAAATTAGCTGTTGTTTTATATGTAGTGGCCGCTTCGACACGAGTTGATTCAAATCCGGTCTGTGAAAGCTCGAGCGGTACGACTGCTGCGCCAGTGAAGACGAGGGATGTGCTAAGTAAGAGTTTTAAATGCCAAGGTGTTTTTTCTATGTTCAATCGTGATTCGCTCCTTTTTCTTGAATCTTTGAAATAACGATGAAATGAAATCGTCTTCATGTCTTCGCTATTATATAAGTAAACAAGAAAAAAATGGAGATTAATATGTAAATTATTTATCTTTTTTTAAAAAATAGAACGATAGTCGCATTTGGAATAAAAAAAGAGACACGAAGATAAACTAAATTATCTACCTATAAAAACACCTCAAGAAAGTTGGACTTTTAAGTCCGAACTTCTTGAGGTGTTCATATGAGAAACGTTTTTTGAAATTAGATAAGACGTGGAAGCTCTTCAGAAAAGGGTTTAGTTGTTTCTACCGCTTGAGTAATACGTGGAGCTTCTTCAGCAAATTTTCTGATTGGTGATTCAACTTTAGTGATGCGTGGAGCTTCTTCAGCATATTTTAAAACTGGAGCTTCGATTTTGGTAATACGTGGAGCTTCTTCGGCTAGTGGTTTAAACGAACTTCCTAGTAGAAAAATTGCTGCTGCGATAAAAAAGAATCCTGTTGCTTTTTTCATGATCAAATTCCTCCTATGTGTGTTGGTTTATGTGGATAAGCTATGATCCCTAGTATGATGTTGCTCAGTAGTCAGAGAGTGGTGATTCTAGCAATGTGTAGATTGCTTCAGATTGTTGTGCAATCCGTGATTCAAAATCTCCGATGAATTGTTGTGGCATGTTCGGCTCATAGAGCTTAACTTTGTCAGATTCTTCTGTCGTAGCAGATGACAAAATTGGAACATGAGCTTCTTGACTGAGCAGTGTGCTGCAAAGAGGAGTAAATTGATTTTCAAACTGTTGGAGCGGTTCTGGTCGCCAACAGATTGATGCTTCTGGAAGAATATATAGGATGTGTCCTTCTTTCAATAAAGACAGACACTGGCTAACAACACTTTGTTGATCCTGTTCAATGTTGATATAGCCGAACTCTTGAAAATGTTTCTCATAGACGGTTTTTGAACTGCGCTTTAGAATAGAGAGAGACAGTTCAGGCCCAAGAATGTATAGCCTTTTATGAGATCGATTTTCTTGAAGTGTTCTTGTAATCAGTTTCGGTAAAGCCTGATAGTAATCAATTTGAAACGCGTTAAGGATAAAGCCTTTAGATGAACGTAACAATTGGGTCAAATGTTCTAATCCCTCGAACTGATTAGTGTCAGTATAGGAATAAGAAGCCTTGAAAGAAGACGTTTGCTTCGGCTGGAAGTATATTCTAGGCTTAATGTAATCTTCTGCAAGTAAAAAGTTTAATTTACCCATATGATGTATTCACCTCCATTGACTTAGATTCCTTTTATTTTTTTAGGTTGAATCTTTGTACCTAAAATTATCTTAAG
The DNA here is from genome assembly GCF_018618455.1 of Exiguobacterium sp. s142. Classification (NCBI taxonomy): domain Bacteria; kingdom Bacillati; phylum Bacillota; class Bacilli; order Caryophanales; genus Exiguobacterium; species Exiguobacterium sp. s142. The sequence goes on along the minus strand of NZ_JACSMB010000009.1, from coordinate 25,809 downwards.
TGATTACTCTTTTATAGTTAAATCTTATCATGAATTGTGTATCGGTCGAACTGTGACTAGTTGGGAAATTTTCAGTCGAAAGGCCTGTTTTTTTGATACAAAACGTTTAAATTTTCCTAAATTCGAAAGAAACAGAAGGATGATAACAAAAAACTGTCTGATATTAGGGCGAAGGGGCTACTGCTTATAATGGAATATAACTATGGAAACCTAATTAAAGTAGAGCGAATGAGAAAAAATATGAAACAAACCGTTTTAGCCCGAGGGATTTGTTCAGTTTCTTATCTAAGTAAAATTGAAAATAATCAAACTTCTCCTAGTGAAGAAGTACTGGAACTTATTTTTGATAGGTTAGATCTGGATGTACCACTCTATTTTGACTTTAGCAATCAAGTAGAAAAAGTAAGAAGTGAAATTCGAAGTCTGCTAAAAGAAGCAATCTTAAATCGTAATGATCAAGACAAGCAAAATATGATTAAAAAATATATAGAACATCCAGCTGTCAAACAGTCGAGGACTCTGTATATTACTTTAATGGTTACTCTGGCAAGATTTGGTATGATGCCTGGTGGTGATGAGCGATATGTTACAGAAGTTGGTTGGATTGAAGACCAGTTGACCAAAGACGATCAGCTAAGATACACAATTATAAAGGCCCTAAAGATGTTTCACAAGAATGAGAAAGAGATTGCTTTTGAACTTGTGGAAAAATTAAACGGAGAATTAGCGGGTTCAGGAATACCTGATTGGGAAGTCGCTGATATCCGTTACATCATGGGGGGACTTTACTATAAATTTACAGATAATATTCAAGCAATCGAAAATGTGAAATTTGCACTCGTTTATTTCCAAGAGAATTTTTATTTAGAGAGAATTGTAGAATGTCATTTAATTATTGGCCTATCCTATAAGAGGAGGAAGCGTTTTTCTGATGCATTATCTTATTATCAGAAAGCGATTAAAGTGATAAGTGCCACAGATTTAAAGAATTATTATGGAATGCTTTACAACAATATGGGTGAAATTTATTCTCTGCTTGGGGAGCAAGATAAAGCTTTGCAGTATTTTATTGAAAGTTTTGAATATAAAATTGATGTGCGAAGCAAATTATATAGTGTTTTATCGTTAATTGAAGTTAACTTTGATCAAAGTAACGAAGAAGGTGTGGTGAAATGGTTAACAGTAGGACATGACTTAATGACAAAAGAAAAAGAAATAGAAGAATTCAATCATCACTTTGATATATATTTGAATTATTTTAAAGAAAAAAATGTAGATAAACTGATCTTCAGCTTGAAAAAAGCAGTCTCATATTTTGAATCCCATGATGAATACATGTACACAAAAAAATATGCACTTTGGCTTGCGCGAGAACTAAGAGAAAACGGCAAGTACAAACTAGCTACTGAATACTACGAAAAAGTAATAACGATTATGTCTCAATCCGAATAACGTCTCCCAAAAGGAGGCGTTTTTTCACGCACAAAAAAAGAGACGCCCGAATCGTCTCTTTCATGGTGTAGTAAAATAGTGGACCGTCCAAAACGATTCATGGAGAAGTGACTCTTGTTCCGCATGCCCTGCCTGTACTTGTTGGATCAAGTGGATGATGTGCTTTTGCAAGTTTGAATCGTGGGAACCGCTATGGAGGATATGATCCTCGTTCGCGATGATGTAGAAACCACCTAAGCGAAGCGGGATGTGGTTTCTCACGATTGATACGGCAATCTGGAGTTCGGTTTGTCCACCTTGAAGTGGAACGTTTAAATCAAAACGTCCCCATTGTTTAAAGTCGCCTAATTCTGAAAACGCGGGTGGGTCCTGGTGATCCAACTTCATGACCTCCAATCGTGTGTCTCTCTTCTTCCTTAGTATAACTTCTTTTCTATAAAAGACGTGTAAGAATATTGGCGTAGGTATAACCGAGTGAACTCGTTCTGTTCCGTTGCTATTGTTTTTCTATATTATGCCAAAAGATTCCTTTATTAAAAAGCAAAAAGCGGTGAAAAAACACGATCGGCTGAAATGCCAATCGTGTTCATTGATGAATCGCTTCTTTTAAAGTCGGTAATTCACAGATGAACGTGCTGCCTTCACCGTAAACTGATTCGACATGAAGGTGGCCTTCGTGTGCTTTAGTGATTTCTTTACAGATGGCAAGGCCAAGCCCGGTGCCGCCGATTTTACGACGATCCGAATTGTCGACACGATAAAATTTTCCGAATAAGTTCGGCAGAGCGGACGAAGGGATGCCGATTCCGTTATCGCGTACTTTTATGACGACTTGATCGTCGATCCGTTCGAGCGAGACGAGGACGTTGCCGCCTTCTGGTGAGTATTTGATGGCGTTGCTGAGCAAGTTGCCGAGTAGTTGTTGCATCCCGGCGAGATCTGCCTCGATATGAAAATCTTGGGCCGAGTCGGCGTCGAGGTGAATGTGGTGCAGGTCGGTCGTCTCTTGATAGAATGTGATGCTGTCGCGTGCTAGTGTATACAAATCGACATGTTCCCACTCGAACGTCTGTTTTCCGGCCTCCATCTTTTGAAGGTCGAGGAAGTCGCTGACCAAGTAGGAGAGGCGTTTCGCCTCGTCATGAATCGTCTTCAAATACAATTCACGGCGGCTGTCTTTCAAATTACGTTCGAGCATCAATTCTGTGAACCCGTAAATCGATGACAGCGGCGTCCGTAATTCATGAGACACGGTCGAAACGAGCTCGGACTTCATTCGGTCGATTTCTGTTTCGGCCGTCACATCACGTAAGACGAGCATTGTTCCGTGAAGCGTCTCGTCCCGGTAAATACTTTCCGCGTACACTTGAAGGTAGCAATCCCCCTGGTCGAGCGAGATCGAAAGTCCGTCTACCGGAGGGTCTTGGTTGAAGACGCGTTCAACATAGTCGATGAACAACTCACGTTGGTCGACACGTTCGGCCAACTGTTCGATATCGATCGAGACGGTGGCCAATTCCTCATAGCCTTTGTATTCGAACTGAAGCTCATCGAACATGCGCACGAAAGCCCGGTTACCGACAACGGTCTGTTCTTCGTAGTTCAAGTAGAGGATCGCTTCGCGCACCGAGTTGATCAATTGGGCCGTCTCTTTCCGGTCTTGTTGCATCTGACTGTAAAGGCGTGTCCGTAGCAAGGAAATCGCCAATTGATTCGCGAACGCGTTCAATTCCGACTTTTCACTCGCATCGAACTGTTCGTCATAACAAGCGAGGTAGAGGCACCCAATCATCTTGCCATCAGACGGATCCTTTACCGGGATGGCCGTCTCGTGGATATAGTAAGGATAGTTGTGAACATCGTCGGCAATTTTTTTCGACGTCGCCTCGAGTGCTTGTGAGGTCATGGTACGTTGTAATAGGTATGATTTTTCGATTAAGCTCTCTTGTTGCTCCTCGGTCATTCCATTTGGGACGACCGAATGGATTTCTCCGTCCTTGACGAGCATCAACGCGCCGAATTCTGCTTCGGTCAACAAGACGATTTTTTCGATGACCGAAGAATAGTCGAATAACGATTCCTTTGAGGCGAGCACTTCAATCAATTCGTTCCGGGATTGTAGTTTGGTCTCATTTTGTTTTGATTCCTCGAGCACTTGTTGCGTCTCTTGTTGCTTCGCGTGCATGTTTTCGTTTTGAGCAGCCATCCGTTTGATGAGCGGTCGCCCGATTAATAAAATAGCTCCGATAAACATGACTAACCCGACTACCCAGATCCAACGTAGCGACATCAGTTCGCTTGACGAGACTGTCCCGTCTCGAACGACCCAAGCTCCGATCCCGGTCAAGACGAGGCTAGCGATACATACTCCGTATAAGATACGGAGTATTTGGCGACTGTCCAATTGTTCAATCCACTTGCCCATAATACGCTCTACTTCCTTCCTTGTCTGAAAACCACTCCACTTCATTCATCAAATAATCGAAATATACATAAAGAGAAATCGTCTGAAAACCAAACTGCTCATGTACTGTGAATCGGCTGATTTTCTTTTTCTCTAATTAACACATCTAGACGGATATACCCCGAATTTAATAATCCTACACATTCCGATGCGTTTACGTTTGACATCGTCCATTCGAAACAGCTAGCTTGAAAGTAACAATATGATGAAAGAAGAGGTGGCTTATGTTATCAATCGATCCGACTGCATTGACTGAACGAGACACGTATAAGTTTTTAATCGGGAGCATCGTCCCGCGGCCGATTGCTTTTGTGACGACGCGCAACGGTGATGTCGTCAATGCTGCCCCGTTCAGTTACTTTAATATCATCGCGTCAAACCCTCCGCTCGTCTCGGTGTCCATCCAACGAAAAGATGGCGTCATGAAAGATACGGCCCGGAATGCAGTTGCGACGGAAGAACTCGTGATTCATATCGTCGATGAGACGAACGTCGCACTCGTAAACGAGACGGCGGCGAACCTAGGGCCAGAGGAAAGTGAGCTCGACCGGACGACGTTCACGCTCGAACCGAGTGACGTCATTGAAACGCCGGGTGTCAAAGAAGCGAAGATCCGGATGGAGTGTAAACTTCATCATCACGTTCCCATCGAACATGACGGAAAAGTGACGGCCGATGTTTTAATCGCCCGTGTCGTCCGTTTTCATGTCGATCCCGAATTGTATCAAGCCGGGCGCGTCGACGCAGCGCAATTGGCACCGGTCAGCCGTCTGGCTGGTGATTTTTATGCCAAACTCGGTGAACAGTTCGAGATTGAACGACCTAAATAAATATCGAAGGCGCCCGCTCGTTTTGGAGAGAGGGCGCCTGTTTTCGGGTAAAGAACGGAAAGCCGATTCGTACGATGTATTTCTTTCATTCAAGCGGCTCAATATGTCACAATAAAATCAGAACATTCGAATTTCGGAAGAGACAGGAACAAGAGAAAAAGGGGAGTCGGCCATGTCTTATCGTCCAGCCATTCAATCGATCATCACCGCCATTGAGACGGTGATCGTCGGAAAAGAAGATGTCATCGCGAAAAGTTTGACTGCTTTGCTTGCCGGAGGTCACGTGCTGTTAGAAGATGTCCCAGGTGTCGGGAAGACGATGCTCGTTCGTGCCTTCAGCCGTGCCATCGACCTTAACTTTAAACGCGTTCAATTCACTCCAGACATGCTCCCGTCCGATTTGACGGGCATCTCGATGTATAACCAAAAGACGAAAGAGTTTGAATATCGTCCTGGCCCGCTCATGGGCAACATCGTCCTAGCCGACGAAATCAACCGGACGTCACCAAAGACGCAGTCGGCGCTCTTAGAGGCGATGGCGGAGCGCAGTGTGACCGTTGACGGCGAAGTGAAGATTCTTCCGTCGCCGTTCTTCGTCATGGCGACCCAAAACCCGATCGAGCATGAAGGGACGTACCCGTTACCGGAAGCCCAACTCGACCGTTTCCTTCTCAAAATCGAGATGGGCTATCCGTCATTTAATGAGGAGATTGCCTTGTTGACCCGCTTCGAGAAGGCAGAACCGCTAGAAGCGTTGCAAAGTGTCATCTCGAAAGAAGAAGTGGAACAGATGCAGCGTGAAGTACGCGACGTTCACGTCTCGAGCGCGGTCAAGCAGTATATCGTCCGCTTGATTCATGAGACGCGGAACGACCCGTTCACATACCTCGGCGGAAGTCCGCGGGCGACGCTCGCTCTAATGAAAACGGCTCAGGCGTGGGCATACATCCATAACCGTGATTTCGTCTTACCGGATGACGTCAAGGCGCTCGCAGGAAGCGTGCTCGGGCACCGGGTATTGTTGACGGCGGAAGCGCGCTATAAAGGGAAGACGTCAGAGCAACTCGTCAAAGGGTGGCTCGACACACTTCCCGTCCCGATGGATCGCGAGGTCAAGGAAGTATGAAAAATTGGATGAAGCTGTTCCTCGTCTGGGCGGCGGCATTCGGACTTTATGCGTTCGCTCGCATCGAAGGGAGTATCGTCGCGTCGACGCTATGGTGGTCATTTTTCGTCTTGACCGTGTACTGGACGCTGTTCATGGTGTATCCGGTCACGGCGGCGAACGTGTCTCGTCGCGTCACGACAAAACGGCTCGTCTCTGGGCAGACGATGGACGTGGCACTTCGAATCGAACGAAAGTACCCGTTCCTCATCGGTGTCGTTACGCTTGAAGAGACACCGCCATCGCGCTTGGCCGAGGTGACGGATCCGATCGTGACCCCGGTCGATCGTTTCTTTCGACGCAGTGAGACGGTCCATTATGAGGTTGAACACATTAAGCGAGGCATTCATGTGTTTGACCGGACACTCCTTCACGTCCGTGACGTCTTTGGGTTATTCGACCGTAAACGGACGCTTCGGATTGAGACGGTCGTCGAAGTCTCCCCGGCTGAACTTCCTTTCGATTTGCCGCGCGATGAACACGTCGGCGGACGGGGCGAGCAATATCGGCGCACCCGGACATATACCGAAGTCGCCAACACGACGAGCGGTGTCCGTGAGTATGCGGCCGGTGACCGGATCGGCCGGATCGATTGGAAAGCGTCGGCCCGTCGAGACAATCTGATGACGAAGACGTTCGACCAAGAACAAGAAAAGAAACTATCGCTCGTATTCGTGCCGTCGGCTTCGGCCGGGCATGAGGAAGCGTTCGAACGTTCGCTGTCACTGCTCGTCGGGGCGATTCGGCAACTCGAACGCAAAAATTTGCCGTTTGAACTGTACGTCATTGAAGAGCAGGTCCGCTTGTTCCATTTGCCGGACCAAAGTGCCGAGCTTGGGCATTATCTGTTGACGGCGACGCCGGAACCGGAAGGCCGTCTCGTCGAGCGGGTCAAGCGCAACATGCCGCAAGAGACGGGCAACTTAATTTTGATTAGCCCGTTCGAGACGAAATGGGTGCGCGAACTCATGCATGAGACCCAAGGCAGCTATCATCTCTATACGGCAAACGAGGTGACGACATGACCGAGTGGGTGAAGCGAATCGTCTATACGGCGCTGGCCGCCTACTTGTTGTCATTTTGGGTTGAACCGATCGTCGGAAGCACGACGTTTGATGTGAACTGGCCGTTTTTATTTTTGCTGCTCGTGCCGATGTTTGCGAGCCTGCTCCCTTGGTACGGCTTTATCGCTGTCGTCGTCCTCAACTTTTTTACGGTCCTCTACATCTATCACGGCAGTTTGCTCGACTGGTTCGGACTATGGCTCGACGACTTGACAGGTGTATTGAGCGGGGCGCTGCCTGAAGAAGCCATTTTCTTCTCGGCGATGGCGCTCATCGGTGTCTTGTTTGCCATCTTGGTCGGCCGGACGTATCCGAGCTACGGCTTCGTTCTCGGAATGATTGTCTCGACGCTTGGGTTGATGGCGTATTTTGACACGTGGACGCTCTATGATGGTGAAAGTAATATCCTATTCGCCATCTTGGCATCGCTCTTCCTCTTGTTCGTGACCGATGTGGCGAAGCGTCCGAGCAAATCGCTCGTCCGTTACGTCAGCATCAGCCTGCTCGCTGCGGTCGTCATCGTACTTGGCAGTGTGTCTCCGACAATCGAAGGGGACTGGTCTGATCGGTTGACGACGAGTTTCCAAAACGCGGTGAACGAGGGCGGTTCGGGGAGTGGTCGCGTCGGTTATGGCGTGAACGACGAACAGCTCGGCGGTCCGTTCGAACAAGATGACGGCATCGTCTTCATCGCACGGGGTGTGCCGGCCCGCTATTGGCGCATCGAGGCAAAAGAAATTTATACGGGTAAAGGATGGGTTGAATCCCCTGTCCTCGATTCTGACTATAACCGGGGGCAGCTCGTCGACGATGAGGTCGATACGACCCCGGAACAGGCGTTGCTCCGATTTGACCGTCGCCAGTCGTTCGTCCCGTATGGCGGGGAATACCCGCAGGCTGCGGAGACGGAGAGTGGGACGGAATTCCTTGTCGGAGACATCGAAGAGTCGTTCCCGAATGAGACGATCCACATTCGCCCTTCCGGAAAAATCGTATTCGATAATGACGGACAAGTGACGCCGGAGACGATTCAGTTGCGATACAGCGTCCCTTCATTTACAGAACAACAACTCGAGCTGAACGAACCGGTGACGACGTTGACGGACGAGGAGCAACAAGCTTATTTGCAGTTGCCGGATACGCTACCGGACCGGGTCCGTGATTTAGCGGTCGAGATTATGGCCGACAGTGAGAACCCGTACGAACAAGCGCAAGCGATCCAAGCCTTCTTCCAGTCAGGCGAGTTCCAATATGACACGGAAGATGTGGCAACCCCTGAAGGCGAGACCGACTATGTCGACCAGTTCTTGTTCGATACGCTCGTCGGGTACTGTGATAACTTCTCAACGTCAGCTGCCGTGCTCCTGCGGGCGAACGGCGTGCCAACGCGTTGGGTGAAAGGCTTTACGATGGGGGATACACGCGGAGTCATCCAAGGTGAGGAAGAATATACGGTCCGAAACCGCCACGCCCACTCGTGGGTCGAGTATTTCGTGGAAGGGGCTGGTTGGGTGCCGCTCGAGGCGACGATCAGTTTCTCTGACGCTAGCTTGTTGCAAGTCGAGACGGAATCGGACATCCGAGCAGATGATCCGGTGGCGAACGACCCTCAGGCGAACCAAAACGATCAACAGACGAACCGTCCGCAAGAAGACTTGGCGCTCGACGACGTCGCGACAGGCGAGACGGCGGCCGAGTCGTGGAATATACCGGTTTGGGCTTGGGTGCTCATCGTGTTCGCAGTTGCCTTGCTCGTCTGGAACCGTAAGTCACTCGAACGGTTGATCATGGTCCTCTGGTGGACGAGACGTCCGCTCAATGAACCACGGCTCGTGGCGATGCATCGTTATCTCGTGAAACGGCTTCGCGGCGCCGGATTTAAAGTTGAGGGCCGGACGCCGTCCGAGCTCGCGGCCGAAGTCGATGCGTACTACGAATCGGACGAGATGACGCGCTTGACGCGCTTGTTCGAACAGAGCCTTTACGCCGATCAAACTCCGAATTCAAAATATAAAGAATATTGGAAAATCATGATTCGCCGAATTATGAGTTGAAGTGAACGGGTGCATACAGTAAGATAGACGCATTAGTTAGACAATTGAACAAAGCATTCCTTCGTATATACTCGCGAATTGGCGCGAGAGTCTCTACCGGACCACCGTAAATGGACCGACTATGAAGGAGCACGTTTCGTATACAGAAAAAAGGGCGTGCTTCTTCTTCGGTTTGGTGAATCCGGGGGAGAGGCTCGCTCTTTTTTTGAGATGAAGGCAGAAAGGTGGAGGTTTTGTGAAGATAGAACAAGAAATGATTTTGGTGCTCGACTTTGGAGGACAATACAATCAGTTGATCACACGCCGAGTGCGTGACCTTGGGGTGTACAGTGAGCTTCATTCCCATAAGATGACCGCTGCCGAGATTCGTGAACTTGCCCCGGCCGGTATTATTTTCTCGGGCGGACCGAACAGCGTTTACGCGGAAGGTGCGTACCGCTGCGATCCGGAAATCTTTGAACTCGGTATCCCGATCTTTGGGATCTGTTACGGCATGCAGCTCATGACGCATCACTTCGGTGGACGCGTCGAACGTGCGGCCCATCGCGAGTATGGGAAAGCGACGCTGTTCTCGACACCTGAAGCATCTGCCCTTTACACAGGCTTACCAGTTGAGCATACGGTGTGGATGAGCCACGGTGACCTCGTCATGGAAGCACCGGAAGGGTTCATCGTCGATGGGACGAACCCGTCTTGCCCGGTCGCCTCGATCAAAAACGACGACCTCAAAATGTATGGTGTCCAGTACCATCCGGAAGTACGTCACTCGGAGTACGGCAACGACATCTTGAAAAACTTCATCTATGAAGTGTGTGGTGCCAAAGGCGAGTGGTCGATGGAGAACTTTATCGACATCGAAGTCGAAAAGATCCGTGAGATCGTCGGCGATAAACAAGTCCTCTGCGCCTTGTCTGGCGGTGTCGACTCATCTGTCGTCGCAGCACTCGTCCATCGTGCGATTGGGGACCAGTTGACGTGTATGTTCGTCGACCATGGTTTGCTCCGTAAAAACGAGGCGGATAGCGTCATGAAGACGTTCGCAGACGGATTCAACATGAAAGTCATCAAAATCGATGCGCAAGAACGTTTCATGGCGAAGTTGGCCGGCGTCTCGGATCCGGAACAGAAGCGGAAAATTATCGGCAATGAGTTCATTTACGTGTTTGACGAAGAAGCGTCTCAACTCGTCGATATGGACTTCCTTGCCCAAGGGACGCTTTACACGGATATCATCGAGAGCGGTACTGACACGGCGCAGACGATCAAGTCGCACCATAACGTCGGTGGCCTGCCTGAAGATATGAACTTCACGTTGATCGAGCCGCTCAACACGCTATTTAAAGATGAAGTACGGGAACTCGGGACCGAACTCGGCCTTCCTGAATACATCGTTTGGCGTCAGCCGTTCCCGGGACCGGGTCTTGGCATTCGCGTCCTCGGTGAGATCACAGAAGAGAAGCTTGAAATCGTCCGCGAGTCGGATGCGATCCTTCGCGAAGAAGTGAAGAAGGCTGGACTCGAACGCGATATCTGGCAGTACTTCACCGTCCTCACACCGATCCGTTCGGTCGGGGTCATGGGCGACGAGCGGACTTACGACTATGCGGTCGGCGTTCGTGCCGTCACGTCGATTGATGGGATGACGTCGGACTGGGCACGTATCCCGTGGGACGTGCTTGAAAAGATTTCAGTTCGAATCGTCAATGAAGTCAGTCACGTCAACCGTGTCCTGTACGACATCACATCGAAGCCACCAGCGACAATCGAGTGGGAATAAAAGGCGTGACGATGTTAGGTTAAGGGCGTTTGAACGCTTCTGTATCAACGGTTTCTAGTTGTAGATGAATGATAAATCCAATCACCTGCAACAATTCTATTTCAAAATCAGCTCTCTTTTACTCACGTTATTTGTGAATGAAAGGGAGCTGATTTTATGAATGAAATTTTAGTGTTGATGGATGACTTTAAACTTAATCAACAAATTCAAGGAAGACAATCAAAGTATATTGAGATGTGTGTATGGAGATTAACCAAATGGCAAGAATTTATGAAACTTCATATGGCGGTAGAGTATGTTGAAGAGGTTAAAGCTATTCATGTAAAAAAGTATATCCAACATCACAAGCAATTAGGGTGTGAACGAGCGGCGACAATCAATAATAATATTGCCACTTTGAAAGTGTTCTTTAACTACTTGATTGATGAGGAATTCATAGATGAGTCAGAAAATCCGATGAGAAAAATTAAAAATCTCAAAGAGGAAAAGCGAGTTATAACAACTTTTAATGACGATGAAGTTAAAAGGATTATTAATGATGTGAAAGAAGTAACGTATTCGAACATTCGCGACAAACTCATGTTAATAACACTCTTCGATACAGGAATTCGTGTTTCAGAGTTAATATCAATTACAACGAATGATATTTCTTCAAAGAGTATTTTGATTCACGGGAAGGGGTCGAAACAGCGTTTAGTATATATTAGTAAAACGATGCGGAGATATATGAGGAAATATGAACTAGAAAGAAAGAAGCGTTTTAAGCATAAAAATAATGAAGAAATAGAGAATTATTACTTTTTAGATCAATCTGCTGTCCAACTACACCGTTCTACCATAAATAAGATTTTAAGAAGACATTGTAAGAATGCCGGGGTAAGAGCCGAAGTAAGATGTTCTCCTCACGACTGTCGTCATTATTTTGCTCAGAAGCAATTACGGAACGGGATCGATGTATACAGCTTAAGTCGCTTACTAGGACATTATGATACACAAATGACGGTCAAATATTTAAGAGGGCTTGAACAAGAAAGTATTCTAGAGATAGGGAAATTGTATAGTCCCTTAAATGACTTTAGTATAAAGTAAGCAAAAATGAATACGAATATTCTGAGCAACTAAATGATACTGGTATCTAGTTGCTCTTTTTTGTAATTACAAATGAAGATCCCGGCAAACCTTAAAGCAACGGACTCAAAAAGTCTTTAGAAGCTGCCAAAGCTACACATGAAGGGATCCAAAAAATTATCGAGACGAGACAAGTAAACTAGGTGCAAGTTTATGAAACGTCATTAATTTACTTACTCTTCTACACCTGGATTTAGAAGATATAAAGACAAAAATAAAAAAGTTAAGATTTCCGAAAAAAAGTTCTAGGTTGTGCATTTTGCACGTTTCCTTAATATTTTGCTGCTGTTACTTAAGAAAATAGCCGATTTCGCATTTAGTATAATGTGATTTGAGGGGAATTAATCGTTTTCAACATCCAGACGATTTATATAAAAAATTAGATGAGAAAGTGAGGGTAGGTAGGAAAAGTGGGAGTGAGTGAGAGTAATTGACTACTACTAAAAATGAAAAAAAAATGTACGAAATGTTCTATGGAAAAAGATGAAATGGAATTTTCTAAAGACAAAAGTAAAAAGGATGGCTTAACATCTGCTTGCCGAGAATGTAACAATAGTCGAGAAAAAATACGCAGAGAAAATGGGGGGGAGTTTAGTAAGGAACAAAAGGAAAAAGCATTTTTACTTTATGGAACAGCTTGCCAAATATGTGGTAGTGGGTTCAATTTGCAAGTTGATCACAAACTTCCACAAAATATTTGCAATCCTAACATGGCTAGTGTTTCTGAGAATGCATGGATATTGTGTAAGTCATGTAATGTCTCTAAGGGTACCAAAATTATTCGAGATATGATTAAAGATGTTCCAAAGGAGACTCTAAGACCTATGTTATTAAATCATATTGCTGAGAAAGTGAAGAATCGAAACTTCACTGAAGTTAAAATAAGAATTGGCGGCAAGGTTTTTACTGAAATTAGAGTTAAGTAAACGCCAAAAAAACATTATAAGGTAATCAACAAAAATAAAAAGAGTACCTGAATTCCGGTTAGGGTTCTCTCAATTATTAGATAACTACACTTAGATTTTGGATACATCTCTAAAAAAAAGACACCTGTAAACCAGGTACACCCCGAAAGTTAAATATCACCGAAATTATATAGATATTTTGGTGATAATAAGTAGGGAATAGATAGAAGATAAATTAGATACAAAAATATAAGTAGATATAAATATGAACAGCATTCGGCGGAGCCTCATTTGCTGTAGGAATTGTGGATTGTCTACTTAATTTAAAGAGTCAAAAAATTAAAAGTAGAAATGGAGTAAAAGTAAGTTGGGTAAAAATAATTCATCAAAATCATTGCAGGAAGAAAATAGAGAGTCATTCATCATGCTTTCTAAGTCATTAATTGAAACGAAAAAACTGGGCAAGTACGGTGATCTAGATGTATATCATTTAGCGGTAATTAAGACACTTGCTAATAACTTTCAAGGAGTCGCATTTACTGGAGTGAATCACTTAATGAAATGTCTAGGAATGAACCTGGAACAAAGTTCGACAAAAACGCGCACTAACCAATCGCTCCTAAGACTTCAAACAGAAGGTCATATAGAAATATATGAAGATATTGAGATGTTCAATCAAATAAATCACTTAAAACACGCAAATACTTACTTTATTAAACCTACTGGGAAGGATGAAGACATGGGATTTGCTAAAGTCTTTTACAAAGATATAAATAAAATAGCAAGTTTGAATAGTAATTACAGACCGAAAATATTTGCGACGTATTTTAATATTGTTGCTTATATGTTTTATTCTTCAACATCTTATCCACTCTCATATATTAAAATTGATACTATTGCAAAAAATACCGGGATAGTTAGAAAGTCCATTGTAGAGTACCTGAAAATTTTACATGAGGAAGAAATACTACATTGCATACATTTTGATATTAATAATACTATTTCAAAGAATTACTATACGAGATGGGTTCACAATGAACATACGGGGCAATGGGCTGTAGGAGAAGCAGAATTTCAATATAGGACAAATCATAAGAAGTTTAAAGGTGGCGCAATAGGAGTTTGTGATGAAAGAGGGGCTTCGTAAATGAAGCCTCTTTTTATTAAATAAAATATCGATTTTATTGAAAAATGAATAATAAGATTTAGATTAGAGCCTAGTTTAAAGTATTACAATAAAGTGGCTAACTACTCATTAAAATGAACGTTCTGTAAATCTTATACACTCCGATGATATAATGATTACAAATACTAGATAAAGTGGTGTGACTATGAAAAGTAATTTTTCCTTTTTAAATGATAAATGGTCGGTTCTAGCTAATTTAGGAGAATCAGCAGAACGAAATATTTACATTGATCCCCATACGACACTAATGAAGTTACGTTTATTTGCTGAGACGATGACGAAATATATTTTTGCTCTTGAAAATTTTCAAGAAACTTATGATACAAAACAAGTTGATCGAATTAACAAGTTGAGGAAAGAAGGGATTCTTCACTCAGAGTTAATTGAATTATTTGAGACAATACGTAAAAAGGGTAACAAAGCTGTTCATGGAGCGGAATATGGAGAAGTTGAAGAGGCAAAAGCGACGCTCCATCTTGCATTTCGTATATCTGTCTGGTTTATGGAAGTATACGGAGATTGGAACTTTGAAGCTCCTTCTTATTGTGACCCGAGTAAAAGAGAAGAAAGGTTAGAACTGGATAAATTACAAAAAGAATATGATCTTAAAGTCAAACATCTAGAAGAAGAGCTAGATACTATTCGCGAAGAAGCAAAATTAGTAACTTCCGATTTGAAAAAGGAACGTAGACAGAAAGCTAAAAACAATAGTCGAAATCAATACCTGACAGAAGCTGAAACAAGAATGATTATCGATGAAAAACTACGCTCCGCAGGTTGGGAAGCTGACACCCTTAATTTAAATGCGTATACAAATAAAACAAAGCCAGAAAAAAATAAGAACATGGCTATAGCTGAATGGAAAGTTGGGAGGGGGCGAGTTGATTATGCACTCTTTATTGGCTTGCAACTTGTTGGGCTAATTGAAGCCAAAGCAAAGCATAAAAATATACCTTCTGTTTTAGAGAGTCAGACTAAAACTTATGCTAGAAATGCAGCTTCAGTTGGAGATGAACAGTTATTAAATCTACAAGGTGATTATAAAGTACCGTTTCTGTATGCGACTAATGGTAGACCATTCTTAAGACAGTTACACGAAGAGTCAGGGATATGGTTTTGGGATGCTCGTAAACCAACGGATCATGCCCGTCCACTTGAAGGTTGGCATTCACCAGAAGATTTACAATTACTTTTGAGTCAAAACGATGAATTAGCAAATGAAAAGTTGCAGGAAGAGGATATTACGAAGTTTGGATTACGATATTACCAGCAAAACGCTGTATTAGCAGCTGAAAAAGCAATGCAAGAAGGACAACGTAAAATGCTTGTGGCAATGGCGACTGGTACTGGAAAAACAAGAACTGCACTTGCACTTATGTATCGTTTGATTAAAGCGAAAAAGAGTCGACGGATTCTTTTTTTAGTCGATCGTAAATCTCTTGGTATCCAAACAGAAAACGCATTAAAAGATACGGAAATAGAAGGATTGCCGTTTTCGAGTATTTACGATGTTAAATCTTTAGATGATTTAAAACCTGAAATAATGACTCGAGTTCATATAGCCACTGTTCAAGGAATGGTACATCGATTGTTTTATAGCGATCAAAACCGTACACCAAGTGTGGGGCAGTATGATTTCATTATCGTGGACGAAGCTCACAGAGGGTATACTAGCGATCGAGAAATGACAGATGATGAGCTATTGTTTGAAGACCAGAACGACTACATTAGCCAATACAGACGTGTTATTGACTACTTTGATGCAACCTGTTTAGGGCTTACAGCAACGCCCGCTCTTCATACCACGGAGATATTTGGGATGCCAATTTTTAAGTATTCATACAGTGAAGCAGTTCTGGATGGATTTTTAACTGATCATGAACCTCCATATGTGTTTAAAACCGAGTTATCGACGTTGGGGATTACTTTTGAAAAGGATACCGAGGTAGAAGTATACGATCCAGAAAACAATGAAGTTCAATTAGAAAAAATAGAAGATACTCTTCATTTTGATGTTGAACAATTCAACAAGCGAGTTATTACCGAACCATTCAACAGGGCAATATTAAATAAGCTTGTAGAGTATATTGATCCTATGGGCAAAGAAAAGACACTTATTTTTGCTGCCACAGATCAGCATGCCGATTTAATTGTGCGGTTGTTAAAAGAGGCATTTAAAGATCGTGGTGATGAGGTTGAAGATGATTCGATTGTAAAAATCACGGGTTCTATTTACAAACCGCTTGAAGCGATTAAACGCTTAAAAAATGAACGCTTGCCAAGTGTAGTTGTTACGGTTGATCTTCTTACTACAGGTATTGATGTGCCAAGTATTACGAATATTGTTTTCATGCGACGTGTACAATCTCGGATTCTTTACGACCAAATGCTTGGTCGTGCTACGCGACTTTGTCCTGAAATAAATAAAACCCATTTTAATATTTATGATGCTGTTGGGATATATGATAAACTTCAAAAATATACAGAAATGAAGCCTGTTGTGAAAAGTCAAAATCACAGTATTCGAGAATTGCATGAGCGGTTAGCTAACGCAGAAACTGAAGAAGAAGTGAGTTTCTTTAGTGAACAATTAACCGCAAAGCTACAACGCCGTAAACAACGACTGAATGAAGCGGACAAAAAGAAATTTGAAGAACTATCTGACGGTAAAAGTATTGATGACTGGATTAGTGAAGTGAAGAACTACTCACCTCAAGAAGCTATTGATCATTCAATCTTATTTGAGTATATGGGAGAGTACAAAACTCAAGCGGGTCGACGATATATTTCTACTCATGAAGATGAAGTCACAGAAGTTGGTAGAGGATATGGAGAGGGGAATGAGCGTCCTGAAGATTACTTAGATGGTTTTGTTCAATTTGTTAAAGACAATATAAACGAAATACCAGCTCTGCAGTTGATTTGTACTCGTCCAAAAGACTTAACTAGAAAGGATCTGCGAGAACTTATCACAATTTTAGAGACGAAAGGCTTTAAGCAATCACATTTGCAAACTGCTTGGAAGCAAGCGAAGAATGAAGAGATTGCTGCAGATATCATTAGCTTTATTCGCCAAGCTGCTCTTGGTGTAGCGTTAGTTGATCATGAAACACGCATTAAGTATGCAATGCAAAAAGTACATTCTCTTCATGATTGGACACCAAGGCAAAAAAAATGGCTAGAACGGATTGAAAAACAATTATTGTTATTTCCTGTTTTGGCACCTACACCAGAAGAAGCTTTTATGGAAGAACCATTTAAGAGTAGTGGTGGAATTAGAACATTGCAAAGAGAATTTGGCGATTTAATTGATCCTATCGTATCAACAATCAATGATAACCTATATGTAGGATAATATAATAAAAGTGCCGCTAATTTAATTTAGCGGTGCTTTTTGCGTTATAATAATAAAATTGATTTGTATATATTGATAAATTACTAATTGAACGTAAGTATAGAAAGGTGTAGAAAAAATAAATGACAAACCAAGAAATTGTAAAGAAGTTATGGGATCTATGTAATGTATTACGAGACGACGGGATTAATTACCAACAATACGTAACGGAATTAACTTATTTATTGTTTTTGAAAATGATGAAAGAACAAGAGACTGAAGCTATAATTCCGGCAGAATATCGATGGGATGAACTGGTTGAAAAAGAAGGCTTACCATTAAAGCAGTTTTATCAAAAACTTCTTCTTGAATTAGGCAGCAACGATAATGATAAGTTGCGTCTTGTGTATAGTGACGCAGCAACGAGTATTGAAGAACCTAAAAACTTAGAGAAAATCATTAAATCCATTGATGCACTTGATTGGTATAATGCTAAACAAGAAGGGCTAGGAGATTTATACGAAGGGCTTCTTGAAAAAAATGCGAGTGAAACAAAATCAGGAGCCGGTCAATACTTCACGCCTCGAGCATTGATTGATGTAATGGTGCAATTAATTGATCCAAAACCAGGTGAACGTTGTGTTGATCCCGCTGCAGGAACATTTGGCTTTATGATTGCTGCTGATCGGCACGTGAAAGAAAATACAGATAATCACTTTGATTTAACAGCGAACGAAATTGAGTTTCAAAGGAAAGAAGCGTTTGCGGGAATGGAACTCGTAAAGGATACACACCGCTTAGCATTAATGAATGCATTATTACATGACATTGAAGGACGTTTAGAGCATGGAGATACCTTATCAAGTAATGGAAAGTGGATAAAGAATTTTGATGTAATTCTTGCAAATCCACCATTTGGAAAGAGAAAAGGTGG
Organism: Exiguobacterium sp. s142; assembly: GCF_018618455.1. Taxonomy (NCBI): domain Bacteria; kingdom Bacillati; phylum Bacillota; class Bacilli; order Caryophanales; genus Exiguobacterium; species Exiguobacterium sp. s142. The sequence continues at coordinate 7,516 of NZ_JACSMB010000009.1, read as the reverse complement.
TGAACGCACTACAAGAGATGATTTAACATTTGAAACATCTAACAAGCAATTGAATTTTTTACAACTTATTTATAATGGGTTGAAAGATAATGGGAATTCAAGAGCTGCAGTGATTTTACCTGACAATGTACTTTTTGAGGGTGGTGCAGGAGCAAAAATTCGTTATGACTTAATGAATAAATGTAACTTGCATACTATTTTACGATTGCCAACAGGCATTTTTTATGCACAAAGTATTAAAACAAATGTTTTATTCTTTACAAGAGGTAAAACTGATCAAAATAATACGAAAAATGTATGGGTATATGATCTTCGGACAAATTTATCTTCTTTTGGTAAGCGTAATCAATTATCAAAGGCTAACTTCGAAAAATTTATGATTGCATATACAGCTGAAGACCGTACGAGAATCAAGGATGATCGTTGGAGTATGTTTACTCGAGAAGAAATTGCGAAAAACAATGATAGTTTAGATGTTGGACTAATAGCTGATGAATCGCTTTCTTCATATGATAGTGTACAAGATCCTATTGAATCTGTAGAGGAAACTATTTACAAACTTAAAACAGCTATTGGTTTATTACATGAGGTATTGGATGAATTAAGTGTTCTTGAAGAAAACAAGGTGGAAGTGAAATGAGAAAGAAAAAGATTGGTATAGAAGGAAGGAAAGTCGATATCTCAAAAACAAATAGGCAGAAACCATATGAAATACCCTTGAATTGGTTTTGGACTGACTTAGAATGTTTATTTGAACGAATAAAAGAACAAGTGCAGCCGGATGGATCAGAGAAATATATTGGTCTGGAACATATGAAAAAAGGTGGAGGCATATTAGAGGTAGGTAGTAGTGAGAATTTAAAAAGCAAGAAAATAGTTTTCAAGAAAAATGATATATTATACGGTAAATTACGACCTTACCTTAATAAGCATGCTCATGTTAATTTTGATGGGATTGCTTCAACTGATATTCTGGTATACCGAATTGAGGATTTAATTACAAGTAAGTTTGTAAATATGTATTTAGATTTACCGCATGTACTAAAATATGCTATTGAGAATAGTAATGGTATTAATCTTCCGAGAGTATCTCCAAATGCTATAGACAAGTTACCCATACCAGTTCCTCCTATAGAAGAGCAAAAAAGAATTGTTGAAAAATTAGAGGCTCTATTAAGTAAAATTGAAGAAGTGGAAGAAATAATGGAAGAAACCAAGGAGTTGTTTGAACTACGGAGAGCGTCTCTTTTTGAAAAAGCATTTAGTGGAGAACTGACGAAGAAGTGGCGTGCTAATAACTCAAATGAAACAGCTAAGTTGAAGTTTAATGCTATAAAGGAAGAGAGATATTCAATAGCTGAATCGAATAAAGAGATGAAAGAATTAGACAAAATGTTTGAAGACTTTGATATAGATAAATGTTCAGACGCTAAAGGCTGGGTATATTTAAAAGCAAATATGTTTTGCTATAATATTACTAGTGGAGGAACACCTTCGAAGGAAATATCTGAATCAGGTGAGATACCATTTTTAAAAGTTTATAATATAGTAAACAATACAGTTGACTTTGAATACAAACCTCAATATATTCCCAAAGAAATACATGAGTCGAAGTTGAAAAAGTCCAGATTGAAACCTGATGATGTAATTATGAATATTGTAGGTCCTCCATTGAAAAAAATCGCAATAATACCTACTTCATATCCCGAAATGAATATGAATCAGGCTATTGTTCGTTTTAGACCCATAAAGTATGTTTTACCGAAGTATCTTTACTACTGCTTACAGTACGACGAAACGTTAAAAGAAGTTATGGAAAATACTAAAGGGGTAGTGGGTCAAGTTAATATTTCAATTTCTCAGAGTAGAAACCTAATATTTCCTATACCTTCTTTAGAAGAACAATCAGAGATAGTAAATATGCTTGAAAAATTGATTGATAAAGAAGAAAGTATTTTAAGTCTAATACCGGATTCGAAAGCTATAGAAAATTTGAAGCAATCTATTCTTTCGAGGGCTTATAAAGGTAAGTTAGTAACAAATGATCCAAGTGAGCTTAATTCATATTAACTACTGATTTGATTTTTCTTTTTTCTTTCATCATCTTTGAACTTGTTAAATTGTCTATTAAAGCATCGTTTTATAGATCGTTTTTGAGCGAGTATAAATGTTAATTTATACTCGCTCTTTTTCATTGTTTTCGTCTATAAACTCGTCTATTATCAAAAGTGTATAAAACGTATGGTAAATAGAAAGTTGGTGTATAAATGAATCGAATCATTGGTTACTGTCGTGTTAGTACTGAAGAACAGAACTTAGATATGCAAGAAAGAGCTATTAAGAAGTACGCAGAAGAAAAAGGGTTCAGGTTAGTTATGTATGTTGAAAAAATATCAAGCCGAAAGAGTGAAAGAGTTGAATTGAATAATGCATTGAAAGCTGCTACGCAAGGAGATCTTTTCGTAGTGTATAAACTAGATCGTTTAGCTAGAAGTACTAAGGAGTTATATGAATTGACAGAGCAATTGAAAGAAAAGCAAGTTGATTTTGTATCGATAAGTGATGCTTTTGACACATCTACCCCAACAGGAAAAGCTATGTTTGGTATGTTAGCTGTTTTTGCTGAGTTTGAGCGTGATATTATCCAGCAACGTACAAAAGCGGGATTAGAAGCGGCTCGTAAGAGAGGTAGAATTGGAGGGAGACCAACTATAGATGAGAAAGTTAGAAAGCATGTTTGTGTATTGTTCACAAGTGGCGAGAGCGCGAAAGATATCGCTAAAGAATATGGTATAGGAAGAGCAACTGTCTATAAAATTATTAAGGAAAATAAGAGGCGTACAAACAAAGAGTAAGATTATGAATCAAAATACATTAATTTGTTTCGTTTTAAAAAACGAAGGCGGGGGTTATTTTACACATAAATATCATCATTTTTAGCGTATATATTGATTAGTAGGTGAAAACATACATTCTAAATTCTATAAAAATTCGACGCATGAAATTCGGGTGCAAAATTCTATAGGTCAGATTGCTTTAGAGTTATGAAATACTATTAGAGGAGGCGGTGGAATTTGGACACTAAAGATCTTATAACACTGATTGGTATAGGGATCACATTAATTGTTGGGGTAGCTAATTTGATCAATAGCTTAGTAACTAATAAAAGAACTCTCTATGTAAATGCGGTAACCAGTGAAAGGGTAAAGTGGATAGGGCAGTTAAAGGATTTGTTGGCGGAATACTCATCGCTGACTTACTTTTACAAACAAAAAAAGATATTACAAGGCGCTGAATTAAATGCTTATATCGAGAAGCTTAGTTATTTAAGACACCGAATTAAACTACACTTAAATCCGGTTGGTGAAAAGGATAAAAAAATTGTTTCATTAATTGATAAAATAAACAAAAAATATATATTGATCTATGATTTTTACAAATTCACCAGAGGTGAAATTAAGACAGAAGCTGAATACATAAAGAGAATTGATAGAATGGTTTCATTATTAGATAAAGAACATTTACAAGAATTACAAGAAGAACTTGATTGGTTTGAAAAGGCTAGAAAAAATGATGAGGAATTTGACGAGGAATCTGATGAGGAATTTGACGAGGAATCTGATGAGGAATTTGACGAGGAATCTGATGAGGAATTTGACGAGGAATCTGATGAGGAATCTGATGAGGAATTTGACGAGGAATCTGATGAGGAATTTGACGAGGAATCTGATGAGGAATCTGATGAGGAATTTGACGAGGA
>NZ_JACSMB010000009.1:0-3656 GCF_018618455.1 Exiguobacterium sp. s142 | reverse complement strand
ATCTGATGAGGAATTGAAAATAAAATTATATTCGGAAATGATTGATAAAATAAAAGAGTTAATTAGAAGGGAATTAGGTAATAAAGGGAGACAAGATTTATTGGATTGGTCAAATGAATTAGTAGAATTAGCTGGTATGTATCTTAAAGAAGAGTGGGAAAGGGTGAAAATCGAGTCTCATAGCGGACGAACATTCAAAAGCACTAAAGTAAATCAAAACAGCCAATTAATTTTACTGTTATTTGCTGGTTTATATATTATTGTCGGTACGTTAATAACTGCATTCTTTACAGAACTATCATGGGGATTAACTTTTATTTTGTTTTCTTTTATAACGTATACAATATTTGTACCGTTTATGAAGGAGGTTTTAGCCGGAGAACATTTCAATCGGAAAACATACAATATTTGTGTTTCTGTTTTTGAAGTGTCTTTATGGGTGGTAATCATAGCTCTAATTAAGCTTTTGTTTATAAATACTGAAATTGAAACATCAAGTGAATGGATGATATATATTTATCTTCTAATATTGCTTGTGCTAAGAAATTTTATTAAGTTTCGGTCTTTAATAATGTAGGTGTCTTAAAGCTTAGGTTTTTTAAATATGGATTTGGATTACTAAAGCATTGATTACTAAATATTCACCTGCTACAATTGTACAAACAAATAACTGATAAAATTGAGCGATAATTGATTTGGATATACCGTTGAAGCTAGTAATGTCAGTCACGTCAACCGTGTCCTGTACGACATCACATCGAAGCCACCAGCGACAATCGAGTGGGAATAAACTTGAGCAGAGGGGAATCCCTCTGCTTTTGTCTAATCCCGAACATTTAACGAAAAAATATTAATAAAATCCGTCATTTTGTTGACATTCAATTTTAACGCTGATAAGATAAAAACGTTCTTATTCATATCCGAACAATTAAATTAAATTTTGCCGTATAATATCGGGAATATGGCCCGAGAGTCTCTACGAAATCACCTTAAATGATTTCACTACGGCGAGACATATATAAGGGGACGTCTGTCCCTGTATGTTTCGCGTGGGGTCCTCGGTCATTGATCGGGGACCTTTCTCGTTTTACGGCGAGCCAAGGAGGAAAACCAATGAGCACACAGCTCAAGCAAGAACCGAAACATCAACCGTCAGAAAGCCGGATCGAACGTCACTTCCAGTTGAATGAACTTGGAACGAACGTAAAAACCGAACTCGTCGCAGGATTCACGACATTCCTCGCGATGGCGTACATCTTGTTCGTCAACCCGAACGTGCTCGGGGCTGCTGGGATGGACATGGGTGCCGTCTTCGTGGCAACTGGTCTCGTCGCACTTATTGGATCGGTCACGATGGGGCTATTCGCCAACTACCCGATCGCCATCGCGCCAGGTATGGGGCTTAACGCCTTCTTCGCCTACAGTGTCGTCATCGGGATGGGTATCCCGTGGCAGACGGCGCTCTCGGGTGTTCTCGTCTCAGGATTGTTCTTTATCGCTTTGACGCTCTCAGGTATTCGTGAGACGGTCGTTAACGCGATTCCGGCTCCGCTTAAAATGGCGGTGGCGGCAGGGATTGGTTTCTTCATCGCCTTCATCGGCTTGAAAAATGCAGGGATTGTTGTTGCGAACGAAGCGACACTTGTCGGCCTTGGATCGCTCGGGACAGGAACTACGCTTCTCGCGGTATTCGGTCTCGTCGTCAGTGCATTGTTGATGGCTCGAGACATCAAGGGTGGAATTTTCATTGGGATGTTGTTGACAGCCATCGCAGGAATGATTTTTGGTCTCGTGCCGACACCGACTGCAATCTCAGATGTTGTATCGATGCCGCCAAGCATGTCTTCGACGTTCGGCCAAGCATTCATCAACTTCGGTGATGTTTTCACGCTTCAAATGCTCATCGTCATCTTGACGTTCTTCTTCATCGACTTCTTTGATACGGCAGGAACGCTCGTTGCTGTTGCGCGTCAAGCTGGAATCATGAAAGAAAACAAAGTGCCGCGTGCGAGTAAGGCGCTCATGGCGGATTCGACTGCGACGGTTGCAGGTGCGATCTTCGGTACGTCGACAGCGACGTCTTACGTCGAATCGTCAGCGGGTGTAGCGGCGGGTGGTCGTACAGGGTTGACTGCTGTGTTCGCAGGTCTCTTCTTCGGGTTAGCGTTGTTCTTCTCACCACTCTTAGCAGTCGTCACGGCACCGGTTACGGCACCGGCACTCATCATCGTTGGTGTGTTAATGGCCTCAGCTCTCCTCGATATCGATTGGAAAAAAATAGAAATCGCAGTTCCGGCATTCTTGACGATTATCATGATGCCGCTCACTTCATCGATTGCTACTGGGATTGGACTTGGGTTTATCCTTTATCCGCTCATGATGATCGCGAAAGGGAAGACGAAAGAAATTCATCCAATCATGTACGGGATGCTCGTCATCTTCCTTGCTTACTTCATGTTCTTACCGCACGCATAACGTGACTAAGGCCGACTCGATCAAGAGTCGGCCTTTTTGTATACGGTATTCTCTGGCAGGAACGGGTCATACATCGTCAAGGCGTGGTTTTCGGTGATGAACTCGTTACGCAGCAGTGTCCCGTCCTGTGAAATGACTTCTTGGAAAATTTGATTGTGCCGGATTGTACCGCCCCACCATTCCTTTGTGAAATGGTGGTTTTGTTCGTATATTCTATAACTGACGGCCGGCGGGATGTCGGACCGCCATTCGCCGACAAGTTCATCTCCTTCTATATATAGAAGCAATTGATACGTTTGGGTTGTCTGATTCGTAATTTGCAGATCGAGATAATTGTATGAACATGTCGCCCCGCTGCCGAACGGTTGGTCGCGTCTAGAGTCCGGGAATACATCGTAACTGTGCCGATAACGTTCGGTGACGGTGAGTGGGCTGTGCAGTGTGATCCAGTAAATCAAATTCGAAAGTTGACATAGGCCGCCCCCGACACTGGTAGTGACTTTGCCGTAGTGAAGGATCATGCCGTCGACATATCCTTTCCGTTTCGTCGGCCGCCCGATTGATTTCCAGTAAGATAATACTTCACCAGGGTGGACGATCAAGTTGTTAAGTTGCTTGATTGCGATGTGCAGGTTGATCACTTTGTTTCGTTGCATTTCCATATCGACATCACGGAGTCTTCTATATAAAGGTGTGCGATGGGTGTGGATCAAATGAGGCAACGGCGCTTTACTTTTAGTGGACGCATAGTGCTTCTCGTCTGTCATCCATTCAAGACTTCGCTTGAGCGTATATACTTGTGTCCCTGCCCAGATACGTAGGGCAGACCTATGTTTTGGTTGGAGTTGCTGCATGCCGTGGCCACCTTCTGTGAATGAGTATAGGGGACGTATTCGATTAGCGGAGAGTGATTCCTTCTTTAGAGAAAATAAGAAAGGAAATTTTCTAAAGTTTTTTTAGAATAATGCTTGCCAGGCAGTTTGGAGGATGATATAGTTATCTCTGTTGCCAACAACGCTTTCGGAAACGAGAAAAAAAGTTGTTGACATGATTTAAAATGAAATGTTATTATCATTTAGTCGCTAAGGGCGGCAGACGAACTTTGAAAACTGAACGATGAGGCAAAAAAAGTTTTACAAGTTTTGATTGAAGCGCAAGCTTCGTCATTTTCAAGAGCTATA
>NZ_JACSMB010000008.1:0-121758 GCF_018618455.1 Exiguobacterium sp. s142 | reverse complement strand
CGTGGGTCCCCGCCGAGCACAAGATCGGGATCGACCTCGGCCTCGGGCACTTCGCCGTCATGACGAACGACGCGATGGTGACGGAGAAGATCCCGAACCCGCGCAACCTGCGCGAGGCCGAGTCGCGGCTGAGACGGGCGCAGCGCTCCCTCTCCCGCAAGAAGCCCGGCAGCAGGAACCGCGAGAAGGCGCGGCTCCTATTGGCCAAGAAGCATGAAAAGGTACGGAACCGCCGGCACGACTTCCTCCACAAGCTGTCACGACGCACCGTCGACGAGAACCAAGTCGTCGTCGTCGAGACGCTGAAGCCGAGGGAGATGATGCGGGTCCGCCGCCTGGCAAAATCGATCGGGGACGCCGGATGGGGCGAGTTCGTCCGCCAGCTGGAATATAAGGCGAGATTCTATGGACGGACGTTCATCAAGGCCGACCCGTGGTTCGCCTCGACCCAGGTCTGTTCGGCCTGCGGCGAGAACGGCGGCAAGAAGGACCTGCACGTCCGCGAGTGGACATGCGCCGCTTGCGGCACACACCACGACCGCGACGTCAACGCGAGCCTCAACCTGTTGCGCCTCGCGGACTGAAACACCCCAGGGCAGGGACTGCCCGACGAGCTTGGTCCACAACCGTGGCTGGTCAAAGCACGGTCTTCCCAAGAAGCTCCCACTTCAAGTTGCGAAGCAAACAAGTGGTGAGTAGTTCACTGCGCTTTATTTAACTCGGTGTAGTGATCGAACACAAAAAACACCGACTGTGGATCAGTCGGTGCTTTGGTTATGACTTGATGCCAAATTTCTCTTCGAGGTAGATGGCAATCCCGTCATCCATGTTCGAAGCGGTCACTTCGTTGGCGACGACTTTGAGCTGGCTGATGGCGTTGCCCATCGCGACGCCCGTGCCGACGTAGTCGAGCATTTCGAGGTCGTTCTCTTCATCGCCGAAAGCGATGATGTTCTCACGGCTGATGTTCAAGTGCTTCGATACTTCGCGAAGGCCGAGCGCCTTCGATGTATTTTGGCTCATGACTTCGATCATGTGCTCGGGCATGCGCCATTGACGGTTCAAGACGGCTTCGGCGTGCACTTTGTTCAAGCTGGCCCGGACGTTGTCGACGTGTTCTTTCGTCGCGTGGATCAAAAGCGACGTCGGCTCGTCTTGCAAGTGCTTGAGCAAGTCACCCGATGTGACACTGAGTGCCCGTTCGGCGTAAGGACCGTAAAATTCTTGCGGATCTTTATGGAAATAGACGTGGTCGGTCACTTCGACGACGATGTTGTGTGCTTTCGTCTCCGATACTTCTTCGATGATGTCGTGTGCTGTTTTAAGTGGGATCGGACGGTGTGTGACCGCGTAGGACGTATCTTTCGGGTGATGGACGAGCGCTCCGTTGAAATTGATCAAAGGCGTCGTCAAGCCGAGTTGTTCATAATACATGATCGAGTGGCGATGGGGCCGTCCTGTTGCGATCATGACTTCATGGCCGGCATCACGAGCCGCTTGAAGAGCGCGGATGTTCCGTTCGCTGATCGTCTTGTCATCTCGTAACAACGTACCGTCTAAATCGACTGCGATTAAATAACGTGACATAAGTCATCCTCTTTTCTACATTGTGTACTATTTCTCTGACCGTACCATATTTCACGTTTCGACGGAAAGAATATACAATCGAGGTCGCATATTGTGCAGCAACAATGATATACTATTGCCGTATGGAATTTTATGAATATCTGTGAGATGGAGGGGACTTTCGATGCGTTACTTAGTCACATTGTTCTGGGCGATCTTGCTTTCGAATACAGCGGTCTTTATCATTTCAGCTGTCGATGGCGTGACGTTCAATGCGGTGCTCGCAACAGCCTTTGGCGTGGTCATCACAATCTTTATCGCGCTCTTGGATACACTTAACCAAGACATGGGAATCAACGACGTCGCCCAAGAAAAGTAAGACGTCCACAACCAAACTGGCTCATATCCGAGTCAGTTCTTTTTATACACATTTAGGAGGGATCGACCATGAAAAACAGTGCCAAACGCGCCAACTTCATTACGTTCGCCATCATCGGTGCCATCATCGTGATCGGGATCGCGCTCTTATTCTTCTTGAATAATGCGAATGAAGAGACCGGCGTCAACGCCGTGTCAGCGGACGAGCTCGAACAGAAGATTGACGAAGAAGAAGAGGTCGTCGTCTACTTCTGGCAGACGGGTTGCGAATATTGTGAGCAAGTCAAACCGTATGTCGAACCACTCATCGAGGAGTATGACGCGGTCTCGATCAACTTGGCCGATCATAACGTCTGGACGACTTATGGCATTAACGGAACACCAACGATGATTCGTTTTAAAGACGGTCAAGAAACAGGTCGTGTCGAAGGGGCCGTCTCGGAACAACAATACGAAACGTTCTTTAAAAACGAGGAGGCCGCACAGTGATCAAAAGCCGCTTGTATCAGACGTTGTTTGAATTGAATGCGACACCGTTCATCGCCAAGCGGCTCCGTCAGTTCGCCGAGTCGAAGGCGAGCCGCGCGTTCATCCCGTCGTTCGCAAAAACGTATCAAATCGATATCGCTGAAGCGGCAGAGCCGATCGACGCCTATCCGAGTCTGCACGCCTTTTTCACGCGCCACTTGAAAGACGGGGCGCGCCCGATCGATGCAAACACGGACACGGTCGTATCACCGTGCGACGGACAATTGTCGATCGTGTCCGCCATAACAGACGAGAGTCGGTTTGAAGTGAAGGGGCAGTCGTATACGCTCGCCGAGATGCTCGGTTCACAGTCAGAGGCGAGACGGTATGCCGGCGGGACGGTTTGCGTGCTCTACTTGAGCCCGCGTGACTACCACCGTGTCCATGTCCCGCTCGCAGGCCGAGTGCTCAGCCATTACGAGCTCGGCGACCGTTCGGCGCCGGTGAATGAACTCGGTTTGACGGAGACGGTCCGCCCGTTGTCACGTAACTATCGCCGTGTCACACGCTTTGAGAGCGTGGCCGGACGTTACGAGCACATCATGGTCGGCGCTTTGAACGTCAATACAATCGAATGGACCCATGACGGCGAACGTGTCGATAAAGGGGCCGAGGTCGGTTACTTCTCGTTCGGCTCGACCGTCATCCTCTGTTTTGAGAAAGATCGTGTCGTCATCGACCCGGCGAAAATTGGTCCGGTCCGGCTCGGTGAAGTCATCGGTTCGATTCAATCGAACGCTTGACTGGTAAGTGAATAGACAACAATTTTCTGGCCGGTCAAACGAGACACTAGTCGTTTGGCCGGTTTTCGTATAACATAGAAGGGATATCAATACTTGTATAAGCTGTTGAATCGCTTTAGCTAATTGGAGGAATACAAACGTGTTTAATCGACTTTATCCGAAACAGTTCGTCGCGTCAGTATTTGACATCGACCTTGAAGACTTGAAAGACCGTGGTGTCCGCGTCATTTTGACGGACCTTGATAATACACTCGTGGCCTGGGACGTCCCGCACGCACCTGAGCTTCTTTTGCTATGGCTCGAGAAAGTGAAATCACATGGACTCGATGTCATCGTCGTCTCGAATAATAACGAGAACCGCGTGCGCACGTTTACGGAACCGCTCGGTCTTCATTATGTGGCGCGTGCGAAAAAACCGTTGCCGTCTGGGTTCAAGCAAGCACTTGCCAAGTACGGCTATTCAACCAAAGAAGCGATTTTCTTAGGCGATCAAATCTTCACTGACGTGCTCGGCGCCAATATGGCAGGCATTCACGTCGTTCACGTGCAGCCCGTCGTCAAGACGGACGGTCTCGTCACGAAGTTCAATCGCATGCTGGAGAAAGTCGTATTCGCGCATATGAAGCGTCGCGGGAAGTACGTGTTGATCACGAAAAAAGTGGAGGAAATCGCAGTCGATGCGAAGCGGGCCAAAGTGGCCGTCGCTGAAAAGATCGGCGAGGCGATGCACTCACGTTCAGAAGATTCACATAAAAAAGATAAATAAGGGCCTCGAACGCATAGGAAGAAGGAGGCTGTCTTGTACGGCGCGTAAGACGTCGGAATTAACGCTTCAGGAGTAGCGGCGAGGCGCTACGAAGAATGAAGAAGAGGAAACTTAAAGGACAGCACATACGAATATGGAAGAAACGAAACGTTATTGCGCCGGTTGCGGCGTTCTCATTCAAACAGAAGACCCGACAGCAGTCGGTTATGCACCAAAATCGGCACTGGATCGCGAGATCGTCATTTGCCAACGCTGCTTCAAATTGAAGCATTACAACCAGATCCAAGACGTCGAATTGACGGACGATGACTTCTTGCGCATCTTGAACGGGATCAGCGCCAAAGAAGCGCTCGTCATCAAAATCGTCGATATTTTTGATTTCAACGGAAGCTGGCTCCCGGGACTTCAACGTTCGGTCGGATCGAACGATGTCTTGTTAGTCGGGAACAAAGTCGATCTACTGCCGAAGTCGGTCAACCCGAACCGTATGGCCAACTGGATGAAGACCGAGGCGAAAGAACTTGGCTTGACGCCGGTCGATGTCCATTTGATCAGCGCTAAAAAAGGTCACGGCATCGACGAATTAGCAGAGAAGATCGAGTACTATCGCAAAGGGAAAGACGTCTACGTCGTCGGTTGTACGAACGTCGGGAAATCGACACTCATCAACCAAATCATCAAGCGCTTCGGTGCTGAAGATGAAGCGATCATCACCGTCAGTCATTTCCCGGGAACGACGCTCGACTTGATCGACGTCCCGCTCGACGATGATGCGAACCTGTACGATACGCCAGGGATCATCAACCGCCATCAAATGGCGCATTACGTCGACGCGCGCGATTTGAAGACGATCACACCTAAAAAAGAGATCAAGCCGCACGTGTTCCAATTGAACCCGCAGCAAACACTCTTCTTTGGTGGTCTGGCTCGTCTCGATTATCTGGAAGGCAATAAACGTTCATTCGTCGTCTACATGTCGAACGAGTTGAAGACACACCGGACGAAGCTCGACAAAGCAGATGAGCTTTATGAAAACCATATCGGCAAAATGCTTAACCCGCCGAACGAGAAGACGTTGCAATTGTTGCCGCCGCTCGTGCGTCATGAATTTAGTCTCCGTGACGGCGTCAAGACGGATATCGTCTTTAGCGGACTCGGTTGGGTCGCCATCCACGGAAAAGGTGGACGGATTGCCGCTTGGGCACCAAAAGGAGTCGTCGTCACATTACGCGAGGCGCTCGTATGAGACTGGCCGTCATCGGTCACCCAATCGCTCATTCGCTCTCTCCCTCCCTGCACGAGCAGTGGCTGAGAGCGTCTGGGCTTTTCGGGCGGTATGACGCGCTCGACGTCACAGCGGACGAGCTCGCCCCATTGTTTCAGTCGATGCGGGACGGGGACTATGACGGGTTCAACGTCACGATCCCGTACAAGGAAGCGGTCATCCCGTTGTTAGACGACTTGGAGGACTCAGCCAAGTCGGCCGGTGCCGTCAACACCGTCTATAAGCGGGACGGCCGTTTGATCGGCGCGAATACGGATGGCGTCGGTCTTGTGACCGCACTCGACCCGTACACCGACTGGTCTGGTCGTGTGCTCGTCATCGGGGCGGGTGGAGCGGCACGCGGGATCATCAGCGCGTTGCCGACCCGAAACGTCACGGTCACGAACCGGACGATCGACCGGGCCGAGCGTCTCGCGAAGACGTTCGGCATCGAGTCACAACCGCTCGGTGATGTCGACGTCGCCTGCTACGACGTCATCATCCAAACGACATCGGTCGGCATGGATGGGGTACAATCACCGCTTCCGTTAAATGGATTACGACAAAACACCGTCATTTGTGATATCATATATCGTCCACTCGTCACACCGTTTTTAAGCGACGCCACAATCCGAGGCGGTAAAACCGTGAACGGGACTGCCATGTTCGTCGGGCAGGGAGCGTTGGCGTTCGAACGCTGGACAGGTGTGAAACCGGATCAAATTGTCGGAATGAAGTTAATTGAAAGCTTATTGGAGGAATAAAAATAATGTTATCAGGTAAACAGAAGCGATTTTTACGCGCCGAGGCACACAACCTCTCGGCCATCTACCAAGTCGGAAAAAACGGCGTCAGTGAAGCGATGTGCAAAGACATCGGCGATGCGCTCGAAAAGCGTGAACTGTTAAAAGTCCAAGTTCTTCAAAACTGTCTCGACACGCCGAAAGACGTGGCTGGAGAGTTGGCTGAAGGAACGAAGGCAGAAGTCGTTCAAGTCATTGGAAAAGTCATCGTCTTGTACAAACAGGCGAAAGAGAAAGAGAATCGCCAAATCAAGCTTCCATGAGTCGCATCGGGCTGATGGGGGGCACGTTCGACCCGCCGCATCTCGGTCATCTGTTGATTGCCGAGCAGGCGAGAGAACAACTCGAGCTCGACGAGGTCTGGTTCTTACCGGCAGCGATTCCGCCCCATAAGGCCGGGTTCAGCCGGGCGGACGACCGGATTGAGATGACGCGGCGGGCCATCTCCGGTCACCCGGATTTCAAGCTCAACTTGATCGAGTTCGAACGAGCTGAACCGTCCTACACGGTCGAGACGATGAAACGGTTGCGGGAGCAGTATCCGGCTGACACGTTCTTCTTCTTGATCGGGGCCGATTCACTCGACGCGCTCGAGAAGTGGCATGATTATGAGACGCTGACTACGCTCGTGACGTTCGGTGCGGTCGCACGGCCCGGAAGTCGTTACCGGATCCCGAGCCGAGCTGACGTCCGTACGATCGACATGCCGCAGCTTGAGATCTCGTCGACCGACATTCGGGAACGTGCGAAGCGGAACAAGTCGATCACGTATCTCGTCCCATGTGAAGTCGAAACTTATATCAAGGAGCACGATTTGTATGACGTATGAACAAGCACAGGCATTGATTGAACGAACGTTGCCTGAGAAACGGTACATCCATACGCTCGGTGTCGTCGAGACGGCAGAACGTCTCGCCCGAACGTACGGAGAAGACGTGGACCAGGCCCGGCTCGCGGCAATGTTGCACGATTATGCGAAGTACCATGACCGTGACGAGATGCGTCAAATCGTCTTAGACGAGCATCTCGACCCGTTGTTGCTCGAGTTTGATGACGAACTGCTTCATGCGCCGGTCGGAGCGGTCTTGTTAGACCGCGCCTACGACCTCGACGCTGAAGTCATATCGGCCATCAAAAACCACACAACCGGCGAACCCGGCATGTCGCGCCTCGATCAAATTTTATTTGTCGCGGATGCGATTGAACCGAATCGTCGGTATCCCGGTGTCGACGTGTTGCGCGATTTGGCAGACGTTTCACTTGAAGCGGCCGTCGTCGCGACACTGCGCCATACGATTAACTATTTATTGAAGAAGTCGGTGCGGATTTTCCCGCAGACGATTACGACATATAACTATTATTTGAACACACCTTAGGAGGGTCTATATGACTGTAAAAGAAGAACTTGAATTGATTGTAAAAGCTGTTGACGATAAACGTGGGGAAGACATCGTCGTCCTCGACATGGAAGGTATCTCACCGATCGCCGATTATTTCGTCATCTGCCACGGTAACTCAGAGAAGCAAGTCGAAGCGATCGCACGTGAAATCAAAGACGTGGCGGGCGAGAACGATTTGCCGCTTAAAAAATTCGAAGGTATGGACTCGGCACGTTGGGTGCTCGCTGACCTCGAAAACGTCGTCGTCCACATCTTCCACCGTGACGACCGTGACTACTACAACCTTGAAAAATTATGGGCTGACGCGCCGCACGTCGACGTGGAAGTCGGCTAATGACGTACGAAGGGTTCGCCTACGTATACGATGAGTTGATGAAAGATGCCCCGTACGCGGATTGGGTCGCGTTCGTGCGGCGCCACGTCGCGGACGGTGCATCGCTTGCCGACGTCGGATGCGGGACGGGCTCAGCGACGATCCGGCTGGCCGAGCATTACGACACGATCGGTCTCGACTTATCTGAGTCAATGCTCGAAGTCGCCCAAGAGAAAGCGCTCGAAGCGGGCGTCACGCTGCCGCTCTGGCAACAAGACATGCGTGAGCTCGAACTGCCGGCTCCGGTCGATGCCGTGACGATCCTTTGTGACTCGCTTTGCTACCTTGCGGACGAGGCCGACGTCGTCGACACGTTCGAGGCGGTATATGAGCAGCTGAAGCCGGGCGGGACGTTTATCTTTGACGTCCATTCACCGAACAAGATGGAGACGCTCTTCAACCAGAAGACGTATGCGTCGAACGGGGAAGACTGTTCTTACATCTGGTTCGCTGACCCGGGCGAGAAGCCGCTCTCGGTCATCCACGATTTGACGTTTTTCGTCGCGCTCGAGGATGGCATGTATGAACGCGTCGAAGAGACGCACGAACAGCGGACGTATGAGCCAGGGCAGTATATGCAATGGCTCATCGGTGCCGGTTTCCACGTGAAATCGGTCACGGCCGACTTCACGGATCAAGCCCCGGGCCAAAACGCCGAACGAATTTTCTTCGTCGCCCAGAAATAAACGAGACCCTATCGCGTGAAGCGATAGGGTCTTTGTCATGATTAAACCTCGTGACTGAACTGCCACTGGACGCCAAACCGATCCTCGACCGAACCGTAAGCTCTGCTCCAAAACGTTTCCTGAAGCGGCATGAGAATACGACCACTGACAGATAGAGCAGAAAACTCACGAGTGATTGCGTCCAAATCATCCGTCACGACGGCAAGCGTGATGTTTTGACCGAACGTGACCGGACCATCCGGCATCGCATCGGAAAACATGAGCGATGTTCCATGGACATTGAGCCGAGCGTGAAGGACGAGATGGGCCATGTCTTGAGGTACGGCCTCTCCGTCCGAACCAGTCTGATCACCGAACGCCATGATATCAGGCGTGGGTTGTCCGAACACTTGTGCATAAAACTCGAGGGCATCGCGACAGTTCCCATTGAAGTTCAAGTACGGATGGATGGGCATACAAGTTCCTCCTTGAATCATTTTCTTAATTATAGAACATATGTTCGTTTTTTTCAAGTCGATAAAGGATGGCTGCCTCCGCTCGATTGTTCAATCTGATAGGGAAACGGGAATAAGTGAAGAGAGAGTTTCTGAGAAAGAGGGTGCGGAAGATGAAGCTGACACGAGGAAGTATGCTAGAATTCGGATTCGTCTTGTTCATGGGAATTATTCTCATCACGTCCATCATTCAAGGGGCGTGGTTTAACGCGAGTGTCGCCGGGGCGGGCATCGTCTCGGGACTGATTCCGTTCATGTTGGAGAAGGCGTTTAAAACCGAGTTCGATGCCAAGATGAAAATCGCCTATATTATTTTCCTGTTCGCCTCGCAATATTTGGGTTCGATCGTCGGATTATACAGCAATGGATGGTGGGACACGTTTTTGCACGTGTTGAGCGGGGTGTTTTTGGCGTTTCTTGGCTTTGATTTCTTTAGTCGTCTCGATGAAGACATCCGGCTCGAGATGCCGAAGCGCTTCCTCTTCGTCTACATCGTCGTCTTCTCGATGGCGGGCGCGGCGCTATGGGAGATGTATGAGTTCACGTCAGACATTGTGTTGCAGACGACGATGCAAGGGAACGGGAACGATGACACGATGGTCGATATAATTGCCGGATCGCTCGGTGGGGTCATCGCTGCCTTATTGGTGACAGAAATCCATCGGAAAGAGCAGATTAAAAAGAAGAATGGAACCACCTAAAAATAATAGCGCTTACAAAACGTTCGAGACGTCTCGAGCGTTTTATTTGTAATAATTATTATCTTTTAATATTATTAACTTAGTAATAATGATTATTAAGAGGAGGCAACAATATGGATCAACATCGTCATCTAACTACTAACCAAGGCGTTCCAATCGGGGACAACGCCAACTCCATCACAGCCGGCCGCCGCGGCCCAACGCTTCTCGAAGATTATCAGCTAATTGAGAAACTCGCCCACTTTGACCGTGAGCGCGTGCCGGAGCGGGTCGTTCATGCCCGTGGTGCCGGAGCACACGGTGTCTTCAAAGTTAAAAATAGCATGAAACGATATACGAAAGCCAAGTTCTTGCAAGAAGTTGGCCAAGAAACACCAATTTTTGCCCGCTTCTCGACGGTCATCCACGGTCTCGGTTCACCGGAAACGCTTCGTGACCCGCGTGGATTCTCAGTCAAGTTCTACACCGAAGAAGGGAACTACGACTTCGTCGGAAACAACTTGCCGGTCTTCTTCATCCGTGATGCGATCAAGTTCCCAGACGTGATCCACTCGCTCAAACCGGACCCACGGACGAACCTTCAAGACCCGGACCGTTTCTTCGACTTCATGTCGCTCACACCGGAATCGACGAGCATGCTCGTTCACTTGTTCAGTGATGAAGGCATCCCGGCGTCGTACCGTCACATGCGCGGTTCATCGGTCCATTCGTTCAAATGGGTAAACGAATTTGGGAACACGGTGTACATAAAGCTCCGTTGGGTTCCGAAGCAAGGCATCAAAAACTTGTCGATGGACGAAGCGGCCAAAGTGCAAGCGGAAGACTTCAACCATGCGACGCGCGACTTGTTCAACGCGATCGAAGAAGGCGACTTCCCAGAATGGGACCTTTACGTCCAAATCCTCGATCCGGCCGATATGGACAACTTCGACTTCGACCCGCTCGATGCGACGAAAGACTGGTTCGAAGACGTCATACCGTATCAACTCGTCGGCACGATGACGCTCAATAAGAACGTCGACAACTTCTTCGCCGAGACGGAATCGGTCGGGTTCAACCCGGGCGTGCTCGTTCCTGGGATTCAACCATCGGAAGACAAGATGCTGCAAGGCCGTTTGTTCTCATACTCAGACACGCAACGTTACCGTATCGGGGCGAACTATCTCCAACTCCCGATCAACTGCCCGTTCGCACAAGTGTCGAACAACCAGCGTGACGGTGCGATGCCGTTCAAACAACAGACGAGCCCGGTCAACTACGAGCCGAATCGTTACGAGGACACACCGAAACCGGATGCGGCTTATATCGAAACCGAGCAACCGATTTCAGGAGTAACGGGTCGTCAGAAAATCGAGAAGACGAACGACTTCGGGCAAGCGGGCGAAGTGTACCGCCGCTACTCGCAAGACGAGAAAGATGGTCTCGTACGTAACTTGGTCGCCCACATTAAAGAAGTCCGTCATGAGAAGACGATCCTTCTCTTGATCTGCAACTTCTACCGTGCCGACCGCGACCTCGGGGAACGCCTGTCGAAAGAATTGAACGTCGATATCACGCCGTTCTTGAGTCAAGTGACGGAATAAATCATCAGCAACAGAGATACCTAACCGTATCTCTGTTTTTTTGTTTACCGTGGATACTCTACGAAGTGCAAACGTGAGTGAAAGCCTCCAAAATTGTCGGGAGTCTTCCCGTATGCCAAGATAAGAAAAAAGGGGGAAGCTGCATGAATCAAATCATCGAAACATTACTGAACCACCGCTCCGTCCGCTCGTTCACGGACGAGACGCTGACCGACGAACAGATCCGTCTCATCGTCGAGAGTGCCCAGCGCGCCTCGACGTCGAGCTTCATCCAGGCGTATTCGATTATCGGCGTGACCGACCCGGAGAAGAAGGCACGCCTCGCCGAGATTGCCGGCAATCAGCAGTACGTCGTCGACAACGGTCATTTCTTCGTCTTTTGTGCTGACCTTTACCGGCACGAACTGATCGGGCAACTGCAAGAAGCCGCCGTCAATCCGACGCTTGAGACAGATGAGAAGCTACTCGTCGCCGTAATCGACGCCGCGCTCGCGTCACAGAACGCCGTCGTCGCTGCCGAATCGATGGGGTTAGGCATTTGTTACATAGGTGGGATCCGCAACGATATGTCGGCGGTCAAAGAGTTGCTCGGTTTGCCGGAGCGGGTGTTGCCGCTGTTCGGGCTCGCGGTCGGTGTCCCGGCGCACGTCGAGGATCAAAAACCGCGGCTCCCACTCGAGCATATCTATCATGAGAACACGTACGACGCTGATCCGATTCAACTGAAGCAAGAGCTCACAGCTTACGACCAGACGATTCACGACTACTATGCGGCACGCGGATCGAACCAACGCAGCGATACATGGACGGGCCAGATGGGACGGATGTTGTCGAAGCCGACTCGGCTCGATGTGAAAGACTTCTTGAAGACACAAGGCTATTTGAAGCAATAAGAAAACCGCCGGGAGGCGGTTTTCAGTTTGGGGGATACGTCGTCTTAAAAACGAAGGGAGACAATCACAATTAAAGGAACTAAATCTCTATTAATCTGTATATTGATCGTTTCAACCATACTGGTTGTCTTTACATCTTTGGAATTTCTAATTTTGAAGATACTTGGTCTACAGTATGAGTCGTTGTGGAGTCTGCTACTCTTCTTCATCGTATATGGAATTTCTGAAATCCCGACCAACTTGTTTCTATCTGCATGCTTGCAGGCGTTGACTACTCTCGATATCATCCCATCCCATACAGGGGTGTTAGCCCTGTTTCTGCACATCGCGAGTACATATATCATACTGCACATCATCGACCGATTGATGGCGTCGGTGTCGATTTCTCAACTCGGGATTCTTGTTTTTTCCCTTGTTATCGGTCTAGTAGGTTGGCTATCCATTCAAAATGATCCTGGACCTCCAAAGAGAGGATCGAAAGAATTTGAAGACTACAAAAAAAGAATCAATTGAGTTTCAGACGAGAGAAGCATAGTGCCCGTCATAGGAAACAATTCGAGACGAACAAAGGAGCGGCTAATCTCAATCGAGAGAAAGCCGCTCCTTCGTTTTCAATTTGTATGGGCATTGAGCCAAGCGTGGTCAATCGCCCCGAACTGTTTGGCTGTGATGACACCATTTTCATCGAGCACATACGTCGTCGGCATCGCTTGGATCCGGTAGGCGTTCCCGACGGCACCGTCCTCATCGTAGACGACTTGGAACGCGTCTTCATAAGGCGCGACGAACGACCGCGCCTCGTCGACGTCACGTTCACTCGTCGTCGTGTTGACGGCAACGATCGTCACATCATCTTGCTCGCGGGCAAACTTGGCCATGTCTGGCATCTCGGCCCGGCACGGCGGGCACCAAGACGCCCAAAAGTTGACGACGACACGCTCTCCGCGTAAGTCTTCTAAGTTAAGCGTCGTCCCGTCCGTTCGTTTCAATTCGAAATTCGGCGGAACTTGGCCGATGTTCAGCCCGGCTGCTTGAGACGAGTCGGCAACGAGCGTTGGTGTCTCGTCCGGTAAGCTCGCGTTGATGATCGCGAGCGCGACGAGGACACCGAGACCGGATTGGACGATGCGGCGTGACGGTTTGGCGACGTACCCGGCGAGTCCGACTAAAGCTGCGAACGGGATGAGCCACAGCAGATTCACCGTTGAGGTCGCATACGTGCTCACGAGCCAGATAGCAAACGCACCGACCGTCGTCCATAGCAAGGCACCGACCGATGGCGAGCGCATCCAGCGCCACGTCACAACGATTAAGCCTGCGATGAGCAGGGCAGTGTACAGATGGAGCGGTTGAGCGGTCGCGATAAACGGGAGCGTTCCGTACTTCGGCACGACGATCGTCACACCGAACCATAAAAGTAGGGCTGAAAATAGCCAATAGCCCCGAAGCCCGGGAGCAAGCCGAAAGACGAAAAATCCGATCGTTGCAGTGGCGATCAGGATCGACCAGATACCGCCCGTCGCGTACAGCGATAGCGCCAAACTACCGGTCGAGGCGAGGCCGATGATGATGGCGCTCAGTTTCCAGGCGAGAAACCCGGCGAACCACGTCCCGAGGACGGCGTCGCGGTCTTTTTCCGTTAAGCCGATTTTTTTGAAGCCGATGTAGAGACCGAGCAGACTGACCATGAAGACGAGCAGGTCGAGTCGGACGTTCAGTGGACCGATTGCAATCACGATATCCCTCCTAGAGAAAAAGCGCCCAAACGAGTGGGCGCTTTCTTTGTTTTTAGTATAGCATTAGCCGATTTGTTCTGCGTTGAGGACGGTCTTCATCGCAGCATAGCCACCGAGGATGTTTTGAATATCCTTGTAGCCGAGCGATTGAAGGACACTCGCGGCCATACGTGAACGGACGCCTGACGCACAGTGGACGGCGATCGTCTTGTCTGTCGGTAGACCGTCGTGGTCACGCATGAGTTTACCGAGCAAGATGCGCTCTGCTTTCTCATAGTGACTCGCGTTCCATTCTGTCGCGTTGCGGACATCGAGGACGAACACGTCGTTCTTCTCAGCTGATTCGATCGCTTGTTCAGCCGTCACGTCCGTGTACGTTTCTGTCAATAGTTCTTGACCGAGCTCTTCGACAGGGACGATGAAGCGGAGACGGTCAAGACCGATTGATTGAAGGTCTGTCTGCACTTCTTCGACGTCTTCCGCGCTCGCGATGAGCGTGATGTCTTTGTCGAAGTTAACGAGCCAGCCGGCCCATGAGACGAATTTCGTGTTGTAAGGGATGTTGATCGTCCCAGGGACGTGACCTTGCGCGAAGTCTTCGCCTCTACGTGTGTCGACGACTTGCGTCGCTTCGACGAGTGTGTCGAGACGGTCCGTGCCGACGACTTCTGGACGAGCGATCTCGTTCGTCACTTGGATGCCTTCTTTGTTCACTTTTTTCATCATCGCGAAGTAGTTCGGCGGTTCTGGTTGGTCTGTCGTCAACTCTTTGATGAATGCGTCTTTGTCCGTCATTTGGAGCGCCCAGTTCGTCGCTTTCTCATAACCGACCGTTGACGTTGGGATCGCGCCAAGCGCTTTCCCGCAAGCGCTGCCGGCACCATGGCCAGGCCAGACTTGAACGAAGTCAGGGAGAGCCTTGAACTTGTTAAGCGAGTGGAACATTTGCTCGGCACCGATGGCCGTCGTTCCTTTCACGCCGGCCGCTTCTTCGAGCAGGTCAGGGCGTCCGATATCGCCGACGAAGACGAAGTCGCCTGTGAAAATACCCATCGGTTGCGTTTGGTTGCGGTCATAGAGCAAGAACGAGATGTGTTCCGGTGTGTGGCCTGGTGTGTGCATGACTTCGAGCGTGACGTTACCGACTTGGAACGTGTCGCCGTCTTTGACGAGTTTCGAGTCGATGTCTTTCGCGAACGCGTATTTCCATGACGCGTCACCTTCATCTGACAAGTAGGCTGTCGAGCCAGTGCGTTTCGCAAGTTCGAGCGAACCTGAGACGAAGTCGGCGTGGATGTGTGTCTCAGCCGTCGCGACGATCGTCATGCCTTCTTTTTCAGCTTCTTGCAAGTACGGTGTGATGTTGCGAGCCGGGTCGATGACGACCGCTTCGCCGGTCATTTGGCAACCGACCATGTAAGATGCCTGTGCTAATTTTTGATCATAGAAATAACGTAATAACATATGATATACCCCCTAGAATAGTTGACTGTAAACGTTAGTTGTTGTGCTGCTTTATATTAATTAAGAAGTGATTAAACCGTTTCGCCTGTCCAGCTCATCATGCCGCCGTCGACGTTGATGACGTCAAAGCCGAGTGAGTCGAGGTAAGCTGACGCGTTCATGCTGCGTCCGCCTGCCGCACAGATGACATGAATCGGTTTCGTGCGGTCGAGCTCATCGACTTTCGCACTGAAGTCAGACAACGGTACGTTTTTCGCTTGTTTTATGTGTCCGCCTGCAAATTCATCCGTTTCACGAACGTCGATCAAGTTGAGCGTTTCATCCGTGCTTAGCAATGTTTCTAATTCAGTCGTCGTAATCGTCTTCATGTGGTATTAATCCCCTTTTCTAATCAAGTTATGTTTAAAGTGAGTAACTTTCGTTGTTTTTAATATACCCCCTAAGGTATACTCAATGCAAGGAAAAGAATTGGAGGTCAAAAATTGCGTAAATTAACGATCATCTTATCGATTTTAGTGATTGTGACTGTCGGAATCGTAGTTTTCACTTCGAAAGAGGATGGAATCACCCAAATCGACGTCGAAACACTACAAAACAGATTGGAAAACGAAGAAATAACCTTGTTGGACGTCCGTGAACTAGATGAATACGAGGGGGGGCATATCGAAGGAGCGGTGAACGCACCACTTTCTTCATTAAATGAAACCGAATTACCTTATGCGAAAGATGAACCGATCTATATTATTTGCCGCAGTGGCAATCGAAGCGCCCAGGCGGCCGAGTTGTTGCAGGATCGAGGTTATACGGAAATTTATGACGTCTCAGGCGGTATGATCGCTTGGGAACAGAAATAAAACTTACTTATCTAATAGGGTAGGAAACTGGAGGAGCTAGTATGGAGTTAGAGTTTATCATCACAATCTTTTTGATCGGCTTTATCGGATCATTCATCTCAGGGATGGTCGGGATCGGCGGGTCAATCATCAAATATCCGATGTTGTTGTACATTCCGCCGCTTCTTGGCTTCGCGGCGTTCAGCGCGCACGAAGTATCTGGGATCAGCGCGATTCAAGTGTTCTTCGCGACGATCGGTGGGATTTACGCATATCGTAAAGGCGGCTATTTGAATAAACAACTCATCCTGTATATGGGTGTCGCCGTCTTGATCGGAAGTTTCATCGGGGGCTACGGCTCGACGCTGTTGTCGGAGAACTTGATCAACGTCGTCTATGCGGTCCTCGCGACGATTGCGACGATCATGATGTTCTTGCCGAAAGCGAACGTCGAAGACTTGCCGCTCGACCAAGTCACGTTCAATAAACTGATCGCGGCCAGTTCGGCGTTTATCGTCGGGATCGCAGCCGGGATCGTCGGAGCGGCTGGAGCGTTCATCTTGATGCCGATCATGCTCGTCGTGCTCCGTATCCCGACGAAGATGGCGATCGCGAGTTCGCTTGCGATCACGTTCATCTCATCGATCGGGTCGACAGCCGGTAAGATCATCACCGACCAAATCGTCTGGGAACCGGCTTTCGTCATGATTATCGCGAGTTTGATTGCGGCACCGATCGGGGCGAACATCGGGAAAAATATGAAGACAAAGTCGCTCCAGATGATTTTGGCGTTGCTCATTTTAGCGAGTACGGTCAAGATCTGGATGGACATCATCGGCTAAATGAATCGTGTTTCAAAGGCTATCGAGTTCACTCGATAGCCTTTTTTAGATGAAGATTGCAATGAAATTGTTAAGTTTATGTAGCATTGTAAACGTCAAAAAGTTGAATTAAGTTCAAAAGAACGTTAAAATACTCTTTATACGTCTGTACGTTTGTTAGTCGACGCACTAACTTACCATATGAAAATGACCTAAGGAGTGTTTGAATGAATCACACGAATCAATCGAACGGGAAATTAGAGCGGTTCCGTCACGCGGCAACCGACTCGTTCCGGACGCATCGCCTGTTTTGGATATTTACGATCCTGTTATGGACGAAGTCACTGATTGCGTATCAGTTCTTCTTTAACATGCCACCTGAGAACGCGGTCCAAGCGTTCATTCTGTTCATCAACCCGTTAAGTTTCACGTTGTTCTTGTTTGCCTTTAGTTTCTTCTTCGGAGGCAATAAACGGAAGTGGGCGCTATACGGTCTTTACACGGTGTCCTCGCTCATCTTGTTTGCGGATACAACCTACTACCGTGAGTTCACGGACTTCTTGACTGTGCCGTTATTGTTCCAATCGTCGAACCTAGAGACGTTATCGTCGTCATTCCTGTCGTTGCTTGAATGGAAAGACTTGCTTCTGTTAGGAGATCTCGTCGTGCTTCCGTTCTTGCTCTGGAAACTAAAAGAGACAGGCAAAGCGTCACAACGCCGCGTGTTGCTCACGTTCGGTGCAGCTGCCGCCGTGTTCGGCTTTAACCTTGTCCTCGCAGAGACGGAGCGCCCAGAACTGTTGACGCGTTCGTTCGACCGTGAACTGCTTGTTAAAAACTTAGGTACGTTCAACTTCCACGTCTATGACGCGATGCTTCAAACGAAGACATCGGCGCAAAAAGCGCTCGCGGACGGTTCTGAACTCGATGAAGTCGAGAACTACACGCGTCAGAACTATGCGGCGCCGGACCCGGACATGTTCGGGAAGTATAAAGGCAAGAACGTCATCGCCATCTCGCTCGAATCGACACAGAGCTTTACGCACAATATGAAAGCTTCGAACGGCGAGTACATCACGCCAAACTTGAACAAGTTGATCGACGAGTCTCACTTCTGGCCGAACTATTACCATACGACCGGTCAAGGGAAGACGTCGGACTCTGAGTTCGCGCTCGACAACTCGCTGTACGGATTGTCGCGTGGCGGCGTCTACTTCACGAACGCCGACAACGAATATGATGCGCTTCCTGGTGTCATCAAAGAAGACAACTACTATTCGGCGGTGTTCCACGCCAACAACAAATCGTTCTGGAACCGCGACCAGATGTATCAAAACATCGGCGTCGATGAGTTCTTTGATGAGAAGAGCTACGATTTAGGCGACCCGGCCAACATGACGGAATGGGGTCTCCTCGACGATGAATTCTTCTTACAGTCGGTACCGATGCTCGAAGAACTGCCGGAACCTTACTTCGCGAAGTTCATCACGCTGACGAACCATTTCCCGTTCACAATGCCGAGTGCGGACCATGAACTCGTTCCGAAATTCGAGACGAACTCGACGACGCTCAATAACTTCCCGCAAGCGCTCGCGTATCAAGACTACGCCCTCGGGTTGTTCATTGATGAGTTGAAAAAGAACGGGACATGGGACGATACGATCTTCGTCGTTTATGGTGACCATAACGGTATCTCGACGAACCATAACGCTGCCATGGCCGACTTGCTCGGAAAAGATGAGTTGACGCCATATGACGTGGCAAAACTCCAGTCTGTCCCGCTCGCGATTCATTTGCCTGGTCAAGGTCAAGGTGAAGTCCATGAGACGATCGGGAGCCACGTCGACTTGAACCCGACGATTCAACACTTGCTCGGGTTCGATACGTCTGATCAAATCGGATTCGGTAACGACTTGTTCGCGCCAGAACGCAACGATCGCGCCATCTTCCGTGACGGTACGATCGTGACAAGCGACTATTTGTTCACCCAGTCAACGTGTTATGACGCCGAGACAGGAGAAGTCGTCGATGACGCGAAAGTATGTACGCCACTTGAAGACGAGGCGAACAAAGTACTTGAGATGAACGATAAGATCATCTATTCGGACTTGCTTCGCTTTAAAGAAAATAACTAAACACTCGAGAGAAAAGATTTTAAAAATCTTTTCTCTCTTTTTTGTTGTCTGAAAAATAAATCGGCGGCGAAACCGGATCGACTATGGTGGAAATTAGGGTAGGTGAGGTAAGCGATTACATGGTTGGTGTGAAGGGGAATACGAAGTCGAAACAGCGAGAGAAATTGAAGAGAGAGAACGCGGTGTGTCGTTATAGTCTTATAAAAATGAACGAATCCGCTCGCAGATAGCTCGGAAAAAGTTGAGGCTCATCGGTTGCCATCGTGCTCATTCTCGGGTAATATCTGAGTTGTTGTGAAGTTATGAACGAACTGTGAATACGGCCCCTATAATTTAATTAAGTTGATTTCTGTGAGAGTCAGAAATCAATTTAAAAATTTTTATAGAGAGGTGTGTTCATTTGGAAAAATTGAATACGGTAAAACAAGAATGGCTCGGAAACGTTCGAGTCGAAGTAATGGCAGGGATCGTCGTGGCCCTTGCACTCATTCCGGAGGCAATCGCCTTCTCACTGATCGCTGGATTAAACCCGATGGTAGGACTATATGCGTCCTTTATCATCGCGATGGTCATTTCAGTTACAGGAGGACGCCCCGCGATGGTTTCGGCCGCGACGGGTGCGATGGTACTCCTTGTCGTCGATCTCGTAAAAGATTATGGACTTCAGTACTTGCTCGCTGCAGGGATACTAGCTGGTATTATCCAAATCGTGCTTGGTTTTCTTGGTATAGCTCGTTTAATGAAGTTCATCCCGCGTGCGGTTATGGTCGGCTTCGTTAACGCCCTTGCCATTTTGATCTTCCAAGCCCAGCTTCCGCAATTTGGAGGCGAGACGTGGATCATGTGGGCCATCGTTGCAGCATCGCTTGCAATCATCCTTCTGTTCCCGCGCATTACGTCAGCAATCCCGGCGCCGCTTGTCGCCATCGTGGCGATGACGTTGCTCGTGTTCTTTATGGGACTTGAGACGAAAACGATCGGAGATATGGGGACGATCACGGCAACGCTGCCGATGTTCCTCTTGCCGGACCTCCCGCTCACACTCGAGACACTTATGATCATCTTGCCTTATTCGTTCTCGCTCGCCTTTGTCGGTTTGATTGAGTCGCTATTGACGGCTCAAATCGTCGATGACATGACGGGTACAGATTCGAATAAGAACCGTGAATCAAAAGGTCAAGGGATCGCCAACATCATCGCTGGTTTCTTCGGTGCGATGCCAGGATGTGCGATGATCGGACAATCGGTCATCAACGTCTCGTCTGGAGCACGGGGTCGCTTGTCGACGTTCTCGGCAGGACTTGCGCTCCTCATCATGATCATGACGATGAGTAACATTTTAATGCTGATTCCAGTCGGGGCGCTCGTCGGTGTCATGTTCTTCGTCGCCTATGCGACGTTCGACTGGGGCTCACTCAAAACGCTCAAGACAGGTCAAAAGACCGATTCGCTCGTCATGGTCACGACGGTACTCGCGACCGTGCTCACACACGACTTGTCGATCGGTGTCATTGTCGGGATCGTGACGGCCGCCGTCATCTTCGCTGCGAAAATTTCGCGTGTCGAGCTGAAGCGCCACCAAGACGGACACCGTGCTCACTATGAAGTGAACGGACAATTATTCTTCGCGTCTACGTCTGACTTTGTCAACCAGTTCGATGTCGAAGAGGATGTCGAAGCAGATGTGAAACAAGTCAGTATCGACTTCTCCAACACCCACCTTTGGGACGATTCGGCCATCGGGGCCATCGATAAAGTCGTCTTCAAATATCGGACGGTCGGAATCGAACCAGAACTGTTAAACTTGAACAAAGATTCAGAGAAGCTGTTGAACACGCTGGCGCTCCATCTTCGTCAACAAGATGCGAACGTCGGCCACTAAAAGGGGGAACTTACAATGAGTAAAATCTTTCTAGCGATTGATGGTTCAGACCATTCGATGCGTGCCACCCAAAAAGCGGTCGAACTCGCCAAAGTGACATCATCTTCAATCGATGTCGTCCATGTCGTGTCACCGAAAGAATCAAAAGAAAGCGCCCTTCAATCGACGGGTAAAATCGATCTTGAAGTGAGACGGAAACAACGTCTTCAAGTGTTTTTCGATGCGATCACCGAAGCGGGCGTTTCGTACGAGTATATCGAACTCCGCGGCGAACCTGACGTTGAACTCGTCAACTACGCCAACCATGAACCGTTTGAATTCGTGGTCGTCGGCTCGCGTGGTCTCAATACGTTCCAAGAGTTCGTATTGGGCAGTGTTAGCCACAAGCTTGCTAAACGATCGTTGTCACCTGTGATCATCGTTCGTTAACAGACAGCGCCACGAAACTTTCGTGGCGCTTTTGCTGTGTAAAAAAAGGAGGAGCTTATGACATTAGATTATACGGGAGAGCGGGTCATCCCAGATCAAATGAACCCGATGAACGGCATGTTGCTCGAACATATCGCCCGCTATCAGTTCGCCGCGTTGTTTCTCGAAGGACGTGTGCTCGATTTTGCGAGCGGGAGCGGGTTTGGCAGTCAATTGATTGCGAAGATACAAAAAAAATCGGTCGCTGAGGTCGTCGCGCTCGATATTTCAGAAGATGCGATTCGATATGCGCAAGGTCGTTATTTTCACCCGAAAGTGAAGTATATTGTCGGAGACGTGCTCGACCGGACGCTACCAGATCAACTCGGCACGTTCGACTGTATCGTCAGTTTTGAGACAATCGAACACGTTGAAGACTTTGCAGGGTTCATGGCGAACGTTTCAGAATTGTTAAAGCCGGGTGGCATGCTCGTCTTGTCGACGCCGTTCGGTCAAGGCATCGGTAAACCGACGAACGAACCGTTCCACGTTCATCAATTTACCGATCAAGAGTTTAAGGCGCTTTTCACGTCATTCAGTTCGACAGATTTTTATTA
This sequence comes from Exiguobacterium sp. s142, assembly GCF_018618455.1. Classification (NCBI taxonomy): domain Bacteria; kingdom Bacillati; phylum Bacillota; class Bacilli; order Caryophanales; genus Exiguobacterium; species Exiguobacterium sp. s142. The sequence goes on along the minus strand of NZ_JACSMB010000008.1, from coordinate 99,684 downwards.
CCAACGTGGCGTGCTGATCGAACCGAAACGAGAAGCGGTACATTATCCGATTGGAATTGCCGTCGCTATTAAATGATGTGAACGTGTTGATGAGGCCAAGCAGGAGGTGATGAGATGAGTGTGAAAATCATTTGTCCCGAGTGCGATGGGATCGGGACCGTTCCCATCATGAAAGGATTTCCGTTCGTTAAGGAATGTCCGGTTTGCCAAGCGAGCGGAAAGAAAAAAATAAAACGCAGAAAAAAACGTTCAATTCTTGTAAGATGAGGATTGAACGCTTTATTTTACATAACGAAAGGGGCAGAAAACATGAAAGGTCTTCGAAAACCATCCTACTACGGATGGTATATGGTCATGATCGCGGGCCTCGGTGTATTTTTCTCAGGTCCCGGTCAGACGTACTTTATCTCCGTTTTTATCGACCAATACATAACCGACTTCGGCTGGTCGCGCTCTGAAGTATCGAGCGTTTATTCGGCCGCGACGCTCGCGTCGGCCGCCTGTTTATTTTTCGTCGGTCGGTTGATCGACCGTTTCGGGCAACGGGCGATGATGGTCATCGCCTCGATACTGCTGGCGGCGGCTTGTCTGTTCAACAGTTACGTCACGAACTTGACGATGCTCTTCTTCGGCATCTGGATGCTCCGTCTATTCGGACAAGGGTCGATGACGCTCGTCCCGAATACGCTCGTCCCACAATGGTTCATCACGAAGCGTGGCCAAGCGCTCAGCTATATGGCAATCGGTGGGTTTTTAAGTGCCGCCGTCTTTCCGCCACTCAACGTTTGGCTCGTCGGTTTGATCGGTTGGCAAACGACGTGGCAAGTGTGGGGACTGCTCGTGCTCGTCTTGTTCACACCGCTCGCTTATCGTTTCGTCCGCAACCGCCCAGAAGACATCGGACTGTTGCCGGACGGAGGGACGAACCCTCATCCGAGCAACAAATCGACAACGACACCGGTTCATATCGACGTCGATTTCACGTTCCAAGAAGCGCTCAAGACACGCGCATTTTGGCTGATTTTGTCGTGCATCGGTATCCCGGCGCTCGTCAACACGGCAATCACGTTCCACTTGATCTCAATCTTTGAAGAGCAGAGCCTACCACCAGCGACGGCCGCACTCGTCTTGAGCTTGATGGCGGTTCTCGGTTTCCCGGCGACGTTCATCGCGGGACGGCTCATCGACGTCGTGAAAATCAATTATGTATTGATCGGTATTTTTGTGACCGAGATCATCTTCATGATCATCCTGCAATATACGTCGACGTTCTCAATCGCGATTTTGTTCGGTGTGGTCTGGGGCATCAGTAACGGCTTTGAGCGCATCGCTTTGAACTATGTTTGGCCGTACTACTTCGGTCGGGCCGCGCTCGGTAGCATCAGCGGGCTGGCGACGTCGGTCATGGTACTTGGCTCGGCGGTGGGACCGTTGCCGTTCGGGATCGCCTACGATCTATTCGGCAACTACGAGTCGATCATTTGGTATTCGCTCGTCTTCCCGGTCATCGGCATCCTCGCCGCCTCATTCGCCGTCAAACCGACGCTCGTGCGCTAACCGAGTCGACGTTCGGCTCGATTTAGTCGCCGGATCACGAAGGAAGCGGCGACGAGCACCGGCAATTCAATCAACGGCCCGATGACCAAGACGAGGGCGATGAGCGGCTCGTTCGGGAATGCGGTCGTCGCGATGGCGAGCGCGATCGGTGAATTCCGGGCGAGCGTTGTCATTTGTAGGCTCGTCACGGCCGCGTCTTCACGCAACAGTTTCTTGCCGACACGGCGGCTTATGACAAAATTGACGATGAAAAATAACAGCAACGGTGCAATTAACAATCCGAGGATCGAGACGTGCTCGATCAAGAGCCGTCCTTGTGAGGCAAAGATCGACATGACGGCGAGACTTAACAAGAAGATTGGCCATAAGCTGACCCGTTCGAGCCGCCGCAACTGGTTCGACTTGGTGAGGAAGTACCTCAGTCCAATCGCTGAGCCGAGCGGGATCGCTAAAACGGCTAGACTATGTAGTAACACCGAAACTGAGATCACGCTCGACGTTCCTGTCAAAACATAAAGATAGACCGGTAACAGCGCGAGTTGAAGTATAAGGTTGAGCGGCAAGATGCTGAGCGAAGCGACGACGTCGCCTTTAGCGAGACCGGTGAAGACGATATACCAATCGGTGCATGGCGTGACCATGAGCATGATGAACCCGATCCAAAGCGCCGGGTGGTCGGACAAGAAGACGCTCGCGAGTGCAAATGCGAATACGGGTGTCCAGACGAAGTTGAGGACGAGACTCGTGATCGTGAACGTGCGGTTTGAAAACGAATGCCGGATTTGGGCGAACGGGATTTGAATGAACGTAAAGAATAGCATCGCCATGAGCAATGGAACGATCGCACCGTCCGCGATTCGACGCAGCGTCTCGATCGTCCCGAACGCGAGACCAGTCACAACAGATAGAAGTATGAATATGGGGTATAGTTTCTCGAATCGACTCAAAGGGACACCTCTTTTCCATTAGCAAAAACGTACCACAAAAAAACCCGATGAACGAGTCATCGAGTGATGAAATAGTATAGCAGTCCGAGCGCCACGAATGAGACCGGGAATAGGACGATATACGTCCAAGACACGAGCGACCAGCTTTTCTTTTGGCTATAGTCTGATTTGTCTTTTCCGAGACCGACCATGATCGTGAAGACGAGGGCGATCAAGCAGACGACTAGCGATAATCCGATTGTGAGATACATCATACCACTTCCTTTAACGTTTCTATACCTAGAATACCGTATCATCAAACAAAAAAACCTCTGAAATGTTGGGATTGTGTGTCCGACAGTCAGAGGTTTTGTCACGTTCATAGAGAGGGGCAGGTCATTCCGCGAATGTCTTGCTGCGGAACATGAACGCCGTGATGATATAGAAGGCGATAATATGGATCAATACGTAAAACGCTGAGAACCAAATCGTCACGTCCATCGTCTCCATGAAGCCTGGACTTTGGTAATAGATAGACAAGTCCGTGTGCAAAAAGACGATCCATTTAGCAATGGCCGGCTTCCATGCGATGAGGAGGCCGCCGATCATCGTCGAGACGAAGTTCGCGAGCACGGTGAACCCAATGACGACACCGACCGATTTGAAGACGACCGAGAACATGAGCGTCAAGAAGATGACGAACACGCCGCTCGACACGCTAAGTAGGACGTTACGGAACTGCTCGAACGTCAAGTTCCCGTCAAGCGTCAAAGCGAAGCCATACGTCACGGCAAGGATGAACACGAACTGGGCGAGCATGATTAGGATTGCGGCAACGAGTTTCGACAGCAAGATCCGGTCACGGGAGTACGGACTCATGAGCAAGTGTTTCAACGTGTCGAACTTCAGTTCATTCCCGATCATCTCAGCGGTGAACACGATCGTGAAGATACCGAGGAACGTCATCGCGGCCATCGTGGCATAGTTGACGAACGTTGTCGCATCTCCCGACTCGTTTCCACTCGTGACGATGACGTACGTTAAAATGATAATCCCCGTATACATGCCGAGGGCGATCAGCGGCTTGATCGTGCGCCGCCATTTCATAAACTCATTGGCTAGTAATGAACGCATTGTTCGTTCCTCCTTCTTTCTTCGTCACTTTGAGGAATTGATCCTCGAGCGTCTCGTACTTCATCCCGATTTGGAAGACGTTGATGTCTTGATTGATGAGTCGTTTCAATAGAACCGGGATATCCGTCTCAGGGCGGGGGACAAGGAACGTCTCAGCCGATTGCTGAACGATTTTCACATCGTCAAACAGCATGGCGGCCGCGTCGAGCGCCTCGTTCATTTGCTCGCGTGATACTTTACATAGAATGACGCCTTCTTCACGCGTCGTCCCGTCTTGGACCGATTTGATTTGACCGTGGTCGATGATTGCGAACCGGTCCGTGATCAGTTCCATCTCGCTGAGCAGGTGGCTCGAGATCAAGATGGCGATGCCGCGGTGCTCGGCGAGATGCCGTAAGTAGTTGCGCAGGTCGGCGATGCCGGCCGGGTCGAGCCCGTTCGTCGGTTCATCGAGAATGAGCACTTTCGGATTGTGGAGGAGCGCACGGGCGATCCCGAGCCGCTGCTTCATCCCGAGCGAGTACTGTTTGACTTTCATGTCGAGCTTCGATTCGAGCCCGACGAGTGCCCCGAGGGCGTTCAAGTCGACTTTTTTCAAATTGGGGATCAAGTTCTTGGCGTGGATCAAGTTTTCTCGACCAGTCAAGTAAGGGTAGAACGCCGGGTTTTCGACGATGGCACCGATGCGACTGAGCGCCTCTTGGCGATCGGTTGATACGTCGAACCCGTCGACGGTAACGGTGCCGTGCGTTGCCGGCATTAGACCGGTGATGATACGGATCGTCGTCGTCTTTCCGGCACCGTTCGGACCGAGGAAGCCGAAGATTTCGCCGGGTGTGACTTCGAAGCTGACGTTGGTCAGAACGTTCGTCTGGCCCAGTTTTTTGTGGACATTTTGGACGGATAACATGTTGTCACCTTGCTTTCGTTGAGATTTATTTCCAAGCTTGCTAACATTGTATACGACAAGACTGAAAGAAGGTTTCACCTTTTTTTGAAACAATTGAATCAAACGACAAGTTTCACAATTAGTCGATAAGTAAAACTTATTGAATTAGTATGGACGAATTGTGAATTTGAAAGGGTCTTTCGACCTGGAAAGGTGTAGTATGAAGAAGAGAGTAAGAGGCAAGATTTGGCTCTTTTCACGGCCTGAATCAGCTGGATGAACTGATTCGCGCGGCCTTAAAAAATGAAAGCGTTCACACATCGGGCGCATAGGAACGGACAGGGGGATTTATTCAATGGGAGAGTCGTCGAACGGTCGCGAGCAATCGCAAACATTTTATGGTCCAAACTTAGGCTACATCGTTGAATTGTACGAGCAATATTTGGAAGACAGAGAATCGGTCGATGCGGAGACGCGTCGTTACTTTGATGAGAACGGTTCACCCGAACAAGCGGTACCGGTCGCACCGGTCGCTTCATTTGATTTGGAAAAAGTCGTGGCAGCGACACGGCTCGTCAACGACATCCGGGCGCTCGGTCATAAAGCGGCTGATATTTATCCGCTCAAAGACCATCCGCGTGAGCACGGGTTGTTTGCGTTCGACCGTTACGGGTTGAACGAGTCAGACCTCGAGCAGATCCCGGCACACTTACTGTCAGAAGACGTGCCGAAGCCCGGCGCGAACGCACTTGAACTCGTCCGTCATTTACTCGACGTCTATACAGGGACGGTCGCCATCGAGTTGCGCCACTTGGATGACATGGAAGAGAAGCGCTGGATTCGCCGCCGCATCGAGCAAGGCGCATTGAAAGCCGCGTATTCAAAAGAAGAGAGACTCGAATTGTTCGAGCGTTTAGCCGAGACGGAACTGTTTGAATCGTTCCTTCATAAGACGTACGTCGGACAAAAACGTTTCTCGATCGAAGGACTCGACAGCATGGTCCCACTCCTTGACGCGATGGTCGGACGGCTCATCTCGAGCGGTTCGGAACACATCAACATCGGGATGGCACACCGTGGACGTTTGAACGTCCTCGCCCATGTGCTCGGTAAACCGTACGAAATGATCTTTGCCGAGTTCCAGCACGCACCGAACAAAGAACTCATTCCGTCAGAAGGTTCGATTGGCATCAACTTCGGCTGGTCGGGCGACGTGAAATACCATCTTGGACTCGATCGCCGCGTGTTAGATGAGAAGAAAGAAGTCCGCTTAAACCTCGCCAACAACCCGAGCCACCTTGAATTCGTCGGCTCGATCGTCGAAGGTTACACGCGTGCCGCCCAAGACGACCGCTCTGCAAAAGGGATGCCGGTCCAACACGATGACAAGGCTGCTTCGATCTTGATCCACGGGGACGCCGCGTTCCCAGGCCAAGGCATCGTCGCTGAGACGCTCAACATGACAAACTTGACGGGCTACCGGACAGGCGGCACCGTTCACGTCATCGCCAACAATACGATCGGCTTCACGACGGACCCGAGCGACTCGCGCTCGACACGTTATGCGAGTGATATCGCCAAAGGCTACGAGATCCCGGTCTTCCACGTCAACGCCGACGACCCGGAAGCGTGTGTCGCCGTCGCGAAATTGTGCAGCGAATACCGTGCCAAGTTCCATAAAGACATCCTTGTCGACTTGGTCGGCTACCGCCGCTATGGACACAACGAGATGGATGAGCCGATGAACACGAACCCGGTTCTATACAAAGCAATCAAAGAACATCAATCGGTCCGTCACGTCTATGCCGATCTTCTCGAAGCAGAAGGCGTCATGACGAAAGAAGACAAAGCGACGATCGAACAATCGATTGAAGATCGCTTGAAGTCAGCGCGCGACCTCGTCCCGGCTGAGGAAGAAGATGCGGACATCGTCTTGCCGGAAGCAGTCTATAAAGGATTCCCTTACGTCGATACGGCAGTCGAACGCGACTTGTTGCAACAGTTGAACGATGAGCTGCTCGTCTGGCCTGAAGGGTTCGGCTTGTTCCATAAGCTTCAAAAAGTACTCGACCGTCGTCGTGACGCGTTCGGGGATAACGGGAAGATCGACTGGGGCCATGCCGAGACGCTCGCCTACGCCTCGATCATCTCGGACGGGACACCGATCCGTTTGAGCGGTCAAGATTCAGAGCGCGGTACGTTCGCGCAACGTAACATCATGTTGAACGACGTCGAGACCGGCAAGAAATTCTCGCCACTCCACGAGTTGTCGACGGCGAAAGCCTCGTTCACGGTGCACAACAGCCCGCTCTCGGAAGGCTCGGTGCTCGGCTTTGAATACGGCTATAACGTGTTCGCACAAGATACGCTCGTGTTGTGGGAAGCGCAGTACGGTGACTTTGCCAACTCGGCCCAAGTCATGTTCGACCAGTTCATCTCGGCTGGTCGTGCGAAATGGGGTCAAAAATCGGGTCTCGTCATGCTATTGCCGCACGGTTACGAAGGACAAGGTCCGGAGCACTCGAGCGCGCGGATGGAACGTTATTTGACGCTCGCCGGTGAAAAGAACTGGACGGTCGCTAATTTGTCGACGGCTGCCCAATACTTCCACATCTTGCGTCGTCAGGCGAAGATGCTTGGTACTGAGCAAATCCGACCGATGATCATCATGACACCGAAGAGCCTGCTTCGTCATCCACTTGCAGCCTCAACGGTCGAAGAGTTGTCAGATGGCAGCTTCTGCCCGATCGTCGAACAAACAGGTCTTGGCGAACAGCCGGACAAAGTCGAACGCCTCGTCTTCTGTTCAGGGAAGATGGCGATCGATCTGCAAGAAGCGACGATGAAATCAGAGGAGTCACTCGACTTCCTCCACATCATCCGCGTCGAAGAAATCTATCCGTTCCCGGTCCGTGAGATTCGCGACGTCATCAGTCGCTACCCAAACGCCAAAGAAATCGTCTGGGTACAAGAAGAACCGAAAAACATGGGAGCTTGGACATACATCGAGCCGCGTCTTGAAGCGGTGACATCGAACCGTCTGAACGTCCGTTACATCGGGCGCCGTCGCCGGTCAAGCCCGGCTGAAGGAAATCCGACAGCACACAAACAAGAACAAGCACGCATCATCCGTGAAGCCTTATCCCGTGACGCCGTCTCAAGTGCGGCTGGAGCGAGCACATACCAAAAAGATCGTAAATAAGTTAAGGGGGAACTCATTGTGATCGAAATTAAAGTACCGGAATTAGCAGAGTCCATTACGGAAGGAACGGTCGCGTCTTGGCTCAAGCAGCCAGGCGACCATGTTGAAAAAGGGGAGGCCATCGTCGAGCTCGAGACAGACAAAGTCAACATCGAAGTGCCGGCCGATGAGTCGGGAACGTTAGAAGAACAACTCGCCGGGGAAGGCGACACGGTCCAAGTCGGTCAAGTCATCGCCCGCTTAAGTTCAGGTTCAGCCGGCGGCACGGCCGTTGCGACGAAGACGAAGACGGAAGCAGCGACAGAAGCTGCTCCGGCTCCAGCTGAGACGAAAACAGAAGAAGTCGGCGAAGCGAAAAAAGTCGAGCGTCGTGAAGAGCACGTGGCAAGCCCAGGTAAAGGCCCGATCGCTACACCGGCGGCACGCAAGCTCGCTCGTGAGCGCGGGATCGACCTCTCGGCCGTTCAGACGAACGACCCAATCGGCCGCATCAACGTCCATGACGTGTCGAACCACAACGCAACACCGGCTCCAAAGCCAGAAGCACCGAAAGCACCGGTTGCGGCACCACAACCGGTCGCGAGCGGCAAAGACGAAGAGCGCATCAAGATGACGCGTCGTCGTCAAACGATCGCGAGCCGTCTCGTCGAAGTCCAACAGACGGCGGCGATGCTCACGACGTTCAACGAGATCGATATGACGGCGGTCATGGCGCTCCGGAAACGTCGCCAAGAGAAGTTCATTAAAGATAACGACGTCAAACTCGGCTTCATGTCGTTCTTCACGAAAGCGGCTGTCGCGGCTCTGAAACGGATGCCGTATTTGAACGCTGAGATTCAAGGCAACGAGATCGTCTTGAAGAAATATTACGACATCGGCATCGCCGTATCGGCACCGGACGGACTCGTCGTCCCGGTCGTCCGGGAAGCGGACCGTAAAAACTTTGGCGAGATCGAGAAGGATATCATCCATCTTGCCGACAAGGCGCGCAACAATAAGCTCGGGCTTAGCGACCTGACTGGCGGCACGTTCACGATCACGAACGGCGGCGTGTTCGGTTCACTCTTATCGACACCGATCTTGAACGGACCGCAAGTCGCTATCCTCGGAATGCACACGATCCAACTTCGTCCGATCGCGATCGACGCCGAGACGATTGAGAACCGTCCGATGATGTACGTCGCGCTCTCATACGACCACCGCATCGTCGATGGTCGTGAGGCCGTGACGTTCCTCAAACACATTAAAGATATGATTGAAGATCCAGAACAGTTGTTGTTCGAAGCGTAAAAAACAGGTCCATGTCGCAAGTGACATGGACCTTTCTTATGCAAGCAGCGTCTCATCGAGCGTGATCTGGTTCTTGCCGCTCGCTTTCGAGCGGTAGAGCGCCTGGTCGGCCCGTTCGATGGTGAGATGCGGCGGCGTGTTTGAATGCCAGAGCGCAGCACCGATACTCACACCGACAGCAGCCGTCCCGCCGTCAAACGATACGGGTGCGGACAACGCGGCGATGGCATCTTCCCCGATCTGCTGGACGTCGCGGTCACTTCGGTTGTTTCGTTCGAACAGAAGGAAGAACTCATCTCCGCTCAATCGGACCGGGTATAGCCCTTCGAGAGGCAGTTGCTTCAGCCGGTCGGCGATCTCGACTAGCACTTCGTCGCCTGACGCGTGCCCGTACGTATCGTTGACTGCTTTAAAGCCGTCAAGGTCGATATAGAAGCAGATATAGTCGTTCGTTGTCAGTTGTGCGTCATTCAAGTACTGACGGAGCGCCGTCCGGTTGGCGAGACCGGTCAATACATCGTGGTTAGCGAGTGATTCGAAGCGGACCCGTTCGGTCTCTGAATTGGTCAGCGACGTGACGAGTGACTCAAGGGCGAACGCGAGCGACTCGATCTCATGGATGCCGGATTGATGCGGGAACGTCTTCGCTTTTCCTTGCTTCATGAGCGTCGCCGTCTCGGTGATTTTTTGCAGTGGCCGCGTCACGAACAAGGCGAGCAGCCAACCGAGCAGGGCGGTCACGATCGAGGCGACGAGCCCGATCCATAAGATGTTGTTTTGCAGCGACGTGACGGGGGCGAACGCCACGTCGACCGGTTGCCGGACGACGACACTCCAGCCGAGACCGGCGTAGTCGTCGTACCCTTCTCCGATAGCGACACCGGTCAAGTATGACGTTCCATCTTCCCATGTCTCGACGTGCCAACCGTCTTCGAGCGTCGTCGGGAGCGTTGTTCCGACGAGATGATCGGGACCGAGCAGCACGGTGTTGTCACGTCCACTGACGACGAACATGTCGGTATAGTCCGAGTGATGGTGCAACGTGCGGTTAAAGTGCTGGAGCACTTCTTCTCCCCATTCCCAGCTCAGGTGGGTCGCCAAGACGCCTTTAAATTCACCGTCGCGCACGATTGGGACGCTGATGTCGACGAATTGGAGAGGTTCTCCACTCGGATTGGGGAGTTTTTCAGCGAGGAGAACGGCCTCGTGGACGTCCCCGATGAACGGTTGTTGTTGCGCTTCCGAGAAGACCGGACGTTCGGCGATTGACATCCCTTCTAAAATCCCGTCCGTCGAGGCGGTGACAGTCCCAGATGCATCGGTCACCCCCATCCACGAGAAAGCAGGAATGTTCGTTTGGACCTCATCGAGAAGGGCCCGGCTTTCGCGCGGTTCGTTCAAGGCGTCGAGTCCTTGGAGCAATTGGACTTCCTGATAGCGCGACCACATATAAAAGTCGAGCTTATCGACGAGCTGATGCGATGTCGTCGATAGACGTTCCCCGATCTCTCGTTCAAGCGACGCGGCCGACCGTTCGCTGATCGTATACGTTAAGGCGAGTGTTAGAATAAAGACGAGACTGGCAATGCTGAGTGCCAAGATTAACCCGAGGCGCATCGAAAACGATTTCATGAAGTATTCCTCCTACAATAAACATCCACTTTATTCATCGTCAAAATATGGACGACTTGAAGCAAAGTCGGTAATAAACAAGTCGATTTCGTGGAATCGGATAGCGCTTTCGCTATAATGAAAGACGAATCGATAAAAATAGAGGTGAGACGAATGAAACAAAATCAAGCATTGGTCGTCGGGACGCTCATCGCGGTCGCACTCATCGCGGTCGTGGTCGTTCTCTTGAACCGACCGGCCGAGCAGGCAGAGACAGCGCCGCCGGCTACGAGCGAGCACGTGCCGACAGACGGGCAACCGACGCTCGGGGAAGCGGACGCACCGGTCTCGGTCGTCGAGTTCGGGGACTACAAATGTCCGTCTTGTAAACAATGGGGCGAGACGATCTATCCGCAGCTAAAGGCGGACTATATCGATACGGGTGACGCGAGCTTCAGCTATATCAACGTCTTGTTCCACGGACAAGAGTCGATTTTGGCGTCACTCGCTTCAGAATCGGTCTATAAGCAAGACCCGGATGCGTTCTGGGACTTCCATAAGGCACTCTATGACGCGCAACCGGCGAGCCAGCAGCACGACGAGGCGTGGGTCACGGTCGAGCGGTTGAAGCAGATCGCAGGCGAGACGACGTCGGTCGACATGGCGAAGTTCGAAGACGACTTGAATGAAAACTCGAGCGTGCTCGAACAGGTGAGTCTAGATGACGGACTCGTCAAAGAATACGGGGTCCAGTTCACGCCGTCGATCATGATCAACGGCGTCATGCTAGAAGACCCGTTCGACTATGAGGCGATCGAACGATTGATTGAACAAGGGGCACCATGAAGCAGTCGTTCTTGAGCCGCTACGGCTTGTATCTCGCTTGGCTCGTCGCGCTCACGGCGACGCTCGGCAGTTTATACTTCAGTGAGATTCGCGAGTTCGTCCCGTGCGAACTGTGCTGGATCCAACGTATCTTCATGTATCCACTCGTCTTCGTGCTCGGTATGGCTGTATTCACGAACGATCGTCAAGTGAAGAAATATGTATTGCCGCTAGCAATCGGCGGCGGTATGATTTCACTTTACCATTATCTCGTGCAAAAAGTACCCGGTTTTGCCGACATCAAACCGTGTGTCGAAGGCGTGCCGTGTAACGTGCAGTACATCAACTGGTTCGGCTTCGTGACGATCCCGTTCCTCGCGCTCACGGCGTTCACACTCATCACGGTATTATTGCTCAACATAAAAACGGACAAGTAAGGGGATGGAACGTTTGAAAAAATGGATGCTGATCGGGCTTATGAGTTTACTCACTGTGCTCGCCGCTTGCGGCAATGAGATCGAAGACCCGCTCAACTGGGAGATCGAATCGTTCGACTATATGAACCAGGACGAGGAGATGGTCAGTCTCGACGACTTGAAAGGCAAAGTGTGGATGGCCGACTTCGTGTTCACGAACTGTGAGACGGTTTGTCCGCCGATGACGTACAACATGACGAAGCTGAATGAAGCGCTCATCGAAGAAGGCGTCGAGGACGTCCAGTTCGTGTCGTTCAGCGTCGACCCGACCGTCGACACACCGGATAAGATTAAACAGTTCATGTCCGGGTATGACTTGGCGCAAGCCGACTGGCAGTTCTTGACCGGCTATTCGCAAGATGAGATCGAGGCGTTCGCGCAACAGAACTTCAAGGCGCTCGTCCGCAAGCCCGACGAAGGCACGCAAGTCGATCACGCGACTTGGTTCTATCTTGTCGATCAAGACGGAAAAATCGTCAAGGCGTACCAAGGGTTCCAAGACGTACCGATCGAGGATATCGTCAACGATATTAAAATTTTACAGAAATCTTGAGGGCGACGCGATGTCGTCCTTTTTTGCGTATTCAAAAACAGGGGAATCCGGTATGTTGCCGTATAATAAGCAATAGAGGAGAGGATATTTTTGAAAAAAACACTACTCGTTTCATTGATGGGTTTGGCTGCTGTGACGGGTACAGCACTCACACAATATAAGCCGCTCGGACGCAAGCCAAAAGCGCTCCAGTCGCCGAATCTTGTCAACGGCAAGTTCCGCAATCAGCTGGAGACACCGATGCGGTTTTCAAGCGACGACATGATCTCGATGTCGAAAGAATTTTTGCATCCGGACTCGCTCCGGAAGCCGAGCGTTCGGTTGCCGGTCGTCCCGATCGACTTAACCGAGACACTCGGCTCGAGCTTCACCCGCATCTATTGGCTCGGCCATTCAGCGATGCTCGTTCAAATGGACGGCAAGACGATGCTCGTCGATCCGATGTTTGGCCGGAGCCCGTCACCGCTCCCGTTCGCGAAGAATGAACGGTTCAGCGAGGACTTGCCGTTCGAGCTCGACGATTTGCCGTCAATCGACGTCGTCTTGCTGACGCATGACCATTACGACCATTTGGACTATGCGACGATTCAAGCGATCAAAGACAAAGTCGCCATGTTCATCGTCCCGCTCGGCGTCGGCAGCCATTTGAAACGTTGGGGCGTCGGGGCCGAACGCATCGTCGAACGCGATTGGGGCGACACGTATCAGTTCGGGACGTGGACGTTCGTCTGTGCGCCGGCCCGTCACTTCTCGGGTCGATCGCTCACCGACCGCAATGCGACGCTTTGGGCGTCATGGGTCGTCATCGGTGAGACGGACCGCTTGTTCTTTAGCGGTGACGGCGGTTACGGTCCTCACTTTAAAGATATTGGGGACGAGTACGGACCGTTCGATTTCGCGGCACTCGAATGCGGGCAATACGATGAGCGTTGGCCGGATGTGCACATGCAGCCACGAGAGACGGCTCAGGCGTTCCGCGACGTGCGGGCCGATAAGATGTTGCCGATCCATTGGGGCGCGTTCACGCTATCATTCCACGCCTGGTACGACCCGGCCGAACAGATGACGCAGTTGTTGCCGCAAGAACACGTACTTACTCCGATGATTGGGGAACGCATCACGCTCGACGGACGCAACGATACAAACACGTGGTGGCGTGACATCGAGGACATGAACAAGCGCTGACCGAATTCGGTCAGCGCTTGTTTTGTTAGGACGAGATCCGTTCGGTCTCGTCCGTTTCGATATAAAGCTTGTGTTTCCGCGTATAGACGAGGAAGGAAGCGGTCATCGCGATCGAACTTACCCCGAACAAGACGACCATGAGCTGCAGACCGATCAAGTCGAGGAAGAAGCCGGTGACGAGCAACACGACTTGGAAGACGATGCGGTCGAGCATGTTCCGGAACGAGAAGAAGCGTCCGTGATAGTCTTTCGGCATCCGCGTCTGGAAAATCGTCACCGCGGTCGGGAAGAAACAACCGACCGAGAAGCCGAACAAGACGAACGCTGCGATCGAGACGACTGGGATGTCGGCGAAGTACAGCATGAGCTGAGCGATCCCGATCAAAAACGAGAACGTGAACAAGATTGAGAATACGGAGAACTTCTCACCGATCCGTTTGATGACGAACGCGCCGACCATGAAGGCGATCCCTTCCGCCGTATAAATCCAGCCTTTGATCGCGGTCGAATCTTGCAGCTCGCTAATGTTGATGACGAGCAAGTTGAACCCGCCGATGAAGAGGAGCGGGATGAGCGTCATGACGAGCGTCATGAAGATGACCGGGATCGACTTGATGATCGGGAAGACGTCCTTGAATCCGCCGGACGACTTCGTATCGACTTTTCGGGCGGACGGTGTCGTCGTCTCGTCGATGTTCAAGAACCACGTCGCGACGGCGAGCAGCAAGTAGGCGACGAGCGAGAGCGCGTAGACGTCTCGCAGCGAGATGAGCGTGAGCAAGATGCCGGCGATGGCCGTTCCGATGACCCGGGACAGCGTGGAGACGTTCATATGGACCCCGTTCAAGGCGAGCAGCTCGCGTTCTTTGACGATGAGCGGGATCGCTGCTTGGAGCGCTGGGAAGTAAAACGCGGCCGACCCTTGCAAGAAGACGAGGAAGACGACCATCCAAAGCACGCTTCCCGTCTCGATGGCGACGAACATGAAGAGAACGCTCAGCGCCCGGACGATGCTAGAGATGAGCATGATTTTCTTTTTCGAGCCCTGATCGGTGAGACGACCGGCGAGCGGTCCGATGGCGACGCCTGCGAGTAGGCCGCCTGCGAGGATGAGCGCTTTGACGAAGTCGGACGGGACTTTCTCCTGCATGAACTCCAAGTTGCCGATGATACCGAGCCAAAGCCCGAGGCCGGCGACGAACTCCCCGGTCAAGATGATCCAGACGTTCCGATTTTTCCACATATGTTAAGTCCTCGATTCTTATCAGTTAATAATAATTATGCTCGAGAATGATTCATTAAGCCACAAAAAAGAAGCCGAGATTCGACTTCTTCTCCCATTCATTAATTCATGCGAACTGATTATATAAACACTCTGATTTCGTAATACAATGTGTATGAAGGAGGGTGATTGTATGGGAACGATATCTGTGCGACTCAATAAGGAAGACGAACTTCTCATTAGAGAGTATGCGAAAACAAAAAATCTTACCCTCTCTATGCTTGTTCGGGAAGCTGTCCTAGAACGAATAGAAGATGAATTAGACATAGTGCTTTATCATGAATCAATGAGTGCACATCAAGAACATTCTGAGGCAATTTCATTCGAGGCCATGCTAAAGGATTTGCAAACTTAGATTAAACCTAAAAAAGCATTCGTCCGTATTCAGACGAATGCTTCTCTGTCGTTCTTTTGAAGTCAAATATCGCAGTTATCATCCGTGCACGTCGCACCGCTCGAGAGCACTTGAAGTGTCGGTGCCGATTCGGCCCATGTCTTCTCGAGCACTTGTGTGAACGCCTCGGTCGGCTGGGCGCCTGAGACGCCATACTTGCCGTCAAAGACGAAGAACGGGACACCGGTGATGCCGAGGTCGCTCGCGCGTCTTTCTTCAGCACGAACCTCTTCCGTGTACACGTCTGAAGCGAGTACGTCTTTCACGGCGTCAGCATCGAGCCCGACGCTTGTCGCGATCTCGACGAGGACGTCGTGGTCGCCGATATGTTTCGCCTCGATGAAGTACGCTTTGAGGAGCGCTTCCGACAGCTCCTTCTCTTTACCGACCGTCTTCGCATAGTGCGTCAACCGGTGCGAGTCGAGCGTGCCGGTGACGACCATGTTGTCAAAGTCATAGTCGAGTCCGACTGATTGAGCTTGAGCGGCGACTTGGGCCGTCGTTGTTTTCGCCTGCTCGAGCGGCATGCTGTATTTCTTCGCGAGCACTTCATAAATCGAACGTGAATCGGTCGTCGGGGCGTTCGGATCGAGTTCGAAGCTCTTAAACTCCACTTCGACGTTGTCCGCGTGTGGGAACTGTTCGAGTGCTTCTTCTAGACGGCGCTTGCCGATATAACAGAACGGACAGACGTAATCTGACCAAACTTCAATTTTCATAGTGAATCCCTCCTACAGTCAGTGTAGGATGTCTTGAAATTGAAGTAAATGAATGTGCTCACAAAAAAAGCCCTCACGAGGAGGACTTAAAAGACGTACCAGAACACGCAGACGAAGTGGGCGAAGCTGCCGAACAAGATGAACAAGTGGAACACCTCGTGGAAGCCCCAACCGCGCCAGTTGACGAACTTCGGCTTGAAGCCGTAGATGAGACCGCCGACCGTGTACATGAAGCCTCCGAGCAAGAGCCAAAAGATGCCGCCGTTGCCGATCACGCTATGGAGCGGTCCGATGAAGAAGACCGACAGCCAGCCCATACCGATGTAGAGAGCAGTCGACAAGAAGCGTGGGGCGTGGAACCAGACAAGTTTGAAGATGATGCCGAACAAGGCGAGGACGTGGACGATACCGAACAGCACCCAGCGCATCGGGCTTTCGAGCGCGAGCAGTGTGAGCGGGGCGTATGTCCCGGCGATCAAGGCGTAAATCATCGCATGATCGATTCGTCGGAAGAACGCGATGACTTTCGGCGAAGCGATGATGCTGTGGTACAAGCCAGACGACAGGTAAAGAAAGACGAGACTGATTCCGAACAAAATCGCCGCCATGATGGCGAGCGGTGAGCCGAGCAGTGACGCTTTCACCGTCATCGCGATCAAGGCGATGAAGGCGAGTACCGCTCCGGCGAGATGGGTCAGCGCGTTAATAGGTTCCCGAAAAATCGAATTCATGCAAAAACACTCCTTATGACGTCATGTAGTATCCATAACTACATGATAAGCGGTATGGGCAAGAAGAACAAGGTTTTTGTTTCGACAAACGACGATTGTCCGTATACTGAAAGTGAGGTGATTCGATGAAACCGAACGAGATTGTACGGACGGAAGGCGCGCTCCCGAAAGCGGTATTGCCGACGATCGACTTATATATGGACCAAGTCATCCAACTGTTCGAGCAGCATTACGGCAAGATGAAACGTAATGAAGACGAGACGATTTTAACGAAGACGATGATCAACAACTACGCTAAAGGCAAGTTGTTCCATCCCGTCAAAAACAAGAAGTACACGAACGAGCATTTGATGCTCCTCGGGTTGATCTATGAGATGAAAGGGCTGTTGTCGATCAACGACATCAAAGAGACGCTCCGGCCGCTGAATGAATCGGACGAGGCGTTCTCGCTCGAAGACTTTTATGACGCCTATCAGGCTCAGAAAGAACAAAACTTGCAGGCGTTCGAGACGCAAGCCGAGACGCTGCTCGCGAACGTGAAAGCGACTGAAGCGAGTGAAATCCAACAGTCGCTCGCCATTGCCTCGGCCGTGCATATGAGCCACTTGTACCAACGGCTCGCCGAACGGTTGATCGACGAAAGTAAATAAAAATGTCCCCTAGACTCCGTTTGTAGTCTAGGGGACATTTTGTCATTTTAGATGTTCGCGTTCGAAGCGCTCACCTTTGTTGTACATTTTCACGACGAGAAGTGGTGCTAAATAACTGATGGTCACAAGAATGAAAAGCGTCCATAAGAGATTATAATCTAACATTAGACGCTCATACGTGAACGACAAAAACAAAATGACGGTGATATGAACTAACGGGTGGAGGTTCCTGAGCAAGGCGTTGAGCACACTACTGATGAATACAGTCAAAATCACGAGCATGAACAAGAAAAACGCAATCAACAACCACATGTAGTCCATACGTCACCACCAAGTTAATTATTGATGTACTTCTCGAACACGTCACCGAAATCTTTCCGGTTCCATTCGTGATAGTGGCCTTGGAGCCAGTCGAACGATTGTTGCGACAAGTCTTTGAACGTCGTCGCGACGTTCATGTCCCCTTGACGGAGGCCGCTCAGAACTGACACGGAATGCGTGAGCGACGCGTTGGCAAATTCAAGCATCTTCCGGCCTTCACGCTGTTTATCGGCGATGGCGAGGAGTGATTTGTACAAGTCTTTGACGTGCTCGATTTGCTTTTTGTTTACGTCGATCGAGTATGGCTTATCGCCGATTGTGAACTTGATCTCAACGTCTAAGTCGACCGTGCCGGCCGTCTCGAACATGACGTGTTGGAGCGGATGTTGCGCGTACGGATAACGATACAAGACGCGCTTCGAACTGATGGCGCTCGCGCCGTCGAGATGGATCATCGCGAGGTTCGTGAAGCAGTACTCATCCGATTTCGACTTGATCAAGAAGTAAATCTTCTCGTTGTCCTCATGTAAGACGTAATCGTCGGCATCGGCCTTGTCGAAGTCTTTCGGGTCGATGACTTCACCGATATCGCTAAAGCCTGTCAAATCAGAAGCTAGTTTTTTGAACATGTACAGTCTCTCCTCAGTAGTGGATTTTGTGCATCTCGACCGGGTCGGACCCGGTCCGCTCGTTCCGGTTGAGTCCGTCGATCGCTGCCATGTCTTCTTTCGTCAACGTGAAGTCGAATACCTGTATGTTTTCACGAATCCGACTCGGTGTGACCGATTTCGGGATGACGGCGACACCGTTTTGAAGATGCCAGCGCAAGATGACTTGGGCCGGGGACTTGCCGTACTTGCTCGCGATGTCGACGATCGTCGCATCCTCGAGCGCCTCACGACCTTTCATGAGCGGACTCCACGCTTGGATCTGGATGTCGTAGCGCTTGCAGTACGCGATCAATTCTTTTTGGGACAAGTATGGGTGGATCTCAACTTGATTCACCGCCGGTACGATCGCACACGATTGGATGATCTGTTCGAGGTGTTGAATCTCGAAGTTCGAGACGCCGATGGCCCGTACTTTGCCTTCCTCATACAATTGCTCGAGCGCTTTGTACGTCTCGACGAACTTACCGAAGCGCGGCATCGGCCAATGGATCAAGAACAAGTCGACATAATCGAGACCGAGTCGGTCGAGGCTGTCTTGAAACGCCTGGAGCGCCTCGTCGTAGCCGTGAAACTCGTTCCACAGCTTCGTCGTTACGAAGATGTCTTCGCGCGGGACGCTCGACTCGCGGATCGCCTGCCCGACGCTCTCTTCGTTCTGATAGATGGCGGCCGTGTCGATCAACCGGTAGCCGGCGTCGAGTGCCGCCTTGACCGTGTCGACCGTGACCGTCCCGTCTTCAACTTTGTACACGCCGAGACCGAGCATCGGCAGTTTCACATCATTATTGAGTGTTGTCCATTCCATAATTTGATTCCCTCCCTCTCACATCTAACGTTACCGAAAATCACGACAAAGTGAAAGCGAAACCTACAGCCGAATGCTTTCTCCGTGCGCCTTAATCACGATTTGATCGCGTTCGAGTTTGGCCGCGGCGACGAGGCGGTCATACGGCTCCTCGACCGGCTCGTATGATAAGACGAACGTGTCCCAGTGCATCGGGAAGAACCGTTTCGCTCCGCTCTGTTTGAACATCGTCCACGCTTGCTCCGGGGTGCAGTGCGCTTCCTGGAACGAGTCCGGTTGATACGCACCGATCGGGAAGAAGGCGAGGTCGATCGGTTCTTTGTTCGCGAGCCCGTTGAACGCTTCGGTGTACGCCGTGTCGCCGGCGAACAGCATACGGACGCCTTTATATTTCAAGACGTAGCCGTTATAGCCCATATGTTTGTCCCACGGGAAGCGGTTGCCCCAATGCGCGACCGGGATCGCTTGGACGTTAAGTCCGTTCGCGAGTGTCAACTTGTCGTGCGGATGCATCTCGAGCGTCTGTAGGCTCGGATAGTGACGCAACAGTTTGCTCGTCCCCGGTGCCGAGATGACGACCGTGTCACGGGTGATGAGCCGCTTCAAACTTTTATGGTCGAAGTGGTCCATATGGGCGTGGCTGAGCAAGATGACGTCGACGTGACCGATCTCTTCGATCGAGAGGGCAGGAGCGGTATGCCGTTTCATGCCGAACGTGACGGGACCGACGTGGACACCGATCCGTTTTGAGAATACCGGGTCGGTCAAAATTTTGAGGCCGTACCAATGGATGAGCACGGTCGAGTGGCCGATCCACGTGGCGCTCACGCTCGTCTCGTCGAAAATGGACAAGTCCGGTTTGATCGGCGCCTCTTTAAAGTCAGGACGCGGTAACCGCTGTTTCAGTCGTGTATAAAAGAACGTGCCGACGCTTGCCAAGACAGCGCTCGGGACGAGTAAGTTGCGTAATTTCATGTGAGTCACCTCGTTATATAGGATAGTTTCATCTTAACGCTGACGACTAAGACATGCATCCGCCCATAGGCGTAGAAACGATGGGAGATTGTGGGTTTGCCGGTTGCGAATCCGCTTACATTTTGGTAAGGTGGCAGTAGATTAGGAAAGGAAGGTACCGCGTGCTATGAAAAAGTCACACTCACTCAACTGATGAAACGAATCATCACTGTTCGCACGAACAGTCACGGGTGAAGTGTGTCCAATCTCAAGCTGCGGGGTGACCCTTTTTTTTCGCTTGACCGGAGATCTTCACACCATCGCTTTCTAGCGAATGGTGTTTTTTGTTTCATCGCGTAGCGGACTAATAAGCGAGGTGAGACAATTATGTTATCTGTAAATCAAGTCCGGTTCGACTACAACCAGCAACCGCTATTTGACAGCGTCTCGTTCGATGTGGCAACAGGCGAACGGGCCGTCTTGTTCGGCCAAAACGGGTCAGGGAAGACGACGTTGTTCAAATTGCTCGTCGGTGAACTGAGCCCTCAGGCCGGTCGAATCGAAGTAGCAGGGAAAGTCGGTGTCGTCGAACAGACCGTGTTTGTTGGGGATGGGACGACGCTCGCGTACGTCATGAAAGGTGACGACGAACGGTTCCGCTTATACGAAGAAGTCACATCGGGCGACACGGAGCGCGTGCTCGGGGTGTATGACGAGGCGATGGCGTGTGACGCTTTCGGACTCGAGGCCGAGGCGAACCAAGCGTTGAAACGGATCGGCATGGACGGAATGGGATTAAGATGGCTTTCTGACTTGAGCGGCGGCGAACAGACGCGGGCACAATTGGCCCGGCTCATGATGCGTCACGTCGACGTCGTCTTGCTCGACGAGCCGACGAATCATCTCGACGTCGACTCGATCGACTGGCTGACGCGCTGGGTGCGTGAGTTTCCGGGCACGGTGCTCGCCATCTCACACGACCGCCAGTTCATCGATGACGTCGCAACGGTCATCCTTGAACTGAGTGACGGCGAGGTCGTCCGCTATCCGGGCAACTATAGCGCCTATAAGCAGCAAAAAGCCGAGGAACGGGTGCGTGACGAGCGGGCCCACGCGCGCTATGTGGCGCGCAAGTCGGAACTGCTCGATATGATCGTCCAGTACAAAGGCTGGCACTTGAAGGCGAAAGCGACGGCGAGCGTCCGCAGTCCTGGTGCTCAGAAAGGGGCGGCGAACCTTGCCGTCAAGATGAAAGCAAGGCAACGAAAACTCGATCAGCTCGAACAAGGGCGTCCCAACAAACCGAAAGACGCGGGGCGCGTTTCGGTCCGCTTCGAAGCGGAACCGCTTGAGGCGAAGACGTGGATCACGGTCGAGAACGTCGTGTTCGGGTATGACGAGCCGTTGTTCGAGCATCTTTCGTTCACGTTCAATCGAGGAGACCGCTTGTCGATCGTCGGACCGAACGGGAGTGGGAAGACGACGCTGTTGAAGCTGCTTTTAGGGCAGCTTCAGCCAAACGAGGGTGTTGTGCATCGCCATCCGAAACTGAAAATCGGCTACTTCTCACAGACGCTCGAGCGGTTGCCCGAGGATGGGACGCTGCTTGACGCACTATTATCCGCGAGCGACATTCCGGAGACGGAAGCGCGGACGCTCCTGGCCCATTTCTTGTTCCGTCGTGACGACGTCTATAAACCGATGCGTGAGGCGAGCATGGGCGAGAAGTGTCGGATCGCATTCCTCATCCTTTATTTCTCAGACGCAGACATGCTCGCGCTTGATGAACCGACGAACTATTTAGACGTCGCGACACGCGAACAAATCGAGGCGGCCTTATCGATCTACCGGGGCGGTCTCATCCTCATCTCGCACGACCGGACGTTCCATCAGCTGACGGACCGGACGATCGAGCTCGGCGAGACGGTGCGAATTTTAGAAGCCGGACAAGACACGCCCCCCATCGACGTCGAAGCGACGATTCAGACGCTCGAGGCGCTGACGAATGACGAACAAAAATTTGTTGACGAGGCAGGAAACGTGAAGCCGTTTGACGAATCGGAACAGATGAGACGAAACGAGTAGGAGTGGAGAATAATGAAGGAAGAAGTTCGGTCATCACGGGCCGCGTCAAGGAAACGAAAACGGTTGTTACGGTTAGCGACGGCGGTCTTGTTGATCGCTTCATTGATCGGTGTCATCGCGTTCGCGGCGTACATCGATTCGCAAAAGCAGACGGCACTGCCTGAGTCGGACAACATCTCGACGGAAGAAGTCGATAGCGGGACAGAGGCGGAACCTGAAGAGGAAGCGACTGAAGAAGAGCCGAGTGAGGACGTCGTCTACATCGCGACGCCGTACACGAAAGTGTATGCTGATGATCGTGTGACCGTTCTATATGAGGCGGATCTTGGAGACCGGTTCGAACGGCTCGAAGCCGTCAGTGGATTCGTCAAACTTCAGTTGAACGACCGGACGACCGGATGGGTGACGGAAGAGCGCGTGACCGAGGAAGCGACTAGCGTCTCGGACGATGAAGTGGAACAGGCGTGGCAAACGGTCGTGCCGACGGCTTCAGCGTCTGCTTTGGACTGGCTCGGACAAGACGTGGCGACGGTCCGATCGACACTCGGGGCACCGGCGTCCGTCCAGCGCGACCAAGTGAACGAGTACCACTTCTACAATGGCTTCTTTTTAATGGTACGTGACCAACGAGTGAAAGCGATCGATTGGGACCGTCAGACGGCCGTGACGCCTGAACTTGAGGCGGCGAGCGCCCAAAGCGCGGGCAGTTGGTATGACGGGGAGACGCTTCAATTGAAGCTGTTCCCGTATAACGGGGTCATGCGGGTCCGAATTGAACAAAAGTAAATGCTGGCGTCGAGAGGGTGCATCCTGTCGGCGCTTCTTTTTTTGAATTCATTCAAACGAACGTTTGAATGATGGGGAGAAAAGGGATATAATGAAGGGAGAGAGGAGCGATGACGCATGGAACAACATGATCATGGCCACGAAGGCCACCACCACACAACGAATCAACGAGCTTTATTGCTAGCATTTCTGTTGATCGTCACGTTCATGGTCGTCGAAGTCATCGGCGGTCTGTGGACGAACAGTCTCGCGCTCTTATCGGATGCGGGGCACATGCTCGGCGACGCGGCAGCGCTCGGGCTCAGTTTCTTGGCGGTCCGGTTCGGCGCCCGGAAGGCGACACCGAACCAGACGTTCGGGTACCGCCGCTTTGAGATTTTGGCGGCGTTCGTCAACGGATTGACGCTCCTTGTCATCTCAGGTTATATCATCATCGAGGCGTATAAGCGCTTGTTCGTGCCACCAGAGATTTTAAGCGGCGGCATGCTCGCCATCGCCGTCATCGGGTTGCTCGTCAACGTGCTCGCGGCGTGGATCTTGATGCGTGGCGAGCGGGACAACTTGAACGTCCGGAGCGCGCTCCTGCACGTGTTCGGAGACTTGCTCGGATCGGTCGGGGCCATCACGGCGGCGCTGCTCATTCTAATGTTCGGGTGGACGCTCGCTGATCCGATCGCCAGTATGTTCGTCGCGCTCCTCATCTTGGTGAGCGGGTACCGCGTGACTCGGGACGCCGTCCATATTTTGATGGAAGGGGCGCCTGACAAAGTTGACGTCGTGGCGATGCAGCGTGACCTTGCGACCGTCGAAGGCGTCAAAGAAGTGCATGACCTCCACGTTTGGTCGATCACGTCTGAGGAGTACGCCGTCACGTGCCATGTGTTGATCGATGAAGCGACAGATGATCAACGCGTGCTGCACGATGTGACGGAGCGGATGAAGCAGTACGGGTCGTTCGGTCGTTCGACCGTTCAAATCGAACGAGAGACGGCACACTGCGAGGAACGAACGATCTGGTAAACGCACGAGCGGTCCCTGACAAGAGTCGGGGACCGCTTTTGTTATGGTTTCAGGACGACTTTGACGCAGTCGTCGAGATGGTCGTTGAACATCTTGTAGGCGTCCGCGGCTTGTTCGAGCGGCAGGCGGTGGGTGATGATGTCGGTCGGGTCGAACTTCTTGTCGACGATCATCTGGAACAACTCAGGCATGTAGTGGATGACCGGAGCTTGACCAGTTTTAAGCGTGACGTTGCGCGTGAAGAAGTCACCCATCGGAAACTGGTTATAGTTCATCGGGTAGACACCGGTCAATTGGACCGTACCGAACTTGCGAACGGCTTCTTTGGCGACTTTGATGGCGCTGAGCGTTCCGCCTTGGATCATCAGCTTTTGCTCGACTTTCTCGATCGGGGTTTTCTTCCCGTCGATACCGACACAGTCGACGACGATATCGGCGCCACCACCCGTGATTTCCCGGATGTATTTGCCGGTCTCGACCGGGTCTTTCAACAAAACGGTTTCGACGTTGTTTGAGAGTTTGGCTCGGTTCAATCGATAGATCTCCGGGTCGACAGCGATGACGCGTTTTGCGCCACGCACCCAGGCGAGTTTTTGTGTCATCAAGCCGACAGGGCCCGACCCGAGAACGACGACCGTGTCACCGGCCTTCATCCCAGCGTTGTCCAAGCTCCACCATGCGGTCGGGATGACGTCGGAGAGGAACAACAGTGCCTCATCCTCGAGCTCGCACGACTCTGGGATGACGAGCGGCATGAAGTTACCATACGGTACTTTCAAGTATTCGGCCTGACCACCCGGGTGGTTCCCGAACTGTTCAGTGTAACCGAACAGTCCGCCCGCATCTGTGTGCGGGGCGTGGTTCGAGTTGTCACACTGGCTCTCCATTTCATTCTCACAATAGAAGCAATGGCCGCAAGAGACGTTGAACGGTAAGACGACGCGATCGCCTTTTTTCACTTTCGTCACGTCTGGTCCGATGTCTTCGACGATGCCCATCGGTTCGTGTCCGATGATAAACCCGTGCCGAGCCGGCATGTTGCCTTGGTAAATGTGAAGGTCAGACCCACAGATGGCCGTCGACGTGATCTTGACAATGATCTCTTCTCGGTTCTCGATTTCCGGGTCCGACACATCTTTCACTTCGATGTTTTTCGTCCCTTGATAAGTAACAGCACGCATACGTTGGTTACCTCCTTTTTTGAAAGACAGGTGAACGACGACATGGTTACTGTACCCGTATGGTGCGAGCATGAATCTACCCGCGAACGGGAATAGAAAAAAGGACTCACAAAGGAGTCCCAGTGCCCGCGATGTCGATGACGACGATCTCGGGTGGATTGAAGATACGCGGTACGCTGACTGTGTAGTTGAAGCCGCGGCCGATGATATGGGTGAACGAATCGTGTTCATACAGGCCGCCCGCATATTTTGGGAAGAAGCCTTGGTCAGGCGCGTAAAGCCCGTTCAACAGATAAGGGATACGGACCTGGCCGCCATGGGCGTGGCCCGACAAGACGAGGTCGAACGGAAGCTCGGCGTACGTCTCGACTTGTTCCGCCCGGTGGGACAAGAGCAGGCTGAACGTGTCGTCCGTTTCGACGTCGTCAAGTGCGGTCAAGACGTCTTGCTCCCAGTTCCCGTATATGTTTTCGGCGTACGTGCGAAGCGGGTCCTCGACGCCGCCGATGATGAGTTCGACTCCGTTGACCGTCACGGCCTCGGCTTCGTTCTCGAGCACGATCACACCAAACGAACGAAACACGTCTTTGACGTCGTGCCGGACGAAATCACTTGATTCATCAATTTCATGGTTGCCGGTGACGAAATACATCGGGGCGATTCCTTGTAGCCCTTCGATCAGTTCGAAAGCGGCGTCTGGCGAGCGGTATCGATCGAGCAAATCACCGGGAAGCGCGATCAGATCAGGTTGCTGTTCACGAACTTTTTCAATCAGATTTTTTTGGTCTTCACCATACGAATAGCCGTGCAAATCCGAGAGGAGGATGACGCGTAACGATTGACCAGTTTCGAGCTTATCGGTCGTCAGCTCGTACTCTCTAATCGTCAGCCCGTTGTAAAGGGCGGCGAACAGAAAGACGACCACGATGCCGAACGTGATGTACTTTCGTTTTCCTTTTAGCATCGTGTCGCCTCCTCGGTCGGATGTTTGTCTTTTCATTCTACTCTGTTAATAGGTGTGGACGCAAAAAAAAGCCCACTCATATTTGAGTGGGCAGGGGATTAGGCGACGTTTGTCGTCAATTTGACGTCGACGTTGCCGCGTGTCGCTTTCGAATACGGGCACACTTGGTGCGCTGCTTCGACGAGACGCTCAGCAGTTGCTTGGTCGACACCTTTGATTTCGACTTCGAGCTCGACCGAGATGAAGAAACCTTCGTCGTTCTGGTTGAGTGTGACGTGGCCAGTGACGCTCGTGCCATCTGTCTTGACGCGCTCTTTACCGATGACGAGGTTCAACGCGCTGCCGAAGCAAGCTGCGTATCCGGCTGCGAACAATTGCTCAGGGTTCGTCGACTCTTCTGCTTGTTTCGATCCTGGCATTGCGACGCTCAAGTCGATGACGCCGTCCGTAGATGTGACGCGACCTTCGCGGCCACCAAGAGCTGTTGCTGAAGCTGTGAATAATGGTTTCATAATTTAATTCCTCCGTTTCGTTTTTAACAATTAAGTTGTGCACAATTTAATTATAGGGCAGTCAAACAGATATTCAAGTGATATGCTTGACCTAAGACTTTAGCCGGAGGAATTTATATGAAAAGTTCGTTAACATTAGAGCATCAGATTTGCTTTCAGCTCTACACCGCCTCAAAAGAATTGACACGTTTGTATCGGCCGATCTTAGAGCCGCTCAAACTCACATACAGCCAGTATTTGGTCATGCTCGTTTTATGGGAAGAAGATCACATCGATTTGAAACAGCTCGGGGAACGGTTGACGCTTGATTCGGGCACGCTGTCACCGCTCATCAAACGATTGACCCAACTCGGGTACGTGGAGAAAATCCGGGCGACCGATGATGAGCGCCGGGTGTTGGTGTCGCTCACTGCATCGGGCAGCGCACTTCGTGAGCAGGCCGAGGACGTGCCGGTCAAAGTGAGTGGTATGCTAAATATAGACGAAGCGACTTATTTCGCTTATATGGAGATGCTCATCGATATCAAATCGCGTCTGCGTGAATTCGGTGAGCGACAGGGCTAGGTTCTCACGAAAGGAGACGATATGTTTCGTAAACTGTTTATTCTATTGATTGGGATTGGTCTATATACGGCTTGGAACTATGAGGTGCCGAACGTATCAGCGCCGACGAGCGTCCAGGTGAAGTCGACGGAAGTGGTGGAAGAGCGCGTCGCGACCGACGCTCCAAAGTTCGCGAGCCAATATGTCGGCCACGACTGGTATTTGCTCGAGAAAAATGGCGACCGAACGCTTGAGCTCGTCGATGAGGATGGTGCCAAAAAAGGGCAATACCAATTCGAGTCGGGCAGTACGTTCGAAGGGCTCGTCCTTGACCAGACGACACGACAACAAGTCGAGAACATCGGCTTCGACGAAGTGAAGTCTTACGATAAAGGGTTGAAACGTTACTTGATCCCGGACGATCCTTCGTTCTCGGTCTATGCGATGAACGGCAATTACGTCACGATGTTCTTTGACCAACATGACGAAGACAAGCTGAAAGGCATCCTTTCCGTTGAACGGAGCGTCGAGGAGTCGAGCGACGGTTATTATGGAGACGTCTCGGCCGAGAGCATCGTATCCAACGAGACGCTCATGCGCATGCTCATGAACTGGGACCGTCAAAAGTTTGGGTTATCCGCGCTCGCTGACTATGAGCCGCTGCTCCCGGTCGTCCGGGCGCATAGTGAGAACATGGCGGTGAACAACTTCTTCAGCCACACCGACCCCGAAGGACGCGACCCGTTCGAACGGATGAATGAGGCCGGACTTGCCTACTCGCTCGCCGGGGAGAACTTGGCGATGGGACAGATGAGCGTCTTTCACGCTCACTGGGGGCTGATGAACTCGCTCGGTCACCGCGAGAACATCTTGAAGCGGGACTTCACGCACGCCTCAGTCGGCCTTGTCTATAATGAAGACAACAGCCCGTTCTATACGATTAACTTCATCACACCACGATAAAAGGATGGTCTACCCTAGAGGGGCGGACCATCCTTTTTTAGCGGTCAGAGCAGGCGTTTCAAAGCTCGCTCGATCTCGTCCGGTGTCGTCTGCGGTGAGAACCGTTCGATGACGTTGCCTTTCCGGTCGACGAGGAACTTCGTGAAGTTCCACTTGATCGCTTTCGAGCCGAGCAGGCCAGGTGCTTCTTTCGATAAGTATTGGAAGAGCGGGTGGGCGTCTTTGCCGTTGACGTCGACTTTCGAGAACATCGGGAACGTCACGCCGTAGTTCAATTGACAGAACTCGCTGATCTCTTCGTTCGAGCCCGGGTCTTGGTTGCCGAACTGGTTGCACGGGAAGCCAAGAATATGGAAACCTTGACCTTGATAGCGCTCAAATAGCTTTTCAAGGCCGTCTAATTGAGGTGTGAAGCCGCACTTGCTCGCCGTGTTGACGATCAAGAGGACGTCCCCCTCGTATTTGGATAAAGGCTGCAGCTTGCCGCTCATGTCGGCTGCTTCGTACTGATAGATCATCATCTGATTCCCCCTTTTTATGTTCATTATAGCAAGCCGTTCGATTGCGAACGACTTTGAACCGGTTGTCCGCAATCAAATTGTCACGAAACGATGAGGTCGCTGTTACAATGAAATCAAACGGAACCCGTATAATGAATCGTTGTAGAGAGGAAAGGTGTTATGTACATATTGAAAAATGAATTTATTTGGATCGCATTGATCCTGATCGGCTTGTTCGTCTCGAGTGCGACGCCGTACTCTGACCAAAGCATCGTCTCGCCGCTCGAACGCTTCGATTGGACGTGGGCCGAACCAGCCCTCTCGAACGTCGACTTCGACTATGCCGGCAGCCCGGTCTCGCTCGAAGACAAAGGAAGCGTCGGCTTGATCGAATTTTTAATTCGGAAAGCGGCACACTTCACGGTCTTCTTCGTCTTAGGTGCGTTGTTCGTCAAAGCCGTGTCGCGGACGAGACTGAACGCGTGGCTCGTGTTGTTGTTCGCGTGGGCGCTCGCGAACACGGTCGCCATCTTTGATGAGTTTCATCAGAGTCTGACCCCGGAACGCACCCCGCTCATTCAAGACGTCGTATTAGACAGCTTCGGCGCTTGTTGCGGCGTCCTGCTCTTTGGTGGCTATTATTTGTTCGTCAGAAAGCGTAACAAACACCAACGGAGAGGTTATGTATCGGTAAGGTAGATAAAAAATAGTATAGGTTATTATTTGAAAAGCGCTTTCATAAGGCGTTTTTCTTTTTTACTAAATTCATATTTTGTGACAATTTGTGGATTGAGCCCGTTAAATACCCACGTTTTATCGAGGATAAAACCTAAATCAGGTCAATGTAACGCGAATGAAATATAAGTGTAAAATAACTTTAGGTTTAGATTGCTATAATGAGTCACAGGGCGAGACGGATTCTCGCAAAACTATACAGAACTCATTCATCTATTATTCTATAGAAATTCACACGACTCAGCGGAGGTAAGCACATTGATTAACTTGAAGAAACTTGCAGCAACCGTCACTTTAGGCGCTCTTCTAATCAGCGGCACGACACCTGGTTTTGCAGCGTCACTTACAGACAAGCAAAAAAAGGTCCAACAGCAGCAACAAAAGAATAGCACTGAGCAGAGCAAAGCGAACTCTTCGATCCAATCACGCGAACAAGCGATCAGCAAAGAGCAGCAAGAAATCAATAAGCTAGACGCTGAACTCCAAGACGTCATCAACGACGTCGCACAAAAGAAAGCTGAGATTCGTGCTACGCAAGAAAAAATTGCCGTGCTTGAAAAACAAATCAAGCAGTATGAAGCAAAAATGAAAGCACAAGAAGAACTTATGAAAGAGCGCATGGCAACGATGCAAAAGAACGGCGGCGGGTCGATCGACTGGGCCGAGTTCATCTTCGGATCAAAAGACTTCGGTGACTTGCTTACTCGTATGATCACAGCAGGTACGATTCAAGAGAACGACAAGCAAATTTTTGAAGAGTACCAAGCGACGAAAGAAAAGCTTGCGACAGCACAGGCTGAATTGAAAGCCGAGCGCGACGCTCTCGTTAAACAAAAGCAAGAACTTGAAGCACGTAAAGCAGCGCTCGACAAGAAAATGAAAGAGCGGGCGGCTAAAGTCAAGAAGCTCAACGCTGAAAAAATCAAGTTCGAATCGAAATTGATGAGTTTGAAAGAAATGGAATCAACGCTCCAAGCACAAGAAGCTTCAATCAAGGCAGAAATCGAAGCACAACGTCGTGCGGCTGAAGAAGCGAAACGTAAAGCAGCGGCGGAAGCGGCGGCAGCTGCAGCAGCAGCGAAACAACAAAAGCAACAAGGTTCGTCAAGCAAGCCGAGCGCGTCAGCGGCAACGCCTGTAGCGGCGGCACCGGCAAGCGGCGGCATGTTCCAACGTCCTGCTAGCGGTCGTCTTACACAACCTTTTGGACCTGCAAGTGGTGTGAACGGTTATACGTTCCACAACGGTCTTGATATCGCGGCACCGGTCGGCACACCGATCTATGCAGCGCAAACAGGTACGGTCACGACGGCAGGATGGGGCGGCGCCTACGGGAACCACATCATCATCACGCACGTCTTGAACGGACAAGTTTGGACGACGGTCTACGCTCACTTGAGCTCGGTGTCGGTATCGGCTGGCCAACGTGTCTCGCAAGGTCAGAACATCGGCGGCATGGGTAGCACAGGTAACTCGACTGGTTCGCACTTGCACTTCGAGATTCACCGTGGCGGTTACTCGTACTCGTCTTCGAGCGCGGGTAGCACGGTCAACCCAGCTTCATTCTTCTAAACGTATACAAAAAGTGATCGACGAACGCGTCGATCACTTTTTTATTGCCCGATAAGCGATAAACGTCAGCAAGGCGGCCCCGATGACGCTCAGCAAGAGCGTGTCGAGATTCGGGTCGGCAAAGACGCTCATGCCACCGACGATCAGCATGTAGGCAACGATCGAGCCGACGAAGACGGTCGACACGACCGAACGGACTCGTTTCGGGATTTGCTTCCACCAGTTCCTCATAAAAATCGCCTCCACCTATTAGTATAGGGGAGGCGGGATGATTCATCTAGCGAGCCGGATCCACGAAGATTCCATGATCGGCCGGTAGCCGACTTCTTGATAAATCTTGTTTGATGTCGGGTTGGTCAAATCGGTGTAGAGCGTGCAGAACGATTTCGTTTCGAGCAATCGGCGACTGAGAGTAGCGACGAGACTGCGAGCGTATCCGTTTCCGCGTTTCGCAGGAGTCGTGTAAACGAAAGACACCGTGATGCCATTCAACGTCGGGCGGGAGCGCTTTGCGCACGAAACGGGTATGCCGTTGACTTCCCAGATGAAGGCGTCATCGTTATCAATCATTGAAGTGACGACAGCGACCATTCTTTCGTCACGTGATGGTTCGAGTCCCGAGTCTTGTTCAAAGGCACGGTACCACGTCTCTAAAAGAGGCTGGTCGGACTTGGTCGCCTGGCGCATCGACCCGCCGGCCAGAACGATGTCGTTGACGCGGTCTAATCGATAGAGCCCTTGCGACATGAACGTCGACGCTGCTTTATCCGTCCGTTTCTCCCACATGGCACCGAACGTCTCGGCATGTGTCTTTTCGGAGACGACTTCTGTGAACGGGATGTCTAGCTGTAGTAGAGCCGGGATGACAGCCGCGTGGATCGATGTTGCCTGAGACGTGTCGACGACGACGTAATTGAACGGGTGCGGCGGTGTGACTTGCATGATGGCGAGGAGCTGTCCATCGTCCTCGACCGTCAACTGATGGTAGGTGTCGTATAGGTCTCGCTTAATATTTTCAAGGATGCCGATCATCAAGCTGTTCTCGGCCTCTTTTTTCAACAATTCCGACATGATGCGTTCCGAAAACGCGAACGGGTCGTTCCAAACTTTCACTTCCAAAGTCGACACCCTTTCTGTATATGTATGAAAAACGGGCAAACCGTGAGGCCTGCCCGTTGTCTAGCTCGTAACTCGTTAAGCGATGTCTTCGCGCGCTTTCGCGTCGTCGAGCAAGTTCGTGTTGCGTTTGAAGTAATGGACGATTTTGGCGATGGCGCCGTCACCTGTGACGTTCGTCGCCGTACCGAAGCTGTCTTGCGCCAAGTAGAGCGCGATGACGAGGCTTTGCATCGTCGCATCGAATCCGAGGATCGACCCGAACAATCCGAGTGATGCCATGACGGCCCCACCAGGAACACCTGGCGCCGCGATCATCGTCACGCCGAGGGCGAGGATGAACGGGAGGACGATCGCGTATGACATCGGCATGCCGTTCAAGTACATGAGGGCGACACCGACCGATGTGAGCGTGATCGTCGAGCCTGATAAGTGGATCGTCGCGCAGAGCGGGACGACGAAGTTGGCGACGCCTTCATCGACGTTGTTCAATTTTGCCTGACGAAGCGTGACCGGGATCGTCGCGGCTGACGACTGTGTGCCGATGGCTGTGAAGTAAGCCGGCATCATCGTCTTGAGCAGTTTGAACGGATTCTCTTTATTGAGCCCGCCTGCGATTGAATATTGAATCATGAGCATCGTCGCGTGAAGGACGATGATCGTGACGAATACGAGCGAGAACACCGACAAAATTTCGGCGACTTGACCGGCGTACGTCATGTTCATGAAAATTCCGGCGATGTGGATCGGCAAAAATGGAATGATGACTTTACTAATGAGTAGTTCGATAATATCGCGGAAGTCCATGGCGAGGTCGAGTGAGCGTTTGCTCTCGATCGCGGCGATCCCGATTCCGATGACGAACGCGAGAATGAGCGCCGTCATGACACCGAATACCGGTGGAATCTCAAACTCCATGAAACCTTTCAAGAGTGCTTCTTCTGGGTTTTCAGCTGATGCCGTGCTGCGTGCTAAGATCTGCGGGAACAGGTTGCTCGTCGCGAAGTAGGCGAGTGTACCGGCGACGATCGTCGATACGTAAGCAATCGCGGCCGTCAAGCCGACTAGTTTCCCGGCGCCTTTTCCAAGTTCCCCGATACCTGGAATGATGAAGGCGAGAATGATGAGCGGGATGGCGAAGCCTAAGAATTGTCCGAAGACCGTGTTGAACGTGACGAACGTCCGTACAATCCAGTTCTGGCTTTCTGGTACGATGCTACCGACTAATATCCCGAAAGCGATAGCGATGATGATGCGGCCTAGAAGACCAATCCTTAATTTCAAATAAATCATCCTTTCTAAATGTTTGAATTGTTGCTATTTTCGCACATTTCCCTGCGTGTTGCCAGCCTATCTTCGAATTTTAGTGAAGATTGACGTTTGACAACTTCTGAACAGGGTATCACAAAATGTTAGTGGGAAAAAGGAAGGGGTCTTCTCCTTTTCCTAATATACAAACGATGTTATGATTAATTTGGAACAGACGTAAAGGAGGGGTGACACGTGCAGGTACAACGAACAACGATTCACATTGCGGGGCAAGACTATACGATTGTTAGCGAGGAGTCAGCCGATCATGTGAGGGAAGTGGGCTTTCTCGTCGATAGTAAGATCCGCGAGATTCGTGAACAGTCCCCTCAGCTAGACGCTCGTCAGGCAGCGGTCCTCGCCGCCATCCAAATTGCGAGCGATCACGTCAAAATTAAACGAAATACGGGAGAATAAATCAATCCATGGTTACTCTACTTATACTGTTTTTCTTGTTTATCGGGATCATTAACGGCTTCCGCCGTGGAGCGATCCTCCAGCTCGGCCATTGGGTCGCGCTCATCATCAGTTTCTTTGTCGCCAACGCCTATTACCGGGATCTCGCCGAAGCGTTCAAGCTTTGGATCCCATATCCGTCACAACTTGACGGGACGTTACCAGGCGGTGTGCTCGACTTGAACTCACTGTCAGGCATCGAGATGATATTCTATAACGTCTTTTGGTTCGTCATCTTGTTCCTGATCACGAAGCTCGTCTTGCATCTCATCTTGTCGATGCTCGACTTCTTGACGGACTTGCCAATCTTGCGCCAACTGAAAGGGATCATCGGTGCCGTGCTCGGATTCTTCGAGTCATACGTCATCACGTTCTTCATCCTTTGGGTGATCGCGTTCGTCCCGATGGCGGGCGTCCAAAACGCGGTCGACAATTCGTCGCTCGCGACGTATATCATCCAAGACACGCCATATCTCTCTGAATGGTTCTCGAATAAGATGCTGTGACACGACAGGCCGGAATGCAAGCAAGCGCTTGTGTCTCGGTCTTTTCTGTATGAAAAAGGGGGAAATACGATGAATAAAGTAGAAGCGATGATGCTGTTAGAGAAAATCGCGCAATACATGGAGATCAAAGGCGAGAACCCGTTCAAGATCAACGCCTTCCGGAAAGCGGCAACGGCGCTCGAAAACACGGAGCTCGAACTCGACGAGATCGATGATTTGACGACGATTTCTGGTGTCGGTAAAGGGACGGCAGCCGTACTTGAGGAGTGGCGCCAGACGGGACGAAGCGAAGTGCTCGAGTCACTTCAAGAAGAGATTCCGTACGGCTTGATGAAATTGCTCAAAATTCAAGGACTCGGAGGCAAGAAACTCGCCCAGTTAAGAGAAGTCGGTGTCGTTGACCTCGAGTCACTCATCCGGGTGCTAGAAGACGGGACGGCCTCAGAGCTGCCGCGCTTCGGCACAAAGAGCGTCGAGAAGTTGCTCACAGCAGCTCGGAACTTGGAGTCGCGTCCCGAGCGTCTCGCGTACGCGATGATGCGTCCGGTCGTCGAAGAGATCGACAAAGTGCTAGAAGACGAGGCACTCGTCCTGCGCCATTCTGTCGGGGGGAGTTTCCGCCGGGCCGAAGAGACGTGTAAAGACTTGGACTTCATCATCGCGACCGAGGAACCTGTCGCACTGCGCGACAAACTGCTCGCACTTCCGTTCGTCAATGAAGTCATCGCGGCCGGTGAGACGAAAGTGTCGCTCGTCTTAGAGCGTGAAGAGATGGTGTCGGTCGACTTCCGCATGGTCGAGCCCGGTGCTTTCGCGGCGACGCTCCACCACTTCACCGGATCAAAAGACCATAATGTGCGCATGCGTCAGCTCGCCAAGTCAAAAGGCGAATCGATCTCGGAGTACGGGGTCGAGACCGCTGACGGCCTCTGGCAGCCAGAGACGGAAGCGGAGCTGTTCGCACGTTACGGCCTCCCGTTCATCCCACCGGAGCTCAGAGAAGGGCACGCGGAGTTCGAGCATGACCTCTCGAAGCTCGTCACGCTCGACGACATCAAGGCCGACGCGCATATGCACACGGTCTGGTCGGACGGAAAGTTGACGGTCGACGAGCTCGTCGCCGCGATGAAAGCGCGCGGTTACGAGTGGATCGCCATCACCGATCACGGCAAGTATATGTCGTTCGTCAACGGGTTGACCGAGGAACGACTTGAAGCGCAAGCGGAAGAGATTTATGCCGCTGCCAAAAAACATGACATGAACGTCTTGCGCGGAGTCGAGATGGACATCCGTCCGGACGGGACGCTCGACTACGAGCCTGAGTTTTTAGCGACGCTCGATTACGTCGTCGCCTCGATCCACTCGAAAATGGACCAAGGTGTCGACGAAATCATGGTGCGGCTCGAGAATGCGTGCCGTTCGCCGTACGTCAACGTCATCGCCCATCCGACCGGCCGCCTGATCGGACGTCGTGACGGCTACCCGATCGACGAGGAGCGCTTGATCGCCCTCGCGAAAGAGACAGGGACAGGGCTCGAACTGAACGCCAACCCGAACCGTCTCGATTTGACCGCCTCGACGCTGAAGAAAGCGAAGGCGGCCGGTGTCAAACTGATGGTCAACACCGACACCCACCACCCTGATATGATGGAAGATATGGCACTCGGCGTCTTGCACGCAAGAAAAGCCTATCTCGAACCGTCAGACATTATTAACTGCCTCACGTTCGAAGAAGCGACAGCGTTCTTCGACGCGAAGCGACAGAAAGGAACATGCTAGATGGATCACGCGTTACGCGTATTAGAATATGAAAAGTTACGTCAACAGCTCGCCGTGCATGCGGCCAGCTCGCTCGGGAAAAACCGGGCGCAAAACATGCAGCCTGACTACTCGTACGACCGGGTACTCGCCAACTTGAACGTCACGCGCGAGGCGACCGAGGTCGTCCGGCTCCGGGACCGTTTGCCACTCGGTGGACTTTCAGACGTCCGCGCCGAAGTGAAACGGGCTGCCATCGGCTCGGTGCTCTCGACGAGCGAACTGCTCGCCGTCGCCGCCGTCATGTACAGCGGCCGCCAAGTGAAGAACTTCTTCGAGAAGTTGCACGAGGACAACGAAGACATCCAAATCCCGCGCCTCGACGAATATGCCGAGCGTTTGACGAAGCTGATCGAGGTCGAGCAATCGATCCGTCACGCCATCGACGACCAAGGTACGGTCCAAGATTCGGCGAGCTCGCAACTGCGCGGTCTGCGGACGCAACTCCGCAGCTTTGAGGGCAGTGTCCGCTCGCGGATCGACAACATCCTCCGCAACAACGCCAAGATGCTCTCAGACGCGATCGTCACGATCCGGAACGACCGCTTCGTCGTCCCGGTCAAGCAAGAGTATCGCCAAGCGTTCGGCGGGATCGTCCACGACCAGTCGGCGTCAGGGCAGACGCTCTTCATCGAGCCGCAAGCGATCGTCTCGATCAACAATGAGATCCAAGAAGTCCGCTTGAAAGAACGTTCGGAGATCGACCGCATCTTGACAGAACTGTCAAATCTCGTCGGCGGAGTAGCCGATTCCGTCGTGACGAACCTCGACGTCTTGGCCGAACTCGACTTCGTGTTCGCGAAAGTCGCGTACGGACATCAACTGAAAGCGACGGAGCCGAAGTTGAACGACGCCCGCGAGATCAAACTGAAGCAGGCGCGTCATCCGTTCATTCCGCAAGACGAGGTCGTCCCGATCACGGTCGAGCTCGGGGAAGACTTCACGTCGCTCGTCATCACCGGGCCGAACACGGGTGGTAAGACGGTCACGCTCAAGACGATCGGATTACTGCAACTGATGGTCCAGTCAGGGCTCTACGTCCCGGCCGAGTTCGGGACAGAGCTCTCGGTATTTGACGCCGTTTACGCCGACATCGGTGACGAACAGTCGATCGAGCAGAGCTTGTCGACGTTCAGCTCGCACATGACGAACATCGTCAGCATGCTCGACAAAGTCGACTTCATGTCGCTCGTCCTATTCGATGAGCTCGGTGCCGGGACCGACCCGCAAGAAGGGGCCGCGCTCGCCATCGCGATTCTTGATGAAGTGAAGCGTCGCGGGGCCCGCGTCGCGGCGACGACCCACTATTCCGAGTTGAAGGCGTATGCCTATAACCGAGAAGGTGTCGTCAACGCCTCGATGGAGTTCGATATCGAGTCGCTCAGCCCGACGTATCGTTTGTTGATCGGTGTACCGGGACGCTCGAACGCGTTCGAGATCAGCCGACGCCTCGGTCTGTCCGAACAAGTGATCGATAAGGCACGGAGCCACGTCGGCACCGACGCCGAGTCGGTCGAATCGATGATCAACGAGCTCGAGTCGGCGAAACAACGCGCCGAGCAGCTCGAGCAAGAACTGATCATCAAACGCCACGACTTCGAACAAGAGCAAGCGGCGTTCGAGGCGAAGATGAGTGAATTCGAGACCGAACGCGACACGATGTACGGCGAGGCCGAGGCACGTGCCGAGAAGGCCGTCGAGAAAGCGAAGCGGGAAGCGAACGAAGTCATCGACCGGTTGAAGAAGCTGCGTGAGCAAGGCATCGTCAAAGAGCACGAGATCATCGCCGCGAAGAAACAGCTCGAATCGGCGAAACCGACGCTTCAAGATAAAAAGATCAAAAAAGTGAAACAAAAAGCGCAACAAAAACGTACGTTCAGTAAAGGCGAAGAAGTGAAAGTGACGACGTTCAACCAAAAAGGGTATATCGTGAACCAGATCAACGACAACGAGTACAACGTCCAAGTCGGGATCATGAAAGTGAACGTCAAAGCGGACGACCTTCAAAAAGTCGGACCCTCGAAAGAACAAGCGCTCCAGTCGAAAGGCAGCTCACTGAAGCGGCAGAGTTCGACGAAGTCGGAGCTTGATCTTCGCGGTGTTCGGGTCGAAGAGGGACTCTCGCGCCTAGACAAATATATCGACGAGGCGCTCGTGTCCGGATACGACAACGTCCGCATCATCCACGGGCTCGGTACGGGCGCGATGCGACAAGCGACGCAAGAGTATTTGAAAGGACATCGTCACGTGAAGAGTCAACGCCCGGGTGGTATGGGCGAAGGTGGACTCGGGGTCACGGTCGTCGAATTGAAGTGAGGGACGCATGATGATGGGGAACGTAACGTTTGGCGTGATGCTCGAGTCGCTCGGATTGTACTCGATCGCCGGTCTGATGATCGTCGTCGGGCTCGCCATCTTCGAGATGACGACGCCGTACAGCAACTGGCGCGAGGTTCAAAAAGGGAATATCGCCGTCGCGCTCGCGACCGGGGGCAAGGTCGTCGGGCTGGCCAACATCTTCCGTGTCGTCGAGAGCCATCACGAGCGGATGGTCGACGTGTTGGTTGGAGGGAGCTTCGGCTTCTTCTTACTGCTCGTCACGTATTGG
Source organism: Exiguobacterium sp. s142 (assembly GCF_018618455.1). Taxonomy (NCBI): domain Bacteria; kingdom Bacillati; phylum Bacillota; class Bacilli; order Caryophanales; genus Exiguobacterium; species Exiguobacterium sp. s142. The sequence goes on along the minus strand of NZ_JACSMB010000008.1, from coordinate 60,836 downwards.
TTGTTTGAATTTTTGACGCCGTCGCTCAAAGTGAACGAGGAGATCGGGAAAGGCAACATCGCGGTCGGATTGCTCGCGTTCATGCTCTCGATCGGGGTCTCGCTCGTCGTCGGCGCGGCGTTGGTGAGGTGAAGACATGGTATACGAACGATTGGCAAAGATTCTCTTTATCGGGGCCGGGCTGTTTTTAGTGGCAGCGGCGCTGTGGTTTATCTTTTATTGAACATAAAACTGGGACGCTCCCGAGGCGTTCCTTTTTTATTTGTGTCAGCAGCATGGAGCTGGTGATAAATGTTTCCCCAAACGGACTTGCAGGAAAGAGTATAGGAGCGAGAGCTTAAGGCAAAGCATATATCGAAGGCGAAGAGGTGTGGATAAATGGACAATGGTGCAAAATTTTTCGAACTGTTAGTGGTGAATGGAGTTAAATTACCAGGTGTGAAAGTAGACCGAACGGAGTTTTTAGCCACAAGTTTTAGCAAGCACGTGACCCCGAATCAATTAGCAGCCCTTCTTGAGAAAGGCCCTGTTCAAGCGAACATCCCTAAAAAATTAATCAGACGAATCGCGAAGAAGACCGTTCGGAATCGGACTATGAAAAGTACATCAGCGTCGTTTGCCGCAGGATTACCAGGTGGCGTCGCGATGGCGGCCACTATTCCGGCTGATACCGCCCAATTTTTTGGCGTGGCAATCCGATTGGCTCAAGAAATCGGTTATTTATACGGGTATGAAGATTTTTGGGATGAGAACCGGTTGGATGTTGATCGGGTGAACGGAGAATTGATTTTGTTTCTCGGTGTGATGTTCGGTGTCGGGGGAGCGACGGCCACCATTAAAGTACTGTCTTCGCAATTCTCGAATCAAGCATTGAAGAAAATTCCGAATCGAGCCATGATGCGGACGATTTATTATCCGATTCTTAAGAAAATGGGAAGCTACATCGGGGTGAAGATGACGAGAAGATCGTTTGCTCAAAGTGTGTCTAAAGTGATTCCAATCGCAGGAGGTGTGCTTTCGGGTTGGATCACGTATTCATCGATGAGGCAGATGGGGAACAGACTGTTCACTGCACTTGAAGAAAGTATCGATCTCTCTGATGAAGAACTTGTAGCCAGTTTCAAAGAGATGAAACAAGAAAATCCGGATATTATGGATGAGGATTTTGAAATGTTAAGGGAGAGTGTCTGAGCGTAGGGGACGAACAGCATAGTTACCAGTCGAAATGATGCGACGATGCTGTTGACGTGGTGCGAGGGGCGTGACCGGATTTTAATACGTTTGAACAAGAGTTTCACGTCTTGGCATACGACGATCCGACCGTCCGCGACTTGGGGAAAGTCGGGAATACAGGGGTTGTGGTGGAAACCATAGATGAACTTTCTTAAGAACGTCTAACAAGTGCGAAAGGGGATCGATGATGAAAAAGTTATTCTTGTCCGTCTCTTTGTTCACAGGAGCAACGATGGCTTTAACCGGTTGCGGAGGAATGGGCACGGTTGAAACGATTGACGACAGACCCGTCATTCATTTCGATGCCTCTTCAATCATTTCGTCAGCACGCGACCATCAAACCAAGATGCTCATGTTATCGAGTATGCCAACAGATATCGTCGCAATATCCGGAGCGGTTAAAGAATTGCAGGGGATGAAAGCAGACACTGACAAGTATTTGGCCGAACTTGAAAGACTACAGCATGAAGACCCCTCGGCCGATGAGTTCAAAGACCTCGTTGTTGAATATTTAGAAGCGGAAAACACGTATATCAATCAAACCATCGAGGAGTTATACGGTGGAGGCACGAACAGTCCAAGTCGCTTCTCGATGGAAACTCTTTACTCGAGAGCAAGCGCAAAAGTCTCCGATTTCCGGTATGAGCCGAAGTGAAGAGATTCCGTTCCATAAAGACTCTGTATAAAGATACCTGTAAGAATAAATTCGTAAAGAATCCATCTCTTACAAGACAGAGTATTATTGGACGTAGTGAAGGAGAATCGAGCAGAATGGGGAAAAGGGTTAAGAGAAAGTACGGAAACGAGTGAGAAAGGAGTGAGGACGATGAAACAGTTCGAGATCGAATTCCACATGATCAATGATGAGGTGTTGACGCAAGTCGTCGAGGCAGATAGTCGCTATGCGGCACTTGAAGCCATCTATCAGTCGTTCCGGCATGCTTCGGACGGCTTCGTCCAGTTCGAGGATGAATGGATCATTTTCCTTGATCATGTCGTGTATGTGAAGGCGTTTGAGATTGTGGAGTAGGAGGCAGCTATGGTGAAACATAATAAGTTGGTCCGAGACCGTGTACCTGAACTGATCCGTGCGGACGGAAAACGAGTCATCGTCAAACAGTTGAATCAAGCCGAGCACTTTGAACAGGCACGCCTGAAGCTATATGAAGAACTGAAAGAGTATGAAGAGACGAATATCGATGAGGAATGTCTTGAAGAGCTAGCGGATATTCTTGAACTCGCGTATGAGCTCGGTAAAATGCATGGGGCTTCGTTCGAAGAGATGAATGCGATTCGTGCAGAGAAGCGGGAGCGGAAGGGTGGATTTGAGAAGGGATTGTATTTAGAGGAAGTTCTGGAGTGACAAAAAATCACGCATCCGAAAAAGGATGCGTGATTTTTTAATTCATTGGCGGGACTTTAAGATGATGATGCTCTTGGTTACTTAATTCCTCGGCATTTATTTTATATTGTCCTACCGCCAAACAATGTGCTTTCTTTAGACCTCTTAGATCTTCAAGTGAGACTGCGCCAATACGATTAGCAATCACTTTTAATTCGCTGTCAGCTGGTGCAAAGTAAATCTTTGTAGCGGCATTATCCAAAATCGCAAGTTCTTCTTTATCGAAGTTGCTGAACGATTGTGTGGCGAACCAAGCCGACCAACCGAACTTCCGACCTTCTCTTAAGATTTTCTCAGATGGAGAACCTTTACGGAAAGATAGGTTCTGCGCCTCATCCAAGATGACCGGCATCGGTCGGCTTTCTGAACCAGATAAAGAATAATACCATAAATCCCAAAGAATAAACTCTGCTAGTAATTTTTTGATCTCATCTTGGTCATATCCCTCAAGTTGGATGACCGTCACTCCGTTGTTGTTGTCAAAAATCTTACTCCAATCGTTGTCCGATTCATAATCAAATGGATCCATATCGACCATTTGGGTGAGGCGGCTGATTACAGATTGGACTGTAGATTTTGAGGAAGTCTCGAGACTTTCTAACTCTTCGATGAGCAATTCCATTCGCATTTCTTCCCCATACTTCTCAATCCCGTTTTTTGTCGCCATATAAATGGCGTTTTTTTGTTGATCTCCCAAACCTCTGTAGACGGATGCGAATACGGCTGCCACTCTTGTGGCGACGGAAGTAATCTTTTCAGGTTCTTTCCGTCCGCTAATTTCTTTTTCCCGTCTCTTGAATGGATTCAATGGGAATGACTCGTGGTAGACGATGCGTTCCGTCAGTTTTGACCCCATACGATTTATAAATGTTTCATCGAGTTGCCCTAAAGTATAACTGTTTGAGTAGTCGATGACCAAAGCGGATTGATTCTGTTCAACCAATTGCAAGAGTAGGGACTGGACGAAGTACGTTTTTCCTTGACCGGATCGACCACCAATCAACAGATGTCTGTTTGACAAGCGCGAATGTCCATACTCCCAATAGTAGTTTTTATTAAACTCGCTACCTAATAACAATCTGATAGCATTAAAGCTATTTCCTGTAGGTGTGACAGGATTGATTGATGGAATCACTGGTTGAGGTTCTGCTGTTTTTTTGTCGTTATCTGTTGAAACTTTCACAGCGACTTTTGCTCTATCTGTTTCGTCACTAACTTCTTTCGCGATTCGAAGTCTAGGCGTATGAGAAGAGGTCGCTTCATTTTTGATAGTAGACGTACTGCCTTTTTCTTTTTGTTTTGCATTAAGCGAGTCTAATGATTCTGTTAACACTTCATATCCATATTGTTCAGGTAATTCGAGAATAACGACCCCTTGGTTTCTCGAATGGCGAACAGAGTCCGAAGACTTCTTGAATGAAACGAGAACGCCATTTCCGAATTTCGCACGTTTCTCGTCGACAATTTCAAAATCATCGTTCATCAATCGGTCAATCAATGAAGCATCTAACCGATAGTCTTTGCTTGGCCAGATATCATTTTCCTGCATTTTTTGTGCGTTGTTGATAAAGAGTCTCGCAAAATAGTTGCGTAGGAATTTCGCATCAAACGTCATTAAGTCGAGCAAATGATCGTTTAAGCGAGCCTTCAGCTCTGAGATTTGTGAGATACCTTTTGTGATGACCGAGTTATCGTTCAATCCGATTTTAACTTCGACCGGGAAGAAGTGCACTTTCAAATCTGATTGATTGATTTCAAGACCAATCATCAATAAATCATCGCTACAGTTGCCTCTCCGTCCGATAGTCTTACCTGAAAATAATCCAGCTCGCTTACTCAATTTCACATTACCGGTTACTCGAACAACTTCCTCCATAGAGATTGGCACCCAGATTGTATTGTCTTCATTGAACAGTAACAGCGTTTCTTTAATCGCTGAAACAATGCTCATCTTCTCGCGCTTGTCGTACCCTCTCCCTTGAACAGCACGAAGTAACCATTCACCATTAAACGTATTGAAGGCTCGAATTGTTTCCTCGATTTGATTTTGAGTAGAGGTGACGCCTTGAGAACTGATGAATTCTTGGATGACATTGAAATATTGATCCGATTTGTCAGTAACAGTGATTGCGTCATATCCGTTCGTAGACGAGTACTGATCACTATAATGAATGATAATCAAATTGTCGGAAGACGACTTGAAGAAATCAAGCCCGACCGGCGGATCGATGAAGGTTACCCAATGAGAAGAACCGTAGATTTTTTCAAGCGCACCTTTATCAGCTACATCAATATGCATCGTCAACGAAACATTTTTCATGTATGAACTATGTCCGCCATCTTTCATGTTTGCTGTCAGTTCATTGTAATGATAGCCGAATCGTGTCATGAGACTTCGAGTAACGTCAGCTCCTGCAGTACCAAAGCCAACACGGTACCCGGTTTCATTGCTTTGGACTGAAGAAACGGTAGTAAACAGCCCGTCTAAATTCATGCTGCTGGCCAACTCACTCATTGGTTGACTAACGACCCGAGATTCGTTCCCCATCTTATAGAATGAGATATGGGCATAATGTACAGGGGCATCAAAATTTAACTTGCGATACAGGATAGACTGCTGGAGTAGATGCAATACTTCGTCTGGCTCAAATTCATGAATAGACAAATCAATCCCGAATTCGTCTTTGAATTGTTCGCCCGTTTCGATATCGTTCAATTTATCAAACGCACTCAAACCAGAAGCGTCTGGAATGTACAATGATACTTCTAATGACTTGACCGCATCCAGGGTCCCTTTAGAAGCAATTTGTTGTTTGAACCATGAAATAATTCCTTTTAAAATTTCGTCGTCGTTTGTTACGTTGATGACATTCACACAGAGTGGAGCGGAGTTCTGAATCGAGAATAAATAATCATAATGTTCAGTGAAGTGATTCATTTTATCTTCGACCACTTTTGCTAAATAAGAATTGGTTTCACCTACACTTACACGTTCTCGCAATGTGTATTCATGCCACTCTGGCAAAGGAGATTGATCTGTCGGTTTAAGAAGCATTTCATGCATATTAAATGCATATGGCACGGTGTAGCTTGCTTTCAATTTCTTTAAGATGTTCGAATCAATGTCTTCAGACCCTAAAGCTTCGTTCACTTGCCATTGGTATGCGATGTTCAGAGGAGAAAATGGCGTCAATAACAAGCCGTCGATTGTCTCGATTTGTCCTAAACGATATAAGTTTCGTTGTTGAATGGTCATCAGTGCCTGAGAAGGGATGTTCTCAATTTCAGTCAAATACTCGTTCACAAATGTATAAGCCGCAGCTTGTACCTCGGCATCATAGTACAACAATGAAGGAATTGTGCCTTTGTTTTTGACCGTATTTAAAAATCCGTTATAACTTTGCTCAACAGAAGTAGGAATATCTAGATGGATGTTTTCAAAAGAATCATCAGATAATTGTTTTCCATACCGTACGTGATTATCCAACCACTCCTGCTCCATTTTGAAATAGTTTCTGTCAACGGAACGCGTTGAATAGGTACGTTGACCGTTATGGATTGTTTTAAAGTCTGAATCAATCAAAAATGATGTTTCGTCTTTTCGTTTTCTCGTCCAAATGCTAAGTCCGTCTAAGGGCGTGGTTTTTAACATATCATCTTTAATAGAAAGAGGAATTTCGACGTCATTTAACATGATCGAGAATCGAATGCGTGACTCTCCTTCGTCTAAAACATTAAGCGGGAGATTGATTACATCATGTTGATCAACCTCTAACGCCTCAGGGGAGTCAATGGTGACTTCAAGGCTATCCCCCGTACCATCGCCAAGTTCTATCACATTGTGACCATCTAGAATCAAGCGGATAGCTTGCTGACTTTTAGATGTTGTATCAACCAAGTATCTTGTTTGATACGGTGTTAAAAATTCAGGTGTCAATGGTACTACAGCGATATTGAATAAATACGTGGTAGATGACTGACCTTCATGTTTATACCGGACTTTTGAAAAAGTGACTTGATTTGAATCGACTTCCACTGAAGTGATGAGTGAATAACCTGAACTTGTCGTATTCTTCGCACTCTTGTTGTCTAAAAATTGTTTTGATGTATAGCGGTCAAATGGGAGATGAATCTGAATATCATTAGCATTTTCTGGAGCAAAGAGGATAATATGCCAAGTACGCTGACCGGATTTTGTTTCAGATTGCGGCCGTCTCCAAAAATAATGCCCTGAAACTAATGAGCCGCTCACTTTAGCTGTCATTTTTTCCGAAACAAATTGAATGTCTCGATTCGATTTTGCTTTTTCCTCCCACTTTTTCAAGACATCATAATCCGTTTGTTGCCACGTATCTTCTTTTAATTTAGAGGCCCCATTATCAAATCGTTCTTCTAATTTTTCGCGCGAGTTACCTAATGTGAAATATCGCTCGACATCTTCGAACAGTTCATGGTTCTCTGATAAACGATTTTCGATTTGTTTATTAACTTTTTTCCAAGTAGAAGAACCGTATTTTTGTTCATCTCGTTCTCGGATGAGTGAAGATAGCTCTCCATCTTGAAAATATTGTAACGATGTATAATCTTCCATCGCTAAAGCGTCTTTATGAAGAAGGCCTAAAATATCAATGAAATCTAAGAATGAGCCATTCGTAATTTGTTTTTGATGATTGTGACGCTTTAAATAGTCTGAAACAATCATCTGTTCAGGTTTTGATAATTGACTGCTGGCCAATTGGTTATCTAAATGTTGAATGATTTTACTGATATGCAATGGACGTCCTTCAGAAGTTAAGTCGATACTACCTCCACGAATGGAGTCATTTAAATTATCAGTCAAGACTAAGAGAGAAGTATTCGCCCATTGACCAATCTGTTCACTCATCTCATTTCTTAACGTGACAAGGAAATCAATATCTGTATCGAAAGAGCTTGCCACGACTAATTTTCCAGATGAGAAGTTTAACGAAGTCGTGACGTAGTCCTCGTTCCCGAATGGGTGTTTGTACGTAAATATGTTTGCGACGTTTAATGCTGATAACGCGTCATACATCTCTTTGACATCTTGTTTCGACGGGAGATAGACGTAGTAACGATCCGTTCTTTTTTGCTTAATTTCGTTATCGAAGAAATTGAGCAATTGTTGCGTGATGAACTTATAAAATTGATTTGACATACTGTGCATCCCCACTATCGCTTTTCTTTTCAAGGTAATTCAATTTGTCCAGTAACCCGACAATTTCTTCTTTTGAATGGTGATCGAAGAATAATCCTCTTGCTTCAAGTTCGTGCCAAAGTTTGTTCAATTCAATCTTTTCTTGTTTGATTGAGCAAGCTACTAATGCCAAAAGTTGTTCCTGATTGATGGCGAGTAATGAACCTAATGATCCGCCATGCTTCTTATAAAACTTCAAAACAAAGGCCTCAAGAGCTGCCGGATATCGAGATTTTAGCTCTTTATTCAATCCAACCGAGACGGATTCAGCCAAGTCTCTGAATGCCTCGTCCAACGTTTTTGCGGAAGTGTATTTTGGTGTTTCGATTGCCTTGTATTTCGTATAAAAATTGTTCATCCAATCATAAAGTGATTGAACATAAGTATTTAAAGCTTCCTCGCCGTTTGACACCAATATTTCATTGAGGTGATGATAATATAGATTTTTTTTCGTTTGAAAAGCAGGTGTCTGACAAACGATATTTAATGCATGTTCATGTTTATAAAAGTCCTTTGCCTGTTCTTTTAACAATTTGTACCCATTCGTGTAACTGGTTCTCCAACGTGCCCCTTTTTCCCACTCCATCAAAAAGAAGAGCGGTATCATTTGTTCATGATCAAATTTAGTGAAGCGATTCGTTTGAAGAACTGTTTGAGAAATCATGATAAATGTATAGTGTACTAACAAGTGATTTAAGTTATCTAAAAAGAATTTTGGATTTTTAGATAGGTGAATCAAATCTTGTTTGAACTGTTCCTGTATATTCGGAAACAGACAAGAGTATGGACTTGTGAACGAACTTTCCTTTGAAAACTGGGTACTACGGAAAATTTGAGTCAATAAATCATTGTTGTCGTCATCAGAGAAGAGTGGTGAAAGTTCATCTTCGTTTCCTTCAATGAGGGTCCCATATACGTAGTTAATAAAATCAATCTGTCCGTTTCTTTCTTTTTTCTCACTTAACGTCAAAAGTGGTAATTGTGAAAGCCTTGAAACATCTGTTTCCTCAACTTTGCGTTGCTGACTCTGTAAAAAATGTTTGAACCATTCATTTGTTTCAGGTGAGTCGAACTTGCCGATAGACATAATCTGATTCATGTCCGTGCTGTTTTCTTCAGGAATAATAGGCTCATTGGAGAGTAGTCTTGCAAGTCCTCCGGTTATTGGCCAAAACCCGTTTTCAAACTTTGAGCGCTCAGGTTCACGAGTAGGTAAAGGTAAAACATACGTATCTTTACGTCGAGCATATCGATAACCTTTATTCTGAACTAAGAATGATTCAAGTCGTGACCAGTCTAGTGAATAGTCATTTAAATGTTGAACGTTAGTCATATTACTGTTTCACCTTCCTTACTTCAAACTTAGATTTGCTAAATTTCGGCTTAGTCAGTTCAACCATCGATCCATCATGTGTCGATACCAATAGAATCGATTTTGATTTATCAGTATATCGAATGAGTTCATCATAAAAATCGATAAATTGAACCGCGTCGCGCAAATCATTTCGGTTTGGACGATATCCGTCTTGTATTTTTACTAACAGACTATAGAGTTTATAGTCGAGATCGAATAAAATTTCTTTTCCGCCTACTTCAAAACCGATTCGAATAAATGGGCTAAAACGATAAAAATCTGAGTCTTTGTTTTCTGCACTTGCGAATAGACGTTCGTCTACAATCTCCTCAGCCTGAAACGGGTAGGCGACTCTATAATCATTATTCGCACCGTCGATATATAAATAATTTTCTCGTGGAGACCCGCGCCATAAGTAAATGACTTCTCGAATCAATTCAAATAATGATTCGATACTCTCTCCGTCACCGAGATAGTACGCCTTTAAATATTTCAAGAAATCTAGATAAGTGCGATCGGTTTCTTGTGGGTTCAATAGTGAATAACTTCGAATGAGGAACGACCCGAGTGCATTCATAGTATCTGTATTCTCCGGTGCATGATGAATGAATCGATAGATTTCTGCCATGTCACCTAAAGCATTTTTAGCAATATCTTGAGGCTGCTGTGCCAATACATATTTTGTAATCAATTGATCGAAGAAGTCGGTGCGGAACGAAACTGGATCAATTCGATGTAAAGCATTCAATATGATTGAACGATCCGGGTGACCAAAAATAAGGTTTGGGAGAGCTGCGTTCGGTTTATCTGGTTCAAGGCTTAAGTTTGATGGTGCAAGAATATCAAAAATGAAATTATAGAATGCTCGCGTTGAGATAATTAACTTTTCTTTCACCATTGTTTGGATGACGACATTTTCAACCGATTCTCTGACAGCCAAATTCGATAGAAAATCGTAATTGTCATGAATAATAGATTGGATGCCATTATTGACGTCTTCACAGTAAGCATCATAGAACGGATTGTCGTTCGACGTTAAGACCACTTTTTCTAAAATCTTCGAGAAGAACAAAGACTCGGCACCGTTTGTTCCTAAGCTATAAGTTTGGAAGCCGGCTATATTTAATAAGTGGAGTGACTTATTTGAATAGACAATGTGTTCTCCGTTTCCGAAAATGTCCGAGTCATCAATGAAGTTTCTGAGTGATTCGTATCGGTTTTCAGACGCTGCAAAGTTATAGAAGTTATGAAGAACTCCTAGGTTGATAGCAATCAGCAAATGTTTAGTTTCAGAATCCTGTTTATAAAAAGAAGATAGTACACTATCTAATGTTTCGATTGAGTTTTTTGATGGATCAAATGACTCGGTCGAATCGTTATGAATCCTGAAATCTTTGACCAAATGAGAATGTTTTTCTTTGATGTAAGCCAGTAAGTGACTCTTCCCATCTCCGACACTACCACTTAGCAAAATTAGTTGTGGTGTGGATTCATTGTCAATCGCCTCTAATGTTTCAATGAGAGAGTATTGAATCGGGCGATCGATATGCATATACTCCCGAAACTCCCCAAAGCTATCTGCATTGACGACCGATTCTTTCGAAGAAGATTGCAGCATACGAAGTTTATCTAGCAATTTGCTAGTTGTAGCGTCTCCATTAATATCTATAGAACTAACAATATCCTCGGTGACTGTATCTTTTTGGGCCAGGAGATTTTCGGTAGTGAATGAATCGTTCACGTTATCCTCTACAGTTGTGTCTTCAGGGATTGTTTCTTTGATTTCTTGAGTAGGTGGTTCTGAGAATGTAATGGGCTTTACTCTATGCTCTTCAGAGTCATCCAGTATTTCTTCTTTTGTGAAGACATCGCTGTCATAAAGTCCGGATGAATTCTCCGTCTCGTTGAGATATACTTCGCCTAAAGAGATCAATTTTTCAAAAGCTTCTAGAGTCTCAATTTTTAAAAGGTTGCGCTTTGTATATAAATCACTTAACTCTATGTAACGGTGAGCCCATTTTAACTCTTTCATCGATGCGTTTAGTTCGACCTTTAGTTTTTGCCAACCAAACTTGATGACGTGACGATCAAAGTATCGTTCAGATAGAGCTGGGCGCTTAGTGTTCTCTGCAAGCATATACATACGTTTTAAAGTTAAAGATTGGAAAATGCCGTCTAAGTAAACCATAGCTTCTGTAGGTGAATCAATCATCCACTTGTTGAATTCCTCATAAGTAAACTTTGTATCTTCCTCAGGAACTAGGTTCGTAACTAAAAAAGACCAGATTTTTTGGGTGTTCATTGTTAATCCCTTTCCTGTATAAAAATGATATTTTACAAACATTGTAACAAAATATAGAATCATAATCATCGATTCTGAGTGATTCCTTTGTAACCTTGTTAAATAATTTATATAGGGCGAAACGTAGGATGATTTATATCCTTTATTTATGTAAAATAAAGGATGAGGATTTGAAAAGGGGAGATTGCATGATCTATAACAAGTTGGTAAGGGATAAAATTCCTACAATCATTGAGCAGTCTGGGAAAATAGCAATACATAAAAAACTATCTAATGCTGAACATATGAAATTCGCAGCTCATAAACTTCATGAAGAAATCAAAGAGTACGAGGAAACAAACATCGATGAAGAATCACTCGAAGAACTTGCCGACGTACTGGAACTTGTCTATACGCTCGGGAAGATGCACGGTGCGAGTTTTGAAGAATTAAATCGCATTCGTGAGGAGAAGCGCGAGAAGCGGGGCGGTTTCGAAAAAGGTATCTTCTTGGAAGAGGTCCTTGATCATGAGTGAGTTACGTCTGCACACCAGTCATTTACGAATTCCATTACAGAATCAAATCAACGCGGCGACTGAAATTTATATGGTCGTCGCGTTTGCACAAGTATCAGGTGTTCAAGAGATTGCGTCTTCACTTAAAAAGGCGGTCATGCGCGGTGCCCAAGTCCGGATTTTGATTGGGGATTACCTCTATTTGACGAACCCGGTTGCGCTCGAGATGCTCATGGAAATCGATGGGGTTGAGTTGCGACTTTATCGTTCGAATGGTCAATCGTTCCATCCGAAAGCCTATTTGTGCCGGACTGAAGAGAGCGGAACATTCTTTGTCGGCTCGTCGAACTTGTCGCACAGCGCCTTGAACCGTGGCGTCGAATGGAACGTCGAGATTCCGGCAAGCATCTCAGAGGACGTGTTCGAACAATCGGTCGATGCGTTCCACGAGCTGTTTTATAGTGAGTATGCTCAAATCATGAATCCAATCTCGTTACAGCCTTATCGCGAAGAATACGAAGCGAGACAAGAGCGGATGAATGAGATGGGCAAAGTAGCTGAGATGACTCCTGTCTACATCGAGGACGACACGATCACGCCGAACACCGTCCAAGATGCCGCCTTAAAGGCGTTACGTGAAACGATGGAAGAGGGAAGACGGAAAGCGATGCTTGTGCTCGCTACCGGTTTAGGGAAGACATATTTAAGTGCCTTCTTCGCCCGACAGTTCAAACGGGTACTCTTCATTGCCCATCAAAAAGAAATTCTGCTTCAAGCTGAGGCTTCTTATAAGAAAGTCTCGACTGAATGGAAAACGGGCTTATTGCTAGGTGGTGACTCGAGAGATGAGCAGTCAGCCGACGTGTTATTCGCTTCGATTCAAACGTTAGCCTCGAAACATCGGATGCAACAGTTCGCGCCTGATCAGTTCGATTTGATTGTCGTCGATGAATTCCATCACTCGGCCGCACCGTCTTATCGTCGTGTCCTCGATTACTTCGAGCCGAAATTCTTGCTCGGACTGACGGCGACGCCGGACCGACTGGATGGGGGAGACGTTTACGCTCTCTGTGATGACAATGTCGCCTATCAAATGCACTTTACTGAAGCAATTGAAGAATCTTACTTGACTCCTTTTCATTACGTCGGAATTTATGACGAAATCGACTATTCGCAAATCCGATTGATTAACGGCCGCCGTTATGATCAGGATGAGCTATTGGCAGAACAGTTAAAGGAAAGTGTCGCTCAAAAAATCTTCGAATCCTGGCAGATGCATCACCAGACACGTGCGCTCGGATTCTGTTCTTCGGTCGCTCAAGCCGAATATTTAGCTGACTACTTCCGTCTCCAAGGCGTTCAAGCCGTCGCCTTACATAGCCAGACTGAATATGACCGAGAGGATGTCATCAAACAATTGAAGCAAGGACATCTTGATATCATCTTCGCGGTGAACTTGTTCAATGAAGGCGTAGACATTCCTGAAATCGATACGTTGTTGTTTTGCCGTCCGACCGAATCGTTGACGGTCTTCACGCAACAGATTGGTCGAGGACTCCGTTTGTTGAGCGGGAAGACGCACTGCACCATCATCGACTTGATCGGAAACTACAAGAACATCGATAAGAAGTTGGCGCTCTTGACGACAAAGCGACAACCGATTGTCAAAGCACTCCCTACAGAAGTCGATTTACCGGACGGATGCACAATCGAATTTGATTTGCATGCCGTTGATTTGTTGAAGCGGATGGTGACTCGAGCTTCGACTCGTCAACAACAGTTAGAACGGAACTATTTCATGGTGAAAGAGGAACTTGGAAGACGACCGAGTTATATGGAGTTGATTCAACGAGGCGAGTACTCGATGGACGCCTATCGCTCTCTATGGAAGAAAGACGGGGGCTACGTCGGATTCTTGAATCGAATTAGTGAGTTGGGAGAGGAAGAAAGTCATCTGTCCGAAGGTGCTAAATCATTGTTAGTCGAAGTTGAATACACCGACATGACGAAGAGTTATAAGATGATTGTGCTATCGCTCATGTTGAACCGCGGGCTAGAAGGATGGCTCGGACCACTTTCAGCGAGCGAGGCAGCTCGGCCATTTTATGACTTCATCAATGCAATCCCGTACCGTCAACAGATCGATGGGAAGACAAAAGACTTCCAATCACCGTTCCATCAGCAAAGAATCGAAAAGTTACTGTTACGGATGCCATTTGATAAAATAGCTAAAGGACCGTTTTTTGTGTCTGAGGAAGCATTACATATCAAGCAAAACGAAGCGTATGCTCATCCTTTGGTGTATGAATGGGTCAGTCAAATCGTTGAAGTTCGACTGCATCACTACTTCAGTCGGAAAGCTTCAGAGTGAGGATGGCATGATTATGGAAGATCGACTTAAGCAATTAATTCAGTACATAGATGAGTTCGATAGGCAGGGACCTTACAAAATGAACGTACTGAAGATAATGTTAGAGCGAGGTTATGAGGATTGGCATGCTCCAATATCGATAACTGAACTCGCAAGACCTTATTATGATTTGGTTAGCAAACAACACAGTACTTATCTTCTCAAGAATATAAGTAAGGACTTTACAACTCCTTTTTCACAAGCAAAAGTGGAAAGACATTTAAGAACACTCCCATTAAAGTGTCTATCGACTACTTCTACTAGAATAAGCAATATTTCTCCACCCTTTGAATTAGTTGATAATATGTTTTATGTGAGGGAAGAATATCGTATTGATGGCAAAGCGGCTCTTGATAGAATTATTAACGTAGTAGAACAAAAGTTTGAAGAGTATTTAGAAGTATATAGTGAAAGGTGAGGGATAACTTGAAACGCGCACTACTTCGCAAAATCCAATTCGCCCTCCAGCACTACGGTGGGACGGCGTCATTGAAAGAAATCTACGACTATATCGAAAAGTCGTATTATCAACTCGAGCTCGATCGCTACAAAGATTGGAAAGCTCACGTCAACAAACAGATTCGCGCCCATTCGAGCGATTCGGCTAGCTTCGCGGGGAAGGATGACTTATTTTATGCCACGGGAAATAAAGGCATCTGGGGCTTGCGCCAACCGAATACCTAACCGAAAGCGGAACCATTTCAGTTGGTTCCGCTTTCAATGTTTACAATACGTCACACCCCCTTGTCACAGAATGTTCAATCCTGTAAACTTCGAAACAGTGTGAAAAAAATGTATAAGGGGTTACTTCATGGAAATCGTTCAGCAATTATCGCAAATGCAATTACTCAACCAATTCTGGTTACTTGTGGCCTTCATCATCCCGATGGTCATTTTATCGCGGATGGTCGTGGCCGGTTCACGGTTCTCACCAATCCTCGTCATCGTCATCTTTGGCCTCGGTCTCGGCTTCGCTATGGTCGAGATGGGCATCGCGACTCCGGGTCTTCCTGAGTTCCCGCTCGTCGACTTCCTGTCGCGGACGACGATCATCGCGCTCGTCGTATCGTTCTTCGTCGGTGGGCAAGAGCTTCGTAAGATCTTAAGCAAGCAAGAGCTCGAGATGAAAGACATCGTCGTCCCATCTAAAGAAGAGATGTTCCTCGGAACAGGGCGCACACAGTTCATCTTCATCGTTCGTTCGTTCTTCTTGCTCGTCGGACTTGAAGGGTTCTTCCGCATGATGATCCAACCGGGAGCGGCAGAGGGCATCACGCTCTACTATCCGATCCTCGCGTTGATCGGTCTCGCGGCATCGTTCCTCTTGATCGACCATAAGGCACAGATCGACGACAAGCACGTTTATATGAAGAAGGGCTTGATCGAGACGGCGTTACTGCTCGTCATCTTGTTCATCTCGTACGCAATCGCCATGGCCGTTCAACCGGTCATCGCCTTGCCGCAAATCTTCTTTGCGATGCTTTTGTCATCAGCACTCGGTGCCATCTTCCAAAACTGGACGTACGGACCGACCGTCCGCGCGCTCTTGTTCGCCGGTATCCCGGTCGTGTTGGCGGCCAACTTCATGGTCGGTGGTTCGCGGATCGGTGACGCCTTCGCCATTGAAGGCATGAACTCGATTCTCGTCTACGGTTTCTTCGGTCAGTTGTTCTGGATGTTCGGTGGAATCGCGCTCCTCATGTGGTTCGCACGCACAGGGCACATCCGTAACCTCGCACCAGGTATGGCCGGTTCGCTGTCGCACAGTGGTCTCACAGGTGCATGTACGGCCGGTGACTTCGGTCAAGTGGCGGCAAAACGTGCGCCGATCATGATCAACATCCCGTTCTTCGGTCACATCTTCGTGTTCTCGATCTTGGCAGTCAGTGCCGACAACGGGGCGCTTTGGATCTGGCCGACGGCGATCATCGTCTTGGTCGGTCTCGTCTTGACGGCACTCGCGCTTAAAAACTTGCGCGGTGCGAACGGCGAGGACTTCAAAGAAGTGAAGGCGCTCATGCAGTTCTCGTTCGGTTGGCAGATGATGGCCGTCTTCGGCGGTCTCGTTATCTTGAGCTTCAGCACGATCGCATTCGACTACACGACGATGGCGCAATCGTCAGCCATCTCACACTTTGGCCTCTTCGCAGCGGTCCAAGGTGGCATGTTCGGGACGGAAGCATCGCTTCTCATCCCGCTCATCTTCTCGATGCCGTTCCTCGTGCATCCGATCGTGTTCTTCATGTTCGGGAAAGCACTCGACAACAACGGCGAGATGCCGCGCGTACCAGTTTACGCGATGGCGCTCATCGGTGTCGTCGGCGTATCGTTCGCCATTCTCGGTATATAATAAACTGCCGCTTCTACAAATGCGTAGAAGCGGTTTTTGTATGCCTGCTAGTCGGATAAGGGTTGCCAATGGTAGGGATCATGCTAAAGAGCGTACAGAAAAACGGCCGACACGAGGTCGACCGTCTGCTGATTAGTTGACTTCCGTCACATGGAGCACCGGTTTCGCCGTCACGTAGTTGGCTACGTTTTGGGCGAAGGCGATCAAGTCCGGGTTTTGGTTGTGTTTTTCGATTGCCGCTTGGTCGGCCCAGTTCTCGATCATGACGAACCGGTTCTCTGACGTCGTCGACTGATAGAGCTCATAGCTCAAGCAGCCTGCTTCTTGTTTCGACGAGTCGATGAGTTTGTTAATATCGGCTAGAAAGCTTTCGAATTCTGTTTCTTTCACATCAAAAATGGCGTTGACTAAGATCATGTTGAATTCCTCCGATTACTTGAAGTTTGTGATCGTTTCTGCGTCGAGACGGACCGATTGGTAGCCTGCTTCTGCCGCTTTACCGACCGAGAGAATCATGACCGGTACGTAGCGGTCTTTGTCCATTCCGAATGCTTCTGCGAGCTGGTCTTTCTCAAACCCACCGATCGGGTTCGTGTCGTAACCGTGGGCACGGGCGACGAGCATGAACTGCATCGCAGCGAGACTTGAGTCGATTTTGACGATGTCGTTCATCTCTTGTTTCGACAAGTTTTTGTAGTAAGGAATGATAGCGTCGAGTTGTTGGTCGCGTACTTCTTGTGGCATCTTGCCTTCAGCTACGGCTTGATCGTAGATTGTTTCGCCGAGCTCGTAGCATTCCATGTCACCGAAGATGAGCACCATTGCGGCCGATGTATCGTTTTGACGGACGTTGAAGCGGATGAGCGGTTTGAGCGTCTCTTTTGCTTCCGGGCTCTCGACGACGACAAAGCGCCATGGTTGCATGTTGACTGACGACGGTGCCGTCGTCGCTTCTTGGATCATCTCGAGCATTTCGAGTTGTGGAATTTTGACCGTTTCGTCATAGACGCGAATTGATTTTCTGTCGAGCATTACGTCCGTTAATGTGTTGTTTTCAAATGTAGTTGCCATGGGTAATCTCCTCTTTCTCTCTTTAAATGTTGTTTAATTTTTGTAGCAGGGTGGATAGCTGTTGCATCTCCGACTCCGATAATACTTTGGCGATCAAATGGTTCGTCTGATCATGGTTTTGTTCACAGTGCTGTAACTCGCGTGCCGCTGTCTCCGTCAAGCGGACGAACACTTCGCGGTTGTTCGCGACGTTCCGTTCACGTTGGACATGGCCTTTCTCCTCGAGGATCTTCAAGTGACGGGTGATCGCCGCATTGTCGATCTTCATCTCTTGTTGGATCTCGCTTTGCGAGCAGACGCCTTTGTCGTTGACGATCATGAGCATCTCGTAGCGGGTCAGGCTGAAGCCTGTCTCGCGCTCGAACGATGTCGCGACGCGCTGGTCGGCGAGTTTGATTTGATAAAGTAATCGACTCATGTCTCGTAGTTCCATTGCGTCCCACCTTTCATGTTTGACTCATCAATCATTGACAAGTCAAATGTTAGCAAGTCTATTTGATTCTGTAAAGCAAGACGACTCGAAAAAAGACACTACCAGATTAGTCGGCAGTGTCTCGCTCGATTTTTGTCCCATCAAATCGGTATTCGCTGATGAACGTCGTCTTGTCAAAGCCGTATAAGCGGTCGTGGCGGTTCAAGTCGTCGATCGTTTGGAGTGAATTGAACGACGGATTGCCGGCTTGGGGCGTTCGTGATACGTTCAAATAGCGCTCGGTGAAGTCGTCATCCTCGTTCGGAGTCCCGTCGAACGAGAAATGGATCGACTCCACGTCGTCCTCGAGCAGACGGATGATGTCGAGCACGCGCTGTTTCTGTTCATTGGTGTCGTTCCATGCTTCGTGCAGCATGACGGAAGCGCCTAAAAACGTCTCTGGATTCAGTTCGAAGATAGACGTCGGTTTCTTTGTATTTACGTCGCGCATTCGCACCGCGTCTTCCGGTACGTTCGCCCGGACCGTCTCTTCACGTGACAAGACGTTCGCGGTGACGAGTCGGTCGTGTAGCGTCGTCTCGGCTTCTTTTACCCAGTAGGCAGGCATGACATCGTCCTGGATCGTGCCGTTCCCATACGTCCGCGCGGAATACGTCCCGCGAAGCGGTGTCGTCTCCAGTTTGAACGTCGCCTTGTATCCAGTCAGTTTCCAGTCCTGTGATACGTCGACATCGACACGCTCCCCGTACGTGTCATAGATGTAGTCTGTATAGCGCTCCGTCGCTTCGCTTCTCCCGTACATCGATCCGGCGACGAGCAAGCCGACTGCGCCAATTAACAACCTTTTCTTCATTTTCTGTTCACCTCTACTACAATGTACCCGAAAAGACCGAATCCCGTCTCGGTCCAAAGTCGTATTCTATTTATTCCCAATTCCCTGTAAACTGAAAGTGCCCTCTAAGAACTATTGCTTTTACGTGTACTAATACATATAATACACTTATACCACGTTTATAAGAGAGGGTGTGACCCATGTTATATAAGATCGATATGAAAAGTGCAGAACCTTTATATGAACAAATCGTCAATCAGACGAAAGCGCTCGTCATCCGCGGCATCTTACGACCAGGCGACAAAGTCATGTCGGTCCGTGAGCTCGCGACGGACCTCGTCATCAATCCAAACACCGTCAGCAAGGCGTACCAAGAACTCGAGCGGCTCGGACTTCTCGAGATGCATCGCGGGCGCGGGACGTTCGTCTCCATGGACTGGATTGATCAGGACGCGTCACGAGCGCCGGTCGTCGCAGCCATCCAAAAGCTCGCTATCGATTGCCATTACGCGAACGTGTCGCTTAAAGAAGCGATGACGCTATTTGAGACAGAGTATAAGAAAGTAGGGGAGAACCATGCTGACAGTACAGCAACTGAGTAAGAAAATCGACCGCCAGACCGTGCTCGATGCGATTGACTTCTCGGTCAGACCAGGGGAGATTATCGCCCTCGTCGGTCGTAACGGGGCCGGCAAGACGACACTCCTCCGGACGATGGTCGGCATCATCCGACCGGACGCCGGGGACGTCCGCTACGGACCGTCAAGCATTTTTGAGAAAGCTGAATTGAAGCGGGACGTCATTTTCGTTCCGGATTCAGCCGACGCGCTCAAACATTACACCGTCAACGAGGCGATGGATTTATACGCCTCGATCTATCCGTCGTTCGACCGGGCCGCGTTCACTGAGACGCTCACGCGCTACAACATTGGTAATAAAAAGATCCGCCAACTGTCAAAAGGGCAAAAGGCGATGGTGACGCTGTCGCTCGCCTTCGCCGTCAAAGCGAGCTATTACCTGCTCGATGAGCCGACTGATGGACTCGATGTCGTCGCCAAGTCCGACGTCTTGAAATTGATGATCGCCCAAGTCGAGGCGCGCAACTGCTCGATTATCGTCTCGAGCCACCAGCTGCACGAGCTCGAACGGATCGCCGACCGCATCATCATGATTGAGAAGGGACGGGTCAAAGCGATCATGTCGCTCGAAGAGGCGCGCGAGTCGAGCGTCAAGCTGCAAGTCGTCTTCAACGACCAAGTACCGGTCGAACTGCTCGAACGAAAAGATATTGAAATCATCAACGTGACGGGACGCGTCGTCTTGTTCATGGCGAAAGAACGGACACAAGAGCTCGACGCGTTCGTCGACGCCCACGACCCGATGCTCGTCGAAGAGATTCCGATGTCGCTCGAAGACATCTTCCGTGTCCAATTAGGAGGTGAGGCAAGTGTCATTTAACGTGTTGTTGAAAAAAGATTGGAAACAAGTGTCGTTGTTATGGATTTTGCTTGTCTTCCTTGGGATTGTCGCGTACACGCTCCCGGTGTGGACACAGATGCAGTCGTTCGATGAACAAGTTCAGGACATTCAAATGAATCCGGACGAGTATGCCGAGTGGTTTAATGGTGATGCGTCGAACGCATCAGTTGAAGAGTTGTTCAACCCGCAATCTAGTTACTGGATTGGCGATTTACAGACACTCATCCCGTATGGTGGAGTCATCTTTCTCTATATCATCTTCGGCTTCTTGATGGCGTCTGTCTTGATTGGCAGTGAACGCAACAGCCAAATGTCTGACTTTGCGATGTCCCTCCCGTTCAACCGGAACCAGTTGTACATATCGAAATGGTTGATTGGGACGAGCGGCATCGTCGTCTCGACACTCCTTGGTGGGCCGCTCATGCTTTGGATGATCCATGCGTCACGCTATTCGTTCTTAATTGAAGGACATTCGTTGAAAGTCGCAGCGCTCGTTGGTTTTATGCTATTGACCGGAATTGCTGTTTTCTCGTTGGCGTTATGGATGGGTTCGTTTGGTGGGGAGGCAATCTCGCAAGTGCTCTGGTCGGTCGTCGCACTATTGTTCCCTGTCGGCATCTTATTGCTGATTCAAGGATCGGTCATATCGTTCACTCAAAATACAGAGGGCGTATATAGTGTATTCGAACGTGCGATTGAAAGTGTGTTCTTGCGCGTGATTTCACCGCTTGCGAATGTAATTAACGTCGACACGTATAACCTATATACAGACAACAGCGTGTGGCAAGAGTTCCTAGCCGTTGCTCCATTAAGCGTACTTGCTTTTATTGTCCTATCGTTTGGACTCGGACTCCTTACATTCAACCGGGCCCCGCAAGAGAACAACGGCCGCTTCTTCATGTTCTCGAACTGGCTCTGGTTCGTTCATCTGATGATGGTACTTTGTTTCGCTATGCTTGGTGGGATTATCTTAGCGAATATCGCGTATTCGACGAACAGCATCCTTTACGTCGTCGGCTTCTTAATTGGCGGCTTCCTCGCCCACTTGCTCGCCAAACGTTTGCTCTATCGCTTCAACCTGCAACTCAAATCTTAAGGAGGACGTATCATGAAACGGTTCGGTCTGGTGCTCGTCGCATTACTGTTTGTACTTTCAGGGTGTAGTGATCCCTCGAAGCGGCCCCCGAGTGCCTTTCAATACGAGGGCACATACGTCGGCGATATCAACGCTGTCGTCGGCATCGCCAAGACGTTGCCGATGCACGACTGTTATAAGTCGATTGAGCTGCAGACGAAAAAACGTCCCTATGGCTTGACCGTCCGTTATCATGATCCGGAGATTGAGCGCATCGAGCAGGAGCAACTCGCCATCCGTAACGCGGCGACGTATTTCACGCTCGTACAAAATACGGAGATCGTCCGTTTCGCGTTCCCGAACCGGACATACGCGTTCTCTCGTCCCGAGATGGAGGCGTGGCTCGGGATCGACTTCTCGACGATCGAGAAAGAAGAAGAGTTGATTGCCCGCTTGGATGAAAAAATTGGGAATGAAGAGCAAACTGAAGCGTACTTCAGACGCGTCTAAAGTGTATGGATTTTTGAATCCATGCACTTTTTTTCGATATTTTCTGAAAATTATCGGGTAAAGGGTAGATGAAAGCGTTTTCTTAGCATTATAATGGAGTTAACTGAATGGCTATTCATTCTAAGGAGGAGAATCAATGGAAAAACCGTGGTTACAAGATTATCCAGCTGACATGCCTGAAACAATCGACTACGAGGTGAAACCACTCTATGAGGCACTCAGCC
Source organism: Exiguobacterium sp. s142 (assembly GCF_018618455.1). NCBI lineage: Bacteria > Bacillati > Bacillota > Bacilli > Caryophanales > Exiguobacterium > Exiguobacterium sp. s142. The sequence continues at coordinate 38,452 of NZ_JACSMB010000008.1, read as the reverse complement.
GCGCCGCTAAAGATTTCCCGGACCGGACCGCCGTCTCGTTCATCGGCAAGGATTTGACGTTTGCCCAAATCGATGATGCGGCCCACCGTTTGGCGACGATGTTGCAGTCGAAAGGGTTGCAAAAAGGGGACCGGGTCAGCCTGATGCTCCCGAACTGCCCACAGTACGTCATCTCGTTCTACGCCGTTCTGTATGCCGGTGGGACCGTCGTCCAGACGAATCCGCTCTATACCGAGCACGAGCTTGAAAACTTGATTACCGATTCCGGCGCGAAGATCGTCATCACGCTCGATCTCCTCTATCCGAAGTCGCTCCGCGTGAAGGAGAAGACGGACGTTCAAACGATCATCACGACGAGTATCGCCGACTACCTGCCATTCCCGAAAAACAAGCTGTACCCGATCAAAGTGAAACGCGAGAACAATATCGTCATCGATACGACGGGTTCGGTCGCGTTCAAGGACTTCAAAAACTTTGGACCGGTCAAGCCGATCGAGATCGACCCGAAACAAGACGTCGCTGTGCTCCAATACACGGGCGGGACGACCGGGCTGCCGAAAGGGGTCATGCTGACACATTTCAACTTGACGGCGAACGTCGACCAAATTTCGAACTTCTTCTATAAATATAACCGCGGTGATGAGAAGCGCGTCTTGAGCGTCGTCCCGTTCTTCCACGTCTACGGCATGACATGCTGCCTCAACTTCGGGGTGGCGAACGGGTATGAACTCATTCTCGTGCCACGCTTTGACGTCACCGACGTCTTGAAGACGATCAACAAGAAGAAACCACACTTCTTCCCAGGAGCCCCGACGATGTATGTCGGCATCTTGAACGACCCGAAACTGAAAAAGTATGACTTGTCGTCGATCGAGGCATGTATCTCAGGATCGGCACCACTCCCGGTCGAAGTGCAAGAACAGTTCGAAGACGTGACGGGCGGGCGCATCGTCGAAGGATACGGGTTGTCCGAGACGTCACCGGTGACGCACGCTAACTTCTTGTGGGATAAACGCATCGTCGGCTCGATTGGGGTGCCGTTATCCGATACTTCTGCTAAAATTGTAAAGGCAGACGGCGAGACATTGGCCGAAGTCGGTGAGATCGGCGAAGTGTTCCTGAATGGACCGCAAGTCATGAAAGGCTACTGGCAAAAACCAGAAGAGACGGCGGCCGTCTTGAAAGATGGATGGCTCGCGACCGGTGACCTCGGCTATATGGGCGAGGACGGGTTCTTCTATATCGTTGACCGGAAGAAAGACATGATCATCGCCGGCGGCTTCAACGTCTACCCGCGTGAGATCGAAGAAGTGCTGTACGAACATCCGGCCGTCAAGGAAGCGGTCTGTATCGGTGTCCCGGACCCTTACCGCGGTGAGACGGTCAAAGCGTTCATCGTCACGCGGGACGGGGTGAATGTGACCGAAGACGAGCTCGACAAGCATTGCCGTGAGAAGCTCGCGGCGTATAAAGTACCAAAGCTGTATGAATTCCGTGACGAGTTGCCGAAGACGTTCGTTGGTAAGATCCTGCGCCGCGTCCTCGTCGACGAAGAGAAGGCGAAACAAGTGAAACAAAGCAGTTGACACCTCTCTTTGACATGATAGAATAATAAATGAATGAACCATCATTCATTTTTCTGCAGCAATAAGGAGCATGGGTGTCTATGAAAAAGAATGTATCAAAAAGTGACCGCATTATCGATGCGGCAGTGAAAGTGATCGCGGACCATGGTTATCACGGTGCAAAGGTGACAGCCATCGCCAAAGAAGCTGGTGTCGCGGACGGAACGATTTATTTGTACTTCAAAAACAAGGAGCATCTGTTGATCGAGCTGTTCCAGACGAAGATGGGCCTGTTCATCGACTACTCGAAGCAACAGATCGAGCAGGAGACGACGGCAGGCGACAAGCTGTACCAGTTGATTGAGTCGCATCTCAAGCAGCTGTCGGTCGATTACGACCTCGCCGTCGTGACGCAAATCGAGCTCAGACAGTCGAACTTGGCGCTCCGCCAAAAGATCAGTGAAGTGTTGAAGCCGTATTTGAACTTGATCGATGCGGTCGTCAAGCACGGCATCGAGACCGGGGAGTTTGACCAGGACCTCGACTACCGGCTGGCGCGACAAATGATTTTCGGCACGATCGATGAAGTGGTCACGAGTTGGATGGCGAGCGGCTTCAAGTACGACTTGATGTCGACGTTACCGAAAGTACACCATATGTTGAAAAAAGGGCTTGCTTAACCGTAAGCCCTCTCGCTAGCTCAAAAAATGAATGGAGATTCATGAATGATGGTGCGAACAACTTAAAGGGGGAACTACGATGAATATTTTTGTGTTGCTAAAACGTACGTTCGATACAGAAGAAGCGATCCAACTTGAGAACGGGGAGATTCAAGAAGACGGTGCCGAATTCATCATCAACCCATATGACGAGTATGCGGTCGAGGAAGCGATCCGCAAGCGTGACGATCTCGGGGGAGAAGTCACGGTCGTGACGGTCGGACCGGACGACGCGGACAAAGAACTACGGACAGCGCTCGCGATGGGTGTGGACAGAGCGGTCCGCATCTCGATCGAGGATGACGTCGAGGACGCGGATCACGTGACGATTTCGAAAGTGCTCGCCGCATATTTGAAAGACCAAGCACCAGACCTCATCTTCGCCGGTAACGTCGCCATCGACGGCGGTAGCGGACAAGTGGCGCCACGCGTCGCCGAGCTGCTCGACATGAACTACGTGACGACGATCACGAAGCTCGACATCAACGGCACGACGGCGACGGTCACGCGTGACGTCGAGGGGGACACAGAAGTGATCGAAGTCAACCTGCCGCTCCTCGTGACGGCGCAACAAGGCTTGAACGAACCGCGCTATCCGAGCCTTCCAGGTATCATGAAAGCGAAGAAGAAGCCGCTCGAAGAACTCGAGCTCTCAGACATCGACCTCGACGAAGACGAGATCGGCGCGAAGATCGAGACGATCAAACGGTTCTTGCCGGAAGAGAAGAAAGCGGGACGTATTCTTGAAGGGGACACGTCGGCACAAGTGAGCGAGCTCGTTCAATTACTTCGCACGGAAGCCAAAGTCATTTAAGGGGGACATCACATATGAAAGCTTTAGTACTCGCAGAAGCGCGCGAAGGCGCGTTACGGAACGTATCATTTGAAGCGATCGCCGCGGCGAAGCAACTGACGGACGACGTGACGGCGGTCGTCATTGGGGATAACGTCAAAGCACTCGCGACTGAACTCGGGGAGCACGGCGCAGCGCGCGTCCTCGTCATCGAAGACGAGCGACTCAAACATTACACGCCGGACGGTTACGGCCAAGTACTCCGCCAAATCATCGACCAAGAAAGACCGGATATGATCGTCCTCGGTCACACCGCACTCGGAAAAGACATCGCACCGAAACTCGCGGCCCGTCTTGACGCCGGCCTCATCAGTGACGTCGTCTCGATCGAAGGCTCGGGACGAGACGCCGAATTCGTCCGTCCGATCTACTCGGGTAAAGCGTTCGAGAAAGTGAAATTCAAAGATTCGGTCATGTTCTTCACGATCCGTCCGAACAACATCGACGCACTTCCGCGTCAAGCGGGGGCGAGCGTGTCGGTCGAGACGCCGGCCGTCGAATTGAAAGATCTCGCCATGATCGTCAAAGAAGTCGTCCGTAAGGCGACCGGAAAAGTCGATCTCGCGGAAGCAAAAGTCATCGTCGCCGGAGGACGCGGCGTCAAGAGCGAGGACGGTTTTAAACCGCTCGAAGAGCTCGCTGAACTGCTCGGCGGCGCGGTCGGTGCTTCACGTGGAGCGTGTGACGCGGACTACTGCGACTACGCACTCCAAATCGGTCAGACGGGTAAAGTCGTCACGCCGGACCTTTATATCGCCTGCGGGATCTCCGGGGCAATCCAACACTTGGCCGGGATGAGCAACGCCAAAGTCATCGTCGCCATCAACAAAGACCCGGAAGCGAGCATCTTCAGCGTAGCCGACTACGGCATCGTCGGCGACTTGTTCGACGTCGTGCCGCTCTTGACTGAAGAGTTCCGAAAACACCTCGTCAATAGCTGATGGGCATAACGTTTGGGGAAAGTTACCCTCCGTGGTATACTCTGAACATGAAATGCAAGAGAGTTCTTAATTGAACTGTCTCATCTTACTGGGGAGGTATTTACCAAATGGCTATTAAACACGCAACGACTCAAACGTTCGAACAAGAAGTGAAAGAGGGCGTCGTCCTCGTCGATTTTTGGGCAGCATGGTGTGGACCGTGCCGCATGATCGCACCGGTTCTTGAAGAACTCGATCAAGAGATGGGCGACCAAGTCCAAATCGTTAAACTCGACGTTGACGAGAACCCAGAAGTAGCGGGCGCTTTCCAAATCCAAAGCATCCCGACACTCATGATGTTCAAAGACGGACAACCTGTCTCGAAAACAATGGGCTTCCAACCAAAAGAAGCGCTTAAAGAGTTTATCGCGTCAGCAAAATAATAAACGTACAGCCGATCGGGAGACCGATCGGCTGTTTTTTGTTGGCTTCGTTAGGGAACAAGGAGTTTAGTGAGTGAGTAAAGAATAAGATAGGTTAAGGTTTACCATCGATTCGGGAGCGGCAACACGTTTGAGAGAGCTTACATATGCTGTCCGCATCCAATTTTTTTTAGTCGTTTTTTGTCGACTCCCTTCATATTTAACAGTTCAGGTTTTTTTAACCATGGCTAGAAAAGTGAGAAGCTTTTATCATGGAAACAGCCTGAAAATTTACGCTATACTCATGAGGAAGACGTGATGGCGTCAAATGAACTTAATATTTGATGTCATCGTTGTAAGACTCTGTTCGAAGGAGGAATTTTCTTGTCGGTGTTACATTTCGCTATCTTATTGCCGCTCCTCGCGGCACCGTTCATCCCGTTTTTGTTTCGGGCGTTGAAACGGATCCATACGGGCTGGTTCGTACTGGTCGTCCCGGTACTCCTGTTCGTCTACTTCTTCCGCTTCATCGGAATCACGAGTGCGGGAGACGTCGTGAGCGAAACGGTCGAGTGGATGCCGTCGCTCGGGATCAACTTTACCGCTTACGTGGACGGGCTTGGACTACTGTTTGCCCTCCTCATTACAGGGATTGGGGCGCTCGTCGTCCTGTATTCGATTTACTACTTGAACAAAGATAAAGAGTCGCTCGGTCACTTTTATGTGTACTTGCTTCTCTTCATGGGTGCGATGCTCGGTGTCGTCCTCTCGGATAACATGGTCGTCATGTACATGTTCTGGGAACTCACATCGATTTCGTCGTTCCTGTTGATCGGGTATTGGTATGAGAAAGAACGCTCTCGCTACGGGGCACGCAAGTCGATGCTGATCACCGTGTTCGGTGGTCTGTCGATGCTCGGCGGGATCGTCATCTTGGAGTCGATCGTCGGATCGTTCAGCATCCGCGACATGGTCGCGAATCAGGCGCTTATCGCCGAAAGTCCGTTCTTCGTCGCCGCCATGATTTTGATTTTGCTTGGGGCGTTCACGAAGTCAGCGCAATTCCCGTTCCACATCTGGTTGCCGGACGCGATGGAAGCACCGACCCCGGTCAGTGCGTACTTGCACTCGGCGACGATGGTCAAGGCCGGGCTCTACTTGGTCGCCCGGATGAGTCCGGTGTTCCAAGAATCATCGCTCTGGCTATGGATCATCGCCTCGGTCGGGACGTTCACGTTGTTCTGGGGAGCCTTCAACGCCGTCAAACAGACGGACTTGAAAGGGATACTCGCGTTCTCGACGGTCAGTCAGCTCGGTCTCATCATGTCGCTGCTTGGCCTTGGCGCCGCGGCGCTTCATTACGACGGGATCGACGACAACATCTTCATGGTCGCGACGATCGCGGCCATCTTCCACTTGATCAACCACGCCACGTTCAAAGGGTCGTTGTTCATGATGGTCGGGATCGTCGACCACGAGACGGGCACACGTGACATCCGTAAGCTCGGCGGTCTCATGACCGTCATGCCGATCACGTTCACGATCGCCGTCATCGGCTCGTTGTCGATGGCAGGGTTACCGCCATTCAACGGCTTCCTCAGTAAAGAGATGTTCTTGAAGGCGACGACGAAAGTGTTCTCGATGGACTTCTTCGCGCTCGACACGATCGGGATCTTGATCCCTGTCGTCGCGTTCATCGCGAGCGTGTTCACGTTCATCTATAGCTTGATCATCTTTACACGGACGTTCATGGGGAAAGCCAAGTTCGACGAATTGCCGAAACAGCCGCACGAGGCACCGATCGGGATGCTCATCCCGCCGGCCATTTTAGCCATCCTCGTCGTCGTCCTCGGCTTCGTTCCGAACGTGTTGTCGAACTCGCTCATCAAGCCTGCCGTCGAGTCGATCTATCCGACGCTCGTCGCGAGCGGGCAAGAGGTCAAAGTCGACATCTACTTCTGGCACGGACCGACTCCAGAGCTATTCATGACGCTCGGGATTATCGCCCTCGGGACGCTCATGTTCTTCATGATCAACAAGTGGATGGGGATCTACAACCATATCCCGAACCGGTTGACGCTGAACGGTATGTACGACGGGTCGCTCGTCTGGTCGAACAAAGCGGCTTATCGTTTTAAAGACAATTACATGACCGGCTTCATCCGGTCTTACTTGATCTACATCTTCCTGTTCTTATCAGGGATGCTGTTGTTCTCGATGTACTGGTTCGACTTGTTCAACTTCTCGTTCGGCGAGATGGAGGCTGTCGCGCCGTATGAATATGTGCTCGGGGCGGTCATCATTTTGGCGGCGCTCGCGATTCTGTTCATGGGTTCACGCTTGCCATCGATCATCTTGCTCGGGGTCATCGGCTATTCGGTCGCCTTGTTCTTCGTGTTCTTCGGAGCGCCCGACCTTGCCTTGACGCAGCTCGTCATCGAGACGGTATCGGTCGCCTTGTTCTTGCTCGTGTTCTATCACATGCCGGAGATCAGCAGAAAAGAAGTTCGCGTCAAATTTAAAGTGGAGAACGCGATCGTGTCGGTCATCGTTGGGGTGACGGTCATGTTGCTCAGCTTCATGGCACTGTCGAACCGGTCGTTGTCTTCGATCTCTGAGTATTATAAAGAGAACGTCTACGACTTAGCAGCCGGGAAGAACATGGTCAACGTCGTCCTTGTCGACTTCCGGGGCTTTGATACGCTGTTCGAGATCATCGTCCTCGCCGTTGCGGCAATCGGGATCTATACGATGATCAAATTTAGAACGACAGAACGCACGAAAGGAGCACGTGAACATGAATCGGAAAAATGATCAAGTGAATGACGTCATCTTACAGACGGCCGCGGTGATCATCTTCTTCATCATCATCATGTTTTCAATCAACCTATTCTTCGCCGGGCACTATTCGCCAGGCGGCGGGTTTGTCGGTGGATTGATGACGGCTGCTGCTCTCGTGTTGTTACTGCTCGCGTTCGACTCGAAGACGCTTGCGAACGTCTTACCGTTCGACTATCGGATCATGACGGCACTCGGTCTTGTCATTGCGATGCTAACATCGCTCCACAGCATCTTTTGGAATCGTCCGTTCCTGACACACGCTTATGACAAGTTCGATTTGCCGCTCCTTGGTGAACAGACGCTTCACACGGCCATCGCCTTTGACTTAGGCGTCTACCTTGTGGTCATCGGTGTGACGATGACGATCATTCAAACGATTGGAGAGAGTGAATAATGGAAATCTTCGTTAGCATCATCATCGGGGTACTGACGATGAGCGCGGTCTACATGATTCTCTCAAAGAGTTTGTTGCGCATCATCATCGGTACCGGCCTGCTCAGTCACGCAGCCCACTTGCTCGTCTTGACGATGGGTGGACTGAAGACGGGAGCGGCACCTGTCCTCGTCGACGGGGTCACGGAATATACTGACCCGCTGCCGCAAGCGCTCGTCTTGACGGCGATCGTCATCAGCTTCGGTGTGACGGCGTTCTTCTTGGTACTCGCTTATCGGACGTACCAGGAGTTGACCACGGATAATATTGAGGAAATGAAAGGAACGGAATCGAATGATTAACTTACCGATCTTTCCGATTGTCATCCCTGCACTTGCGGCCGTCATCCTGATGTTCGCACCAAAACAGGTACGCCTACAACGTGTGATGGCACTCGGGGCTTTACTTGTCACGTTCGCGGTATCGGTGTTGCTCGTCTTCACCGTATCGCAAGACGGTATCTTGACCGTCAACCTCGGGAATTGGCCCGCACCGTTCGGAATCACGCTCGTCTCGGATATGTTGTCGGCGCTTCTCGTCACAACATCGACGTTGATCGTGTTCTTCATCGTCTGGTTTGCGACGCATTACTTCTCGGACGCTTATGAATCGAACTACGTGTACGTCGCGATGTTATTTTTACTCGTCGGTGTCAACGGCGCCTTCACGACGGGCGATATTTTCAACTTGTTCGTCTTCTTTGAAGTCTTCCTCATCTCTTCGTACGTCTTGATCGTACTCGGTGGGAAAGGCGTTCAGTTGCGCGAGTCGATCAAATACTTGCTCGTGAACGTCATCGCGTCGGCGCTGTTCGTCATGGCCGTCGCACTTCTTTACGGCGTCGTCGGGACGCTCAGTCTCGCTGACTTGGCACAGAAGATCCCGCTCGTCGAAAATCAAAACGTCATCACCGTCATCGGTGTCTTGTTCGTCATCGTCTTCGGTATGAAAGGGGCGCTCGTCCCGTTGCACTACTGGCTGCCTGGATCGTACGTCGTTGCCCCGACGCCGATCCTCGCTATGTTCGGTGCCTTGCTCACAAAAGTCGGCGTCTATTCGATCTTACGGACGTACACGCTCTTGTTCGACACAGGGTCGTTCATGCAGACGTTCTTGATCGTGCTCGCCGTGCTGACGATCGTCATCGGGATGACCGGGGCGATCGCCTATAACGATGTGAAGTTGATCATCATCTACAACATCATGATCGCGGTCGGCGTCATCCTTTACGGGATCGCCCTCAATACGCAGACGTCGCTCGAAGGGGCGCTCTACTATTTGATGCACGACATGCTCATCAAGGCCGCCTTGTTCATGCTCGTCGGGATGATGATCGGGATCACCGGTTCCGGTCAACTTCGCGACATGGGTGGATTGATCACCCGGTTCCCGCTGTTCGGATGGACGTTCTTCATCGCCGCGTTGTCACTCGCCGGCATTCCGCCGCTCAGTGGCTTCTTCGGTAAATTGTTGATCGTTCAAGGCGGGGTGGCCGACGGCGACTTGTTCGGCCCGCTTCTCATCTTGCTGTCGAGCTTGTTCGTTCTGTTCTCGGTCATTAAGATTTTCCTCTATGGGTTCTGGGGAGAAGAGAGACGTGTCTATGACGGTCCGCTCGTCCCGTATATGAACCGACTCATCGTGCCGACGTTGTTACTCGTCGCAGTGGCCGTCGCGTACGGATTCGGGGCCGAGGCGATGCATCCGTTCATTACCCAGGCAATCGAACCGCTCGTCGAACCGGAAATCTACATCGATGCCGTGATTAAGGAGTGATTTAGACATGGCTTACCAACTACTCATCAACTTTTTCTTGGCGTTCATCTGGATGTTCTTCTCCGGTACGTTCACGACGAGCGGGTTTCTCGTCGGTTACTTGCTCGGACTGCTCGTCATCTTCATGATGCGGCGGTTCTTCAAATCTGAAGGTACGGGCTTTTACTTCACACGTGTGATCAAGCTGTTCAAGCTGTTCTTGATTTTTGCACGTGAGCTCGTCATGGCGAACTTCGAGGTGTTACGTCTCGTCTTGAGCCCGAAATTGAAGATTCAACCTGGTATCTTCCAATATGAAACGTCACTGCGCACGGGTTGGAAAATCAGCCTGTTGTCGATGCTGATCTCGCTCACACCAGGGACGCTCGTCGTCCAAGTCTCGAAAGATAATAAAATACTTTATATCCACGCACTCAACATGCCGGATAAAGAGGCGCTCAAACGCGACATCTACAATAACTTTGAATCAACGATTAAGGAGGCGACGGAATGAGCATATTAGATATTGTAATTTACATTGCGCTCGCCATTCTCTTGTTTGCCATGCTCGGCATGCTGTATCGGGTCATCAAAGGGCCGACGACGGCTGACCGTGTCATCGCGCTCGACTCGATCGGGATCGCGTTGATCTCGGTCGTCGCGCTATTGTCGATCTTGCTCGATACGACGATGTTCTTCGAGGTCATTCTTTTGCTCAGTATCCTCGCCTTCATCGGTACGGTGGCGTTCTCGAAATTCTTAGAGAGAGGGGAGATCATTCATCATGACCGCGACAACGATCTTTGATATATTGACCGGCGTTTTCACGATCATCGGAGTGTTCTTCACGGTCGTTGCGGCGATCGGCCTCATCCGTTTGCCGGACGTCTATTCGCGGACGCACGCGGCATCGAAGTCGGCGACGCTCGGCGTCATGTTCGTCTTGTTCGCGGCGGTGCTCCACGTCTGGGTCGACCAACGTATCTTCGATGCACGTCTCTTGCTCGGCTTGTTCTTCGTCTTGTTGACCGCACCGGTCGGCGGACACTTGCTCGCTCGGGCGGCTCACGCTAAAGGCGTCCCGCTCTGGGAGAAGTCGTTACAGGACGCGCTCAAAGAAGATAAGGAAAAAGGGATCGAATGACGAAAGGCTCTTCCATACGACATGGAAGAGCCTTTTTTTACATCAAGTGTGTCAAATCAGAGGCGGACGTCGGATAGGCGAACTCTAAGTGCTTAACGTGTTGATGGCTGATATTGTTTTGTATAATAAACGAGAACAAGTTGATGAGCTCGGGCGCGTGTTGCCCGATCAAGTGAGCGCCGATGACGCGGCCGTCTTTGCTGAGTAAGACGCGCGAGAAGGCGGTCGCGTCATTGACCCGTTCATACGTAAGAAAGTGGGACATGTCATTGTCCCTGCATTCATAGTCGATCCCGAGCGATTTCGCCTCATCGACCGTCAGACCGACTTTGGCGATTGGCGGCGTCGTGAACACGACCGTCGGGGCCGGACGCTCCGGCAATGGACGTGTGTTGTTCCGCAACAGGTTAAGGGCGGCGATCCGTCCTTCTTGCCCGGCAAACGGAGTGAGCGCCGGGTTCGGACTTTTGGCGACGTCGCCGGCCGCATAGACGTTCGCGTTCGTCGTCTGTAAATAGTCGTTGACGGTGATCCCGTCCTTGTCCGCCTCGATGCCGGCCGCATCCAACCGTAGCCGCTCGATGCTCGGGATACGACCCGTGGCGTTAAGGACGAGCCCTTCTAGGGTAGAGTCATCTGATAATGTCAAGATGTTCCCGTCGAGCTTGACGGGCTCGAGCCCGAACCGGACGTCGATGCCGATGTGGACCGTCTCATCGATGAGCCGCTTCACAATTTTTCGGTCGAACTGTTTAAGCGCCCGCGACCGGATGAGGAGCGTGACAGCGCTGCCGAACCGGCGGAGAATGTGCGCGAACTCGAACGCGATGTATCCGGCGCCGACGATGGTGATCCGCTCGGGCACGTCCTCGAGGTCGAACACGTCGTCGCTCGTGATGGCGTCTTCACCGCCTGGGATGTCGAGCGGGCGCGGGAGTTGGCCGGTCGCGATCAAAAACTGATGCGCCGAGATCTCATGGCCTTCGATGACGATCGAGTCCTCATCGATAAAGTGGGGCTCGCCCTCGTATAAGTCGATGTCATCTTCTTTCCACTTGTGCATCTTCGTCGTCGGGATGGCGAAGCGGTATTCATCGACACGTCGCTTGAAGGCGTGCCAGTCGAGCGTGATGTCACCTTTGACGCCGAGCGGTTTCATACGTTCGACTTTGGCGATGAGTTCCGCCCCTTCCGCGAGCATCTTTTTCGGATCGCACCCGCGTTGCGGGCACGTCCCGCCGAACGTCCAATTCTCGACGATGGCAATCCGTTTACCGGCGTCGCGTAAAACGCTCGCGGCTTGACTCGCTGCCGAACCGCTGCCGATGATGATTACGTCATATCGTTTCATCAAAAACCCTCCCTCTGAGACTACACCAATTTTTTCCCGTCTTGGAGGAAGCTAAACTGAGGTGATAAAATTTGAGTCAAACTGACCACATTAAACATAAATTGGCGCTGCTCCCGGACGAACCGGGCTGTTACTTGCATAAGAACGAGTATGGCGAGATCGTCTACGTTGGGAAAGCGAAAAACTTAAAGAATCGCGTCCGCTCTTATTTTACTGGGGCACACGATATTAAAACGATGCGTCTCGTCGCCGAGATCCGTGACTTCGAATATATCGTCACGGCGAGCGAGCTCGAGGCACTCTTGCTCGAGATGACGCTCATTAAAAAACACGACCCGAAATACAACATCCGGTTGAAAGACGACAAATCGTATCCGTATATTAAAGTCACGAACGAGCCGTACCCGCGGCTGCTCACGACACGTAAGTTGAAACGGGACGGCGGCCATTACTTCGGGCCATACCCGAACGCCTACGCCGCCAACGAGACGAAACGGTTGCTCGACAAGCTGTATCCGCTCCGGAAATGTCAGCCGATGCCACGGAAGCTCTGTCTGTACTACCACATCGGCCAATGTCTCGGTCCTTGTGAACTCGCCGTCGACACCGACGAGCAGAAGTCGATCGTCCAAGAAATCCGCCGTTTCTTGAACGGGGAGACGAGCGAGACGCTCGCCAAGCTCCAAGTCGATATGCACCAGGCGGCCGAGGATATGCAGTTCGAGCGGGCGGCCGAGCTCCGCGATCAAATCCGGGCCGTCGAATCGATCATGAACAAACAGAACATGATCACGGCCGACCCGACGGCGCGCGACGTCTTCGGCTATACGCTCGACCGGGGCTGGATGTGTGTCCAAGTGTTCTATATGCGCGGCGGCAAGATGATCGAACGCGACGTCTCGTTGTTCCCGCTCCACGGGGAACCGTCAGAAGAACTCGAGAGCTTCATCGTCCAGTTCTATGAGCAGAACGTGTTGCCGAAAGAAGTGCTCGTCCCAGAGATCGTCCGTATCGATCTATTGGTTGATGCGCTCGGGACGAAAGTGATGCAACCGAAACGCGGGGCGAAACGACAGTTGCTCGAGCTCGCGACGAAAAACGCGGGCATCGCCTTGAATGAGAAGTTCGAACTGCTCGCGCGTGATGAAGAGCGGACATTGCTCGCGATGCGTGAACTCGGTGAGGCGATCGGTATCCCGAACTTGTCGCGTGTCGACATCATCGATAACGCCAACATCCAAGGGGCTGACGCCGTCTCGGCGCTCGTCGTCTTTGAGGACGGCAAGCCGCTCAAGAAAGAATATCGGAAGTACAAGATCCGGACCGTCCAAGGACCGGACGATTACGAGACGATGCGCGAAGTCGTCCGTCGCCGTTTCCGGCGATTGTTGACCGAGGAGAAACGTCTGCCGGATCTTCTATTGATCGACGGGGGACTCGGCCAGTTGAACGCCGCCCTTGACGTGTTGCAGAATGAGTTCGGCCTCGATTTGCCAGTCGGATCGCTGAAGAAGGATGACCGCCACCGGACGAGCCAGCTTCTGTTCGGTGAAGGCGGCGGTGTCGTCGAATTGAACTCGCGGTCAAGCGCGTTCTATCTGTTGCAACGGATGCAAGACGAGGTTCACCGTTTCGCCATCACGTTCCACCGCAGCTTGCGGACGAAGAAGATGACGCAGTCGGTGCTCGACGATATCCCGGGTGTCGGACCGAAGCGGCGTCAGCAACTGATCCGTCATTTCGGGTCGATGAAACAGATCCGTCTCGCCTCGCTCGAACAGTTGAAGGAAGCAGGCCTGCCGGAGAAGTTGGCTGAGACCGTAATCCAATACGTCCATGAGGAGACGGACGAATGAGAAAGAGCCGATGCGACCGCATCGGCTCTTCTTATTCGTACGTATCTTTTTGGTCTAATTGGACGGTGATGTGGACGGCCTGACGCCCCGGGTCGGCATAGCCTTCGGCGACGCATTGGAAACGACCGGCAATCTGTTCGGCCAAAAATCCAGCCTCAAGCTGGTAATACCCGTTCGCTTTCGCTTGGGTCGCAGGCGGAGGAGTGAGTTCGAACACGAACTTGCTCTCTTTTTCTTTCACGAGCGTCAACTTTCCCCAACCGGCTTCCGAAAAGAACGCAGTCAGTTCTTCATTCGGCATCGTCGGGAATTTGCGGGCGACCCGTTTTCCGGACCAATAGATGACTTGGGCGTAATCGTCCCCAAGCAAATCTGTCAACACATAGTCGCGAAGCAGTTCGATCGCGAAAGTGGGTTGGCTCATCGTTTCCATCTTATTCCATCACTCCAATCTTTCTATACTATTATAACGACAAATTTGGATTTGGTCACCGGGTATTTTCTAAAAGAATGTGGGACAAATCGGCTAGGTTATCTTGTCATACAAATTTCACAAGAGTAGAATAGGAGACAGAAAGCTATATTTACATTTGAAAACGCTTTTATTTACAAAACGAGCCAAGGGCTCGTGAAAAGGGGGAACTAGAATGGCAGCGCGTCGTGACTATTTCAGTCGTAAAGTCCATTCGCTACTTGGGGTCATTCCAATCGGCCTGTTTTTGATCGTCCATTTGTCGGTCAACTACTATATCGTCGATGGGGTGGAATCGTTCAACAAGGCAGCAAAATTTATGGAGAGCTTACCGTACTTGTACTTCCTTGAAGTGACAATCATCGCTTTGCCGATGATTTTCCACGGTGTGTACGGCGTGTATTACGCCTTCCTCGGTTCGATCAACACGAACCGATACTCATACGCGCGGAACTGGATGTACATGATCCAACGCTTCACGGGCGTATTCCTCGTCATCTTCATCGCGTGGCACGTTTGGGAAACGCGCTTGGCGAAGTTGCGTGGCGTCGAGGTCAATGCGGAGATGATGCAAAACATCGTCGACAATCCGCTCATGCTCATCTTCTACATAGTCGGGATCCTCTCGGCTACGTTCCACTTCGCGAACGGTCTCTGGTCGTTTGCCATCACGTGGGGAATCACACAGTCGCCGCGTTCACAACACTTCATGAGCTACGTCTCTGGAGCCGTGTTCTTGGCACTATCTTTTGTCGGCATCCGTTCAATCTTGACGTTCGCGGGCATCTTGTAATAGGGGGAAATGTATATGGCAAATCAAAGTTTGATCGTCATCGGTGGCGGTCTAGCTGGACTCATGGCGACAATCAAGTCGGCAGAGATGGGTGTTCCGGTTAAACTATTCTCGCTTGTACCGGTCAAGCGTTCACATTCAGTTTGTGCTCAGGGCGGCATCAACGGAGCCGTCAACACGAAAGGGGAAGGGGACTCTACTTGGCAACACTTCGATGACACGGTTTACGGCGGGGACTTCCTTGCCAACCAACAGCCAGTCCAAAAGATGGCGGAAGCGGCACCGAAGATCATCCACATGTTCGACCGGATGGGCGTCATGTTCAACCGGACGCCGGAAGGTCTGCTCGACTTCCGCCGCTTCGGCGGCACGCTCTATCATCGGACGGCTTACGCCGGCGCGACGACAGGGCAACAGCTCTTGTACGCGCTAGACGAACAAGTCCGTCGCTTCGAGGCGCAAGGTCTTGTCGAGAAGTATGAGGGCTGGGAGTTTCTCCGTGCCATCGTCGACGAAACGGGTATCTGCCGCGGTGCGGTCTGTCAGGATTTACGCTCGATGGAAATTAAAGCGTTTCCATCGGATGCGGTCATCCTCGCGACAGGCGGCCCAGGTGTCATCTTCGGCAAATCGACGAACTCGGTCATCAACACAGGGCAAGCGGCTGGAGCGGTTTACCGCCAAGGTGCCGTCTACGCCAACGGGGAGTTCATCCAAATCCACCCGACGGCGATCCCAGGGGACGACAAGCTTCGGCTCATGAGTGAGTCGGCGCGTGGAGAAGGCGGACGTGTTTGGACATACAAAGACGGAAAACCTTGGTACTTCCTTGAAGAGAAGTATCCGGACTACGGAAACCTCGTACCGCGTGATATCGCGACACGTGAGATTTTCGAAGTCTGCGTCAACCAAAAGCTCGGCGTCAACGGCGAGAACATGGTCTATCTCGATTTGTCGCATAAAGATTCGAAAGAACTCGATATCAAGCTCGGCGGTATTCTTGAAATTTATGAGAAGTTCGTCGGCGACGATCCGCGTAAAGTACCGATGAAGATCTTCCCGGCCGTTCACTACTCGATGGGCGGACTATGGGTCGACTACGATCAAATGACGAACATCCCAGGGCTGTTTGCAGCCGGCGAGTGTGACTATTCGATGCACGGGGCGAACCGTCTCGGCGCGAACTCACTCTTGTCTGCCGTTTACGGCGGGATGGAGGCCGGTCCTGCGGCGGTCAACTATATGCGCGGTCTCGACCAAGCGACCGAGAGCGTGCCAGAAGCGCTCTTCAACTTCAACGAACGTGAAGAAATCGAGCGGTTCAATGACATTCTCGCGATGGAAGGTACGGAGAACGCCTACCAGATTCACCGGGAACTCGGCGAACTCATGACCGACAACGTCACGGTCGTTCGTTACAACGATAAGCTCGAAGCGACAGACTTGAAGCTACGCGAGCTACGCGAACGCTTCAACAACATCTCAGCGACCGATACGGCGCGCTGGAGCAACCAAGGTGCCTCGTTCATCCGTCAACTCGACCACATGCTCGACCTCGCGCGCGTCATCACGCTCGGCGCCCTTAAACGCGACGAGAGCCGTGGCGCTCATTACAAACCGGACTTCCCGGAACGGAATGACGAGTTGTTCATGAAGACGACGATGGCACGTTACAACGAAGGGGAAGTCGATATCTCGTTTGAAGAGATCGACGTTTCGTTAATCCCGCCACGTAAACGGGATTACTCGAAGAAAGGGGCGAAGACGAAATGACGACGCCGATGCAGTCTGAGCATAAAGATATTCGTTTTATCATCGAACGCCAGGACGGTCCGGATCAAGCGGCCTACTCGGAAGAGTTCTCGGTCCCATATCGTCCGAACATGAACGTCATCTCGGCGCTCATGGAGATCCGCCGCAACCCGGTCAACGCTGAAGGCAACAAGACGACACCGATCACCTGGGACATGAACTGTCTTGAGGAAGTGTGCGGCGCTTGTTCGATGATCATCAACGGCAAGCCGCGCCAGTCGTGTACGGCGCTCGTCGATAAACTCGAGCAGCCGATCCGCCTTGCTCCGATGAAGACGTTCCCGGTCATCCGTGATCTTCAAGTCGACCGTCAGCGCATGTTCGACGCTTTGAAAAAAGTGAAGGCGTGGGTACCGATCGATGGCACGTACGACCTCGGTCCAGGACCACGGATGCCAGAGAACAAACGTCAATGGGCGTATGAACTATCGAAATGTATGACGTGCGGTGTCTGCCTTGAGGCTTGCCCGAACGTCAACGACAAGTCGAACTTCATCGGCCCGGCCGCACTCTCACAAGTCCGTCTCTTCAACTCGCATCCGACCGGCGCTTTCCACGCGGAAGAACGTCTCGAAGCGCTAATGGAAGACGGAGGCATCATGCAGTGCGGAAACGCACAAAACTGTGTCGAGGTTTGTCCGAAAGGCATTCCGCTCACGACGTCAATCGCCGCGATGAACCGTCAGACGACGCTTCACTCGTTCAAACAGTTCTTCGGCAGCGACAAAGGTCGTACCGGTTCTGCGGTCGAGGCGTAACGTTTGCCGATGTCAAAGTATTTTCGGGAACCCGGTTGGGAAACGCGTGTCAGGTCAGGAATCGAGCTCGACGTCAAAGTCCGCTTTTCGGAGTGCGACCCGTACGGCCATATGAATAACACGATCCCGTTCATCTATTTTGAGGATGCGCGGATCGAGCTACTCGAAACGACAGGATTTTCCTTGAAAGACGGTTTCGTCGTCGTGGCGGACGCCCAGTGCGATTACGTCCGACAAGTGATGCCGCGGCAACAGTTGAAGGTGTATGCCAATGTCTTGACGGTCGGAAACACTTCATGTGATATTCATTACGGCGCATATGATGGAGATCAACTCATGTTCGCGGGCCGTACGAGCCTCGTGCATTTGTCAAAAGCCGGTCGCCCGGCCGAATGGACTCCAGAATATAAAAATCGCTTGCAGAATTTTTGCGAATCCGCTATCATTTGATAATGAGTTCACAAACAAAAATTTCTGCCGGTTCGCCTGCAGAATTCAGATTTGAAGGGAGACTATCACGTCATGGAAAAAACATTCACAGTCGTTGCTGATTCAGGAATCCACGCTCGTCCAGCTACTCAGTTGGTCAACACAGCTTCTAAGTTCCAATCAGATATCAACCTTGAGTACAACGGTAAGACAGTTAACTTGAAGTCGATCATGGGTGTACTTTCACTCGGAATCGCTAAAGATTCAACAATCAAGATCACTGCAGCAGGTGACGATGCAGAAGAAGCGGTTAACACGCTTTCTGACATGCTCACTAGCGAAGGTCTTGCTCAGTAATTCGAGCAACGGACGAGGCGGCCAATCGGCTACCTCGTCTTTTTTGTTTGTCATGACACCGTTTCTTTTTTGGATACGGCTTTTTTGGTAAGATAGATGGGAATGGAAGTGATATTTATGAAACGAGCGATTGGAGTACTCGATTCAGGTGTTGGCGGCTTGACCGTGGTCAAAGAACTGATCCGCCAGCTGCCGAAAGAAGAAATCATCTATATCGGCGACACGGAGCGCTGTCCGTATGGGCCGCGCCCGCACGATGAGATTGAAGCATATACGTGGGAATTGATTGAATTCCTATTAGAAAAAGACGTTAAGATGATCGTCATCGCCTGCAACACGGCGACGGCCGTCGTCTTGAAAGAAGCGCGCAAACGCCTCAACATCCCGGTCATCGGTGTCATCGACCCGGGCGCCCGGGCCGCCGTCAAAGGCACGCGCAACAAACATATCGGTGTCATCGGCACGAAGATGACGGTCGAAAGCAATTCGTACGAGACGGCGCTCCGTCACGTCGCGGGCGAGATTGATGTCTATTCGCTCGCTTGCCCGCCGTTCGTGCCGCTCGTCGAAGCCGGCGAACTGAGCGGCGAACGCGTCCGGTCGATTGTCGCCGAGACGATTCTGCCGCTTCAAGCTTCGGAGATGGACACGCTTATCCTTGGGTGCACCCATTATCCGTTGCTAGCGCCGGTCATCCAAGACGTCGTCGGACCCGATGTCCATTTGATTTCGTCAGGTGATGAGACGGCGCTCGAAGTGGCAGCGATCCTTGATTTTAAAGAACTTGAGAACGATTTGGATACCATCCCGACGCATCAGTTTTATGCGACCGGGGATGTCGCCATCTTCAACCGATTGGCGACAGAGTGGCTTGGCCAACCCGTGAAAGCGGAGAAAGTAGAGGTGTCTGGTGTCGATGCGTAACGAAAGACAACATGATGAACTGCGGACCGTTGAGATCATTCCGCACGTGAACAAACATGCCGAAGGCTCGGTCTTGATCTCGATCGGGGACACGAAAGTAATTTGTACGGCGACGGTCGAAGAACGCGTCCCGAACTTCCTGCGCGGGAAGAAGCAAGGCTGGATCAACGCCGAGTACGCGATGCTGCCACGGGCGACGGGCAACCGGACCGTCCGGGAATCCGTTCGCGGTAAGCAGACAGGACGGACGATGGAGATTCAACGGTTGATTTCGCGCTCGCTCCGTTCGGTCGTCGACTTGGAACGGCTCGGTGAACGGACGATCTGGATCGATTGTGACGTCATCCAAGCGGACGGCGGCACACGGACAGCGTCGATCACAGGCGGTTTTTGTGCGCTCGTGCTCGCGGTCGACGCGCTCATCCGTCAAGGCAAGCTCGGCGACACACCGATCAAAGAAGGCGTCGCCGCCATCTCGGTCGGTCGGACGAACGAGCTGTTGCTCGACTTGAACTATGAAGAAGACGCGGCGGCCGAAGTTGACATGAACGTCGTCATGACGGCGAGCGGACGCTTCGTCGAAGTGCAAGGCACGGGTGAAGAAGCGACGTTCACGCTGCAAGAAATGAATGAGATGCTACAGATGGCCCAAGGCGGGATCGAGACGCTGTTCAAAGCAGCAGAAGGCGCGCTCGGTGCCTCATGGTGGTATGTCGGGGAACAAATGGAGGAAACGATATGAAACTGATTGTCGCGACACGCAACAAAGGGAAAGTGGTTGAAATCGAAGGGATGCTCACGCCGCTCGGATTTGAAGTCGAGTCGCTCTTGGACTATCCGGATGCACCGGAAACGGATGAGACGGGCACGACGTTCGAAGCGAACGCCGAACTGAAAGCGACCGAGGCGGCCCGTTACTTCGGACACGCCGTCCTCGCCGACGACTCGGGGCTTGAAGTCGATGCGCTCGACGGTGCCCCAGGCGTCCACTCGGCCCGCTTCGCCGGTCCTGAGAAGTCGGACGCGGCGAACAACGCGCTCCTGCTCGAGAAGTTGAACGGGGCGAACGATCGCTCGGCCCGCTTCGTCTGCGCGCTCTGCCTCGCCAAACCGACAGGCGAGACGTTGACCGTGCGCGGGACGATCGAAGGTACGATCGGCTATGCGCCCCACGGGGAAAATGGATTCGGGTACGACCCGCTCTTTATCGTCCCGTCGCTCCATAAGACGGCAGCAGAGCTCGAGCGTGACGAAAAGGCGGCGGTCAGTCACCGCGGTCAGGCGTTAAGAAAACTAGAGGCAGAAATCATTCCATTTATGAAAGGTTGAGGTGTATGCGTTTTCTCGTAGTCAGTGACAGTCACGGATTGACAGACGAACTAACGACCATCTTTACGCGGCATGAAACCGAGATTGAGGACGCGTTTCATTGCGGCGACTCCCAGCTCGCGCTCGTCGACGAGCACTTGCTGCCGTATCGGACCGTCCGCGGCAATTGCGATTTTGGGGGCGACTTGCCGCTCGAACGGATCGAAGCGACACCTGAAGGCACGGTTTTAATCGTCCACGGCCATCACCATGACGTGAAGTTCGATTTGAACCGGTTGCGTTATCGGGCCGAGGAAATCGGGGCGAACGTCGTCTTGTACGGTCACTCGCACGTGGCCGGGGCCGTCATCGAAGACGGGGTGCTCTACGTGAACCCGGGCTCGATCCGGATGCCGCGCGGACGCTCGGACAAGACGTACGCGTTGATCGACCTTGACGCCGGTCAGGCAGCGGTCCGGTTTTACCGGTCTGAGGACGGGACGCCCGTCGAAGATTTGGACTTGTCAGGACAACTTTGAACAAAACAGAAAGAACCAATTGACAGCAAAGCATTTTTCTATTATAGTTTTCTTGTCAATGTCCCAATAGCTCAGCTGGATAGAGCAACGCCCTTCAAGACAAATAGGAGCCTTTATAGGGAAACAGAAACCTATAGAGTGGACGACACTATATCGGTGAAGCCTTAACAGATCATGCTGATGGTAATACCGAGGAAACTTGTATCCTTTCGAGGTCAAGGTGGTTCAAAGGACTAAAGGGTCAGCCTTTAGAGGTAGAACCATTGAAGGAACAATTTGTTCGTGAGGTTCCGTAGAGACTACACGTGTCGCACCTGAAATGGTGAAGATATAGTCCAGACTACAAACAACATGCGTTGGTGGCGAAAGCCATGGTGGTAAGCTAAGGCGTCGGTCGGGGGTTCGAATCCCTCTTGGGACACTTCCATTTAAAATAGAGATAGCCTCCACGGAGGTTGTCTCTTTTTTCGTTTTCCGGGGTATTGATTGACAACGCAGCAATTCCTAAGGAAGATGGAGATGGATGGAAGAAAGGGTGTGTGAAGATGGAAAAAGAGCGGGAGTACCCGTTTCCAGGGAACTGGTCGCGGCTGCAGAAGATGATTCAAGAAGCGGACGCGGCCGGGGAGCGGCAACGGGTCGAGCCGATCCTATGGGATTGGTACGCAGCCGTCAAAGGCGATCAGTTTATTTTCATGGAAATTTTTCAATGTTTGATGGAGCGTCCGGAAGAGCCGGAAACGCTTGAAAAACTCGAAGAACTCGTCACGACGCAGATTCATGAGGCAGAAGAACCGGCAGCCGGCGGGCTTCAAATTGCCCAGTACTACATCATGCGTGACCAACCTTTCGAGGCGGCACACTGGATCCATCAATATT
This sequence comes from Exiguobacterium sp. s142, assembly GCF_018618455.1. Classification (NCBI taxonomy): domain Bacteria; kingdom Bacillati; phylum Bacillota; class Bacilli; order Caryophanales; genus Exiguobacterium; species Exiguobacterium sp. s142. The sequence goes on along the minus strand of NZ_JACSMB010000008.1, from coordinate 16,322 downwards.
TAGAGTGGCAAGACAAGGCCGATCAAGTGAACACCCAAGCTTACCAAGTGCTCCAAGTACTTAAGATGACCGAGTTTCCGGCGGCCATCGCCAAACTGAAACGGACGGTTCATCGTGGCAGTGTCGGGGAACAGATTGAACTGCTCGAGCACGTCCATTTCAATATCGATGACGTACTCGACAACGTATTGAAGGGACTGCTCCTTGAAGATCGCCCGAAATTGATGAAGCTGATCGTGCTCGAAAAAGCGTTCGAAGAACTGTCCGTCATCGAATGGGTCGACCTCGAAACGCATCATCGGCTGACGCAGGCAGAGGCACAAGTGAAGATGGACGAATGGGAGCATGTGGTCCACGATGTGCAGAAAGCCGTCAAAGGCGACGAAATCGCGACGCAACTGCTCATGAACTACATGTATACGCACTATCCGTTCACACCGGGTGAGGCATCTGAAATCGAGACAGCCGTCGTGAAAGCGAAAGCAGCGATCCTGAACGATGAAGAAACAGACGGGCTCGCGGCTGAAATTTTAGAGGCGGACATCCGTTTCACGCAAGCGTTTCTAGACTAAATCCTTGTGTGCAGTCACCGGATTTATGCTATAATACTGATTGTTGTACATTTTTGTACGGTATAGAAGAATAAACGAATTTGTTGGAGGGACTTAGCATGACAGCAAAATGGGAAAAAACATCAGGTAGCCAAGGCGTACTCACGTACGAAGCACCTGCAGAAGCATTCAATAAAGCAGTCGACGCAGCATTTAAAGATGTCGTCAAAAACTTGAACGTACCTGGCTTCCGTAAAGGGAAATTGCCACGTCCAATGTTCAACAAAATGTACGGAGAAGAAGCACTCTTCCAAGATGCGCTTGATATCCTCTACCGTGACACAATCCAATCTGCAGTCGAAGAAGCTGGTTTCGAACCAATGGCTCTCGAAAACATCGACGTGGATGGCACACTCGAAAAAGGTCAACCGGTTACTTTCAAAGTAACATTCGTGGTTGAACCAGAAGCTGAGCTCGGCGACTACAAAGGTCTCGAGTACGATGCTGTAGAAACGAACGTCACAGACGAAGAAGTCGCAGCAGAACTTGACGCCCTCAAAGAGCAAGGCGCAGAACTTGCTGTTAAAGAAGGCGCAGTCGAAAACGGCGATACAGCTGTCTTTGATTTCGCAGGTTTCGCTGAAGGCGAGCAATTCGAAGGTGGCACGGCTGAAAACTACACACTTGAAATCGGTTCAGGTCAATTCATTCCTGGATTCGAAGAGCAAATGGTAGGCATGACTGCTGGTGAAGAAAAAGACATCGAAGTAACATTCCCTGAAGAGTACCACGCTGACAACTTGGCGGGTAAACCAGCGACGTTCAAAGTCAAACTTCACGAAGTAAAAGCGAAGCAAGTACCTGAGCTCGACGACGAGTTCGCAAAAGACATCGACGAGTCAGTAGCATCACTCGACGAGTTGAAAGCGAAGATTCGTGAGCGCTTAGAAGCTGCGAAGCAACAAGAAGCTGATGGCACGATGCGCGACCAACTCGTTGAGCAAGCAACTGCTAACGCGACAATCGACGTACCTGCAATCCTCATCGACCAAGAAGTAGACCGCATGGTTCAAGAGTTCGGTACTCGTGTATCTTCACAAGGCATCGACCTCAACATGTACTTCGAACTCACTGGCACAACAGAAGAAGCTATGCGTGAAGAGATGAAAGAGCAAGCTGAAGAGCGCGTTAAAGCTCGTCTCGTCTTGAAAGCAATCGCTGAAAAAGAAGCGATCGAAGTAACTGATGAAGATGCTGAGAAAGAACTCGAAGAAATGTCTAAACTCTACAACATCGCACCGGACCAACTCCGTACGATGCTCGCACCGCAAGGCGGAATCGAGACACTTAAAGGTGACCTCAAATTCCGTAAGGCGATCGACATCCTCGTTGAAACTGGTAAAGCGAAGTAATTAGATGAGATGAGGGCGACTGCCACGCAGTCGTCCTTTTTTCTGTAATGACACTTTGTATGTGTTAATCTTTGATGTCGCTATATGTTCATGCTACAATTATTGCAACGCAGAGATGTAAATGTTTTTTCGTGAGTGCTTTGCACCTGAAAATACAAATAGGCGATTTATCGCACTTACATCCATTTTCATTCAGAAGGGGTGTACCGAATGTTCAAATTTAACGAGGAAAAGGGACAACTTAAATGCTCGTTTTGCGGGAAATCGCAAGAACAAGTCCGTAAACTAGTCGCCGGTCCTGGCGTATACATTTGTGACGAATGTATTGAACTTTGCAATGAAATCGTTGAGGAAGAGCTCGGTGTCGAAGAAGAAGTCGAATTCAAAGACATTCCAAAACCACAAGAGATCCGTAACGTCCTTGACGAGTATGTCATCGGCCAAGACCGGGCGAAACGTGCGCTTTCGGTAGCTGTCTATAACCACTATAAACGTATCAACGCCGGTGGCCGTTCTGATGATGTCGAACTTTCGAAGTCGAACATCGTCATGATCGGACCAACTGGTAGCGGTAAAACGCTTCTCGCTCAGACGATGGCTCGCGTCTTGAACGTCCCGTTCGCAATCGCGGATGCGACGAGCTTGACGGAAGCCGGTTACGTCGGGGAAGACGTCGAGAACATCTTGCTCAAGCTGATCCAATCGGCTGACTACGATGTCGAGAAGGCTGAAAAAGGGATTATCTATATCGATGAAATCGATAAGATTGCCCGCAAGTCGGAAAACCCATCGATCACGCGTGACGTGTCTGGTGAAGGGGTCCAACAAGCCTTGCTCAAGATTCTTGAAGGGACGACTGCGAGCGTACCGCCACAAGGTGGACGGAAGCATCCGCATCAAGAGTTCATCCAAATCGATACGACGAACATTCTCTTCATCGTCGGCGGCGCATTCGCCGGCATCGAAGCGGTCGTCAAACGCCGCATCGGGAAGAAAGTCATCGGCTTCGGGAACGAACAAGAAAATCGCGAGATGACGCAAGAAGACTTGCTCGCCCGCGCATTGCCGGAAGACCTTCAAAAATTCGGCTTGATCCCTGAATTTATCGGACGTCTACCGGTCATGGCGACGCTCATGACACTCGACGAGTCAGCGCTCGTCGAAATCTTGACGAAGCCGAAAAACGCGCTCGTCCGTCAGTACGTGAAGATGCTCGAACTCGACGATGTCGAACTCACGTTCACAGACGAGTCGTTGATTGAAATTGCCAAACTTGCGATCAAACGTAAGACAGGTGCACGTGGTCTCCGCTCGATTATCGAAGAAATGATGCTCGATGTGATGTTCACCGTCCCATCGCGTGACGATATCGAGAAAGTCATCATTACAGACGAAACGATTACGGGTCTTGCCGGTCCGAAATATGTTCTCCGTGATGGTACTGTCGAACAGACAGGGGACAACCAAGAAACAGCTTAAAGTTCTTAACGAAAAAGGCTCAAACACTCGGCACAACCGAGTTTTGGGCCTTTTTGCACAGGAGGCGTTGTAATGGAACAATTACCAATTCTTCCTTTGCGTGGAGTTGTCGTTTATCCGCTGATCGGAGTGACGATCGACGTCGGGCGACCGCTCTCATTACGAGCACTCCTTGCCGCAAAGGAACACGAGACAGACTTGATTGTCGTCACACAAAAAGAGACAGGCAAAGAATCACCTGAACCGGAAGACCTTTACGCGATCGGGACGCGGGTCCACATCGCCAAGATGAGCGAACTGTCGAACGATACGGTACGGGTCCGCCTCGTCGGGAAAGAACGCGTCAAAATCAACGCCGTCGAAGCGACGAAAGACGGTTGGTTTGCTGACGTCGACTCGCTCGAACTCGTTGAAGGGGAAGAAGTCGAGCGGACGGCACTCGTGCGTCTCTTGAAAGAACAGTTCGGCAAACTCGTCGGGACGATCAAAGGCTTGTCACCGGACGAGCGTCGTCGGTTTGAGATGTATGAGCGGCTCGAGTCATTGACCGACTACATCTCATCGAAACTCGATGTCGATGTCGACATTCGCCAAGCGATGCTTGAAGAACCAGACGCGGTCAAACGCGGGCTCGAACTGCTCGAGATCATGACGCATGAAGTCGAGATCATCGAGCTCGAGCAAGAGTTGCGTGAACGGACGAAGAAGACGATTGAACAAGCGCAAAAAGAGTACTACTTACGTGAACAGATGAAGACGATTCAACAAGAACTCGGGGACCAGTCGCAAGAGTCGGAACCGAACCGTCTCCTTGAGAAGCTCGAGGCGCTCGACTTGCCGGAAACGACACGGAAGAACGTCATGCGGGAAGCGGAACGGTTGAACGTCGTCCCAGCGACGTCACCTGAGTACGCCGTCATCCGCAACTACCTCGATTGGATCGTCTCGCTGCCGTGGGGAATTGAAACCGAAGATAAATTGGACGTCAAACATGCGGCCGGTGTCCTCGACGATGACCATTACGGGCTCGAATCGGTCAAAGACCGGATCCTCGAATACTTGGCGGTCCGTCAATTGACGAACTCGCTGCGGGGACCGATCCTTTGTCTCGCCGGACCTCCTGGGGTCGGGAAGACGTCGCTCGCCCGCTCGATCGCTTCGGCGCTCGAACGTAACTTCGTCCGCGTCTCGCTCGGCGGGGTGCGTGACGAGGCTGAGATTCGCGGTCACCGCCGGACGTATATCGGCGCGATGCCAGGCCGGATCATCCGTGGCTTGAAGCAAGCTGAAAGTAAGAACCCGGTGTTCTTGCTCGATGAGATCGACAAGATGGCGTCGGACTTCCGGGGCGACCCGGCTTCGGCCATGCTCGAAGTGCTCGACCCGGAACAGAACGTCTCGTTCTCGGACCATTACATCGAGGAGCCGTTCGACTTGTCGAACGTGCTGTTCATCGCGACGGCGAACGACGTCTCGCAAATTCCGGCCCCGCTCCTCGACCGGATGGAACTCATTCAAATCGGTGGCTACACGGAGCTCGAAAAAGTCGAGATCGCGAAACGCCACTTGATTCCGAAACAATATAAAGAACACGGCTTGAAAAAGAGCCAGCTCACGATTAAAGAAGACGCGCTCTATGAAGTCGTCCGCCGCTACACACGCGAGGCCGGCGTCCGCAACCTTGAGCGTGTCATCGGATCGCTTTGCCGGAAAGCGGCGAAACAGATCGCGATTGGCGAGAAGAAACGTGTCACCGTGTCGCTCAAAGTCCTAAGCGACTACCTCGGGAAACCGAAATATCGTTACGGCAAAGGCGAGACGGAAGACTCGATCGGAGCGGTCACAGGCCTCGCTTACACGGCGTTCGGCGGTGATACGCTTACGATCGAAGTCGCGCTCGCACCGGGCAAAGGCAAGCTGCAGTTGACGGGGAAACTCGGCGACGTCATGCAGGAGTCGGCGCAGACGGCGTACAGTTACGTCCGCTCGAACGCGGAACGGTTCGGGATCGACCCGACGTTCTACGAGCGGCAAGACGTGCACATCCACGTCCCGGAAGGTGCCGTCCCGAAAGACGGGCCATCCGCCGGGATCACGATCGCGACGGCGCTCATCTCGGCCTTGACCGGGAAGAAAGTCCGGCGTGACATCGGGATGACCGGAGAGATCACGCTCCGTGGCCGTGTCCTGCCAATCGGCGGCTTGAAAGAAAAAGCGCTCGCCGCGCACCGAGCCGGACTCACGACCATCATCATCCCGAAAGACAATGAACGTGACATCGATGACATTCAAGACACCGTCCGTGAAAAACTGACGTTCGTCCCGGTCACGATGCTCGATCAAGTATTAGAAGTAGCATTTGGAGGAAAACAATGAAAATCAATAAAGCAGAATTTATTACGAGTGCCGTGGCGCCGGACCACTATCCAGTCCACGAGTTGCCAGAAGTCGCACTCGCCGGCCGTTCGAACGTCGGGAAATCGTCATTCATCAACAAGATCTGTCAGCGTAAAGCACTCGCCCGGACATCATCAAAACCGGGGAAGACGCAGACGCTGAACTTCTTCAACATCAATGACGAGATCATGTTCGTCGACGTCCCGGGCTACGGGTATGCCAAAGTTTCGAAGACCGAGCGTGAGAAGTGGGGCGTCATGATGGAGCAATACTTGACGTCGCAAAGCGCACTCAAAGGTGTCGTCCTCTTGGTCGATATCCGACACGAGCCGTCGGGTGATGACGTGACGATGTACAATTTCTTGAAACATTATGAGATTCCGGTCATCGTCGTCGCGACGAAACTCGATAAGATCAAGAAAGCGCAGCGCCAGAAACATGAGGCGGCCGTGAAGCGGAAGCTTCAATTCGAATCGACTGACCGATTCGTCTCTTTCTCGGCCGAGACGGCGGAAGGAAAAGACGAAGCGTGGAAAGCCATCTACGATTTGTTGACGGACGACGAGGGATAACCCCCTCGTCTTTTTGTTTTTAGGGTTACGTGAACGGGTAAGTATCGTATAATTGTCATATTGTATAGCAATACATTAATGAACGAGGTGGAAAGATGCAGAGAATGTTTGAAAGCAAATGGTATCGCTTCTTATTTTGGACGTTGACGATTTTCTTAGTGATCTTGGTCGGGACAGAGATTTCATTCGTGTTCGAACCGATCCAAGTCATATTGGCGCTCGTCACGGTACCGCTTATTATTTCAGGACTTTTCTTTTATTTTCTCGTTGGAGTCGTCGATTATTTAGAACGACGGTCCGGGAAACGTGGTATGTCAGTCGCAATCACGCTAACATCGCTTATCCTGATCATCACGCTCGTTTTCAGTATTCTCGGGCCCGTGCTCGTCGAACAAGTGACCGATCTCGTCAACGCGATGCCGAGCATCGCCAAAGAGTTGCAGCAACAAGCGTTCTCAGTGCGTGACTCGCTCATGCAAAACGAGTTCCTGTCGCGCTTCATGGCGGAGAACGATGACATGTTCACCGACTTGACCAACAATGTCACCACATACCTCGGTGATATTTTTGGCAATATTGCTTCTTCATTCGGCCAAGTCATCGGATTCATTACATCAGCTGTCATCACGATCGTCGTCATTCCGTTCATGTTGCTCTATATGCTGCTTGACGGGAAGCATTTGCCGGACTCGATCGTCAAGCTGTTGCCATCGAGCTATGAGAAAGAGACGCGTAAAATTTTGAACGACATGCACACGACCGTTAAGAACTACGTGCACGCCCAACTGATCGTCGCGTTCTTCGTCGGGATCACGTCGCTCATCGGTCTTTGGATCGTCGGTGTCGACTACGCCATCTTGCTCGCACTCTTCATGATGGTGACGAACATCATCCCGTACGTCGGACCGTTCCTCGGGGCGGCACCGGCCGTCGTCGTCGCCTTCATCCAAGATCCGATCAAAGTGCTCTGGGTCATCCTCGTCATCATCATCGTCCAACAGATCGAGGCGAACGTCATCTCCCCGCTCATTCAAGGGAAGACGCTCAAAGTGCATCCGCTTACGATCATCATCGTCTTGCTCGTGGCCGGTAACCTGGCTGGGATCATCGGGATGTTGGTTGCGGTTCCGACGTATGCGGTGGCGAAAGTCGTCGTCAAAAACATCGTCCGCATCTATAAATTGAAAGAGCGACAACATTACCTCGAGTCGGAAGAAGAAGACAAGCCGGAAAGTACGATTATCACAGATTCATCGTCACTTAAATGACAAAACAAGTAGAAATGGCCAATTTGACCGTTTCTACTTTTTTTCGTCACAAAAAGTTCTTAAATTATTTCACGAAAATCGAACAGAAGATTATAGTTCCTAAATAAAAATTGTTATACTGTACGGTAGAGACGTAAAAAAGAAATGACAACCGCCACTGTGATTTTAGATGAGGGGAAGAGGTACATGCATATTGTCGTCGTTGGACTAAATAACAAGACAGCCCCTGTCGCGATTCGGGAGCAGTTCTCGTTTGGGGAGCAAGAAATCGTGGATGCGATGATTGCGCTCCGCGAAGAGAAAAGCATTTTTGAATCGGTTATTTTGTCGACCTGTAACCGTACCGAGCTATACGTCGTCACAGACCAGCTCCATACGGGTCGTTATTATACAAAACGTTTTTTAGCGAACTGGTTCGATCTTGAGATGGATCAGTTCACACCATACTTGTCGATCCGTGAAGGGGAGGAAGCGATTCGTCACTTGTTCCGTGTCACGTCGGGTCTCGACTCGATGATCATCGGGGAAACGCAGATTTTAGGACAAGTGAAGTCAAGCTTCTTCCGCGCCCAAGAGAACGGGACGACGGGGACAGTGTTTAATAAATTGTTCAAAGAAGCCGTGACGCTCGCCAAACGGGCCCATACTGACACGCAAATTGGGGAAATGTCTGTATCGGTCAGCTCGGCTGCGGTCGCGCTCGCCCAAGAGATGTACACGCGCCTCGATGACAAACAAGTTGTCGTCGTCGGTGCAGGTGAGACGGGTGAGCTGACAACGCTCAACTTGTTCGAAGCCGGCGCCAAACAAATTGCCGTCTTCAACCGGACTGAAAGTAAAGCGAAAGCGGTCGCTGCCAAGTTCAAAGGCCGAGCCCACTCGATCCGCGAGATCGCCTGTGGACTGCTCGATGCCGATATTTTGATCAGCTCGACCGGGGCCAAAGAAGCCGTTATCGCGTATGACGACGTCGCCGCAGCGCAATTGTTGCGTCGGGAACGTCCACTTCTTCTCATTGACATTGCCGTGCCGCGAGATATCGATCCAGCGGTCCGGTCGCTTCCGGGCGTCCGTTTGTTTGATGTCGATGACTTGAACGGGATCGTCAATAAAAACTTGGCAGCCCGTCTCGTCGAGGCAGAAAAGATTGAAGTGAAGATTGATGAGGCGATTCAAGAGTTCCAAGCATGGCTCGTCACGCTCGGTGTCGTGCCGATCATGAACGAGTTGCGCGAACGAGCGCTCCGCGTCCAAGAAGAGACGATGGATAGTCTTGAGCGCAAGCTCGACCATCTGTCGGACCGGGACAAGAAAGTCATCGGCAAGCACATGAAGTCGATCATCAACCACATGCTGCGTGAACCGATCGACTACATTAAAGACGCGGCCGCACAGCCGGACGCGAACACGCGCATCGCCCAGTTCGTCGAAGCGTTCGCGCTAGACGTCGACGTTCCGACTGCGGACACAGAACCGGAAGAGCTAGAAGCGATGGCGGCTAAAGCACCACTTCGCGCGTTGATGCGCTAATACAAACCAAAAAGGCGGCGAATCTCGTCGCCTTTTTCTATGAAGGGGACTAAACATTATGCGTAAAATTATCGTCGGCTCACGCCGCTCACAACTCGCGATGACACAGACGAAATGGGTCATCGAACAATTGAAGCAAGCCGGGGCCCAGAACGAGTTCGAGATCAAAGAAATCGTGACGAAAGGTGACCAAATCGTCGACGTCCAACTGTCGAAAGTCGGCGGGAAAGGCTTGTTCGTCAAAGAGATCCAACAGCAGATGCTCGCCGGGGATATCGATTTTGCCGTCCACAGCATGAAAGACGTCCCGGCCGAACTGCCGGAAGACCTCTTTATCAGCTGTATGCCAAAACGTGTCGACGCGCGTGACGTACTAATTTGCGAGAACGGCTATACGCTCGAGACGTTGCCGCAAGGCGCGGTCATCGGGACGAGCTCGCTCCGTCGCGGTGCGCAGATGCTCGCAGCCCGTCCGGACTTCGAGATCCAATGGATCCGTGGCAACATCGACACGCGCTTGAAAAAACTCGATACCGAGAACTTCAACGCCATCTTGCTCGCGAAAGCGGGACTTGAGCGCATGGGTTGGACCGACCGCGTCAAGTTCGAAGCGCTCGACGCCGACATGATGGTACCGGCCGTCGGACAAGGCGTGCTCGCGATCGAGAGCCGGAAAGACGACGCCGAAGTGACACAGATTTTACAGCTCCTTCACGATGACGTAACGGCGAAAGCTGCGACGGCGGAGCGGACGTTCTTGAAGGCGATCGAAGGCAGCTGCCACGTACCGGTCGGCGGCTACGCGACGGTCGACGGGGACACGGTCACGCTCACCGGCTTGATCGCCTCGGTCGACGGCAAAGACGTGCTCCGTGTGACGAAAACGTCAACGGACGAAGTCGCGCTCGGTCAAGACGTCGCTGACGACTTGCTCGGACGTGGCGGACGCGAGATCCTCGCCTCGGTCAATGTGTGACGTCTGGTACACAGGGACAAAACGACTGACCGCTTCGCAACGGGCCTTGCTCGACGCGAGCGGTCTTTCCGTTCATCACGTCCCGATGATCGAGACACGGCTGACCGGGAAACCAACGCCAACTGATTCGTTCGATTGGCTCGTCGTCACGAGTCAAACCGCTGTCCCAGCGCTTCAAGACGTTCCTCGGAACGTTCAAGTCGCTGCCGTCGGCGAGAAGACGCGGGACGCGCTCGAGGCAGAAGGATTCACCGTTTCGCTCATGCCAGAGACGTATACGGGCGAGGCGTTGTTCCGCGAGTTGGCGAACGTCGTCGGGGAGGATGACGTCATCTTGTTCGCCCGTGGGGATTTGGCGAACACCGAGCATATGCGACAATTGCCGCATGTGTACGACTGGGTCGTCTATGAGACGGTCGAGAAAGCACTCACGGCCGATCAAGCGGCCGCGCTCGAACATGTCGAGGCGCTACTCGTGCTCAGTCCGTCCGCCGTCCACGCGCTCACGCCTTACCTCGAACGGTTCCACGGGACATGGTACGCCATCGGTGAAGTGACCGAGCGGGCCGTCCGAGAAGTTTCGACGTTACCGGTCCGAGTGCCTGAGTGTTATACTATGGATGCATTAATACAGTGTGTAGGGGGAGATTTTTCATGAACCAATTCGACCGTCACCGTCGTCTGCGCTCGTCGAAGTCGATGCGTGCACTCGTACGTGAAAACCATGTTCGGAAAGAAGATTTGATTTATCCGCTCTTCGTCGTCGAAGGGACAAATATTAAACGCGAAGTCAGCTCGATGCCTGGCGTCTTCAACTTCTCGCTCGATCGTCTCGAAGACGAGATCCGTGAGCTCGTCGACCTCGGGCTCGAGTCCGTTCTCTTGTTCGGTGTACCTGAGCATAAAGACCCGGAAGGCACGGAAGCATACCACGATCACGGCATCGTCCAAGAAGCGATCCGCAAAGTGAAAGAGTGGGCACCACAGCTCACTGTCATCGCCGACACGTGCCTCTGTGAATATACGTCGACGGGCCACTGTGGCATCGTGAAGAACGGTGACGTCGATAACGACGCGTCACTGCCGCTTCACGTCCAGACGGCGATCACGCAAGCGCAAGCGGGCGCAGACATCATCGCGCCGAGCTCGATGATGGACGGCTTCGTCGCCGCCATCCGCGAAGGGCTCGACCAAAACGGCTTCAGCCACATCCCGATCATGAGCTACGGCGTCAAATACGCATCGGCGTACTACGGCCCGTTCCGTGACGCGGCGCAGTCGGCGCCTGGTGAAGGCGACCGCAAAGGCTATCAGATGGACCCGGCCAACCGTCGTGAGGCGTTCCGGGAATCACAGTCAGACGTCGAGCAAGGTGCCGACTTCATGATCGTCAAACCGGCGCTCGCGTTCATGGACATCATCCGCGACATGCGCGACTCGCTCGATATGCCGATCGTGGCGTATAACGTGAGCGGGGAGTACGCGATGATTAAAGCGGCGTCGATGAACGACTGGATCGATGAACAACGTATCGTCATGGAGACGATGGTCGGTTTCAAACGGGCCGGTGCCGATTTGATCGTCACGTATTTCGCAAAAGACGTCTGTCGCTATTTGGAAGGAGAATTCGCATGACATACAAGCAAACTCGCTCAGAAGCAGCGTTCAAACAAGCACTCCCACTCATGCCGGGCGGGGTCAACAGCCCGGTCCGTGCCTATAAATCGGTCGGGATGACACCAATCTTCGCCGAACGCGGTGAAGGTTCACGCGTCTACGACATCGACGGCAACGAGTATATCGACTACGTCCTCTCATGGGGACCACTCATTCTCGGTCACCGCGACCCGGTCGTCATGAAAGCGATCCAAGATCAGGCTGAAAAAGGCTGGACGTTCGGGACACCGACAGAGCTTGAGACAAAGATGGCCGAGCTCGTCATCGACCGCGTCCCATCGATCGAGATGGTCCGCATGGTCAACTCCGGTACGGAAGCGACGATGGCGGCTCTCCGTCTCGCACGCGGCTATACGGGCAAGACGAAGATCTTGAAGTTTGAAGGCTGCTACCACGGCCACGGGGACTCGCTCCTCATCAAGGCCGGATCTGGTGTCGCGACACTCGGTCTCCCGGACTCACCGGGCGTCCCGAAAGACTTGGCGAGCCATACGCTCACCGTCCCATACAACGACCTCGACGCGCTTCGCATCGCGTTCGAGAAGCACGGCGACGACATCGCCGGCGTCATCGTCGAACCGGCTGCCGGCAACATGGGCTTCGTCCCGCCGCAGCCAGGATTCCTCGAAGGACTTCGTGAAATCACGGAACAAAACGGCGCGCTCCTCATCTTTGACGAGGTCATGACCGGCTTCCGCGTCGGCTACAATTGCGCCCAAGGTTACTTTGGCGTGACGCCTGATCTTACGTGCCTCGGCAAAGTCATCGGCGGTGGCCTTCCGGTCGGCGCATACGGCGGCAAACGGGAGATCATGGAACACATCGCACCGCAAGGGCCGATCTACCAAGCAGGGACGCTTTCAGGCAACCCGCTCGCGATGATCGCCGGCTACACGACGCTGTCGCAACTCAAGCCTGAGCACTACGAGGAGTTCGAGCGCAAAGCCGACCGTCTCGCGGCAGGTTTCACGGCAGCGGCCGAGAAATATAACATCCCGCACGACACGAACCGGGCCGGCTCGATGTTCGGCTTCTTCTTCACGAACGAGAAAGTGACGAACTTCGAGAAGGCGAAAACGTCTAACCTCGACATGTTCCGCTCGTACTATCAGAAGATGGCGGCGCGCGGCGTGTTCTTGCCACCGTCACAGTTCGAAGGCTTGTTCTTGTCGACTGTGCATACGGACGAGGATATCGACGCAACGCTCGCTGCGGTCGATGCGACGTTTAAAGAGCTGCAACAAGAGTTTTCACTGTAATCTTGACTGAAACGTCTTCAATCGCTACAATTGTTTAACAGATACGTTTAAAAGCTATGATGAGGAATAGTACGCAACAACACTCCTTTTTAGAGACGCGGCCGCACGGTGCAAGGTCGCGAGGGAAGTGTGCGGAAGTCGCCTCGGAGCTGACCTTTTGAATCAAGTAGGAAGGTCCGGTCCATCGACCGTTATTCGATTTTGAGGGCGCCACGTGTTGGCGAACTAAGGTGGTACCGCGGAAGATACGGCTTCTTTCGTCCTTAGCGTTAAGGACGAGAGTAGCCGTTTTTTGTGTAGACAGATAGAGGAGGATTGGCACAATGACCAACGAAACAAACGAAATCAGCATGCCGACGAAGTACGACCCGAGTGCGACGGAAGCGAAATGGTACGACTATTGGATGGAGAACAACGTGTTCAAGGCGGACGAGGACGACTCGAAACAGCCTTACACGATCGTCATCCCGCCACCGAACGTCACAGGGAAACTTCACCTCGGACACGCGTGGGATACGACGCTCCAAGATCTACTCACGCGCTTGAAGCGCATGCAAGGCTATGACGTCCTCTGGCTCCCAGGGATGGACCACGCCGGTATCGCGACACAGGCGAAAGTTGAACAGAAGCTCCGTGAGGACGGCATCATGCGTTACGACCTCGGACGCGAGAAGTTCCTCGAGAAGACGTGGGAATGGAAAGACGAGTACGCCGACACGATCCGTGCCCAGTGGTCAAAACTCGGCCTCGGTCTCGACTACTCGCGTGAACGGTTCACACTCGACGCGGGACTCTCTAAAGCGGTCCAGGAAGTCTTCGTCCGCTTGTATGAAAAAGGCTTGATCTACCGCGGCGAATATATCGTCAACTGGGACCCGGCACAAAAGACGGCCGTCTCCGACATCGAAGTCATCTACCAAGAAGTCGAAGGCGCGTTCTACCATATGAAATATCCGCTCGCTGATGGCTCAGGTCACATCGAGATCGCGACGACGCGCCCAGAGACGATGCTCGGCGATACGGCCGTCGCCGTCAACCCGAAAGACGAGCGCTACGCGCACCTCGTCGGTAAGACGATCATGCTCCCGGTCATGAACCGTGAGATCCCGATCGTCGCGGACGATTACGTCGACGTCGAGTTCGGTACCGGTTGCGTGAAGATCACGCCGGCGCACGACCCGAACGACTTTGAGATCGGGAACCGTCACGACTTGCCGCGCATCCTCGTCATGGACGAGTCGGGGACGATGAACGAGAATGCTGGCAAGTACGAAGGGCTCGACCGCTTCGACTGCCGCAAGCAGCTCGTCAAAGACTTAGAAGCAGATGGCACGCTCGTCAAAATCGAGCCGCATACGCACTCGGTCGGTCACTCGGAACGTTCAGGCGCAGTCATCGAGCCTTACTTGTCGAAGCAATGGTTCGTCGACATGGAGCCACTCGCGAAAGCGGCGCTCGCAGCGCAAGGCAACGACGAGACGAAAGTCAACTTCGTCCCAGAGCGGTTCGAAGGCACGTACCTCCGCTGGATGGAAAACATCCGCGACTGGTGCATCAGCCGTCAACTTTGGTGGGGCCACCGCATCCCGGCTTGGTACCATAACGAGACAGGTGAAATCTATGTAGGCAAAGAAGCGCCGGCTGACATTGAGAACTGGCATCAAGATGAAGACGTGCTCGACACGTGGTTCTCGTCAGCGCTCTGGCCGTTCTCGACGATGGGCTGGCCGGACACGGATTCAGCAGACTTCAAACGCTACTTCCCGACGAGCGCGCTCGTCACGGGTTACGACATCATCTTCTTCTGGGTATCGCGGATGATCTTCCAATCGCTCGAATTCACGGGCAAGCAGCCGTTCAACGACGTGCTCATCCACGGTCTGATCCGTGACTCGGAAGGCCGCAAGATGTCGAAATCGCTCGGTAACGGCGTCGACCCGATGGAAGTCATCGACCAGTACGGTGCCGACTCGCTCCGCTGGTTCCTGCTCACGGGCTCGACACCAGGGAACGATCTTCGCTTCTACTGGGAGAAAATCGAATCGACATGGAACTTCGCGAACAAGATTTGGAACGCGAGCCGCTTCGCCCTCATGAACATGGATGGGATGAAGTTTGAAGACATCGACCTCTCAGGTGAGAAGACGCTCGCCGACAAGTGGATCTTGACACGATTGAACGACACGGTCGACCAAGTGACACGCCTCGTCGACAAGTACGAGTTCGGTGAAGCCGGTCGTTACTTGTACAACTTCATCTGGGAAGAGTTCTGTAACTGGTACATCGAGATGGCGAAACTCACGCTCTACGGTGAGGACGAAGCGGCGAAAGCGACGACACGTTCGGTGCTCGCGCATACACTCGACTCGATCATGCGTCTCATGCACCCGTTCATGCCGTTCTTGACAGAGGAAATTTGGCAGCACTTGCCGCACGAAGGCGACTCGATCGTCCGTGCGAGCTATCCGACGCGTCGTGACGACCTCCACTATGCGGAGTCGGTACCGGCGTTCGAAGCGGTCATGAACGTCATCCGTTCAGTCCGTAACATCCGTTCGGAAGTGAACGCACCGATGTCGAAACCGATCCAACTGTTCATCGCGACGAGTGACGACACGACACAAGGATACTTGAGCGAGAACGAAGCGACGATCGGCAAGTTCACGAACGCGACCGAGCTCGAAATCGGTCGTGGCTTGACGGCCCCTGACAAGTCGATGTCAGCGATCATGACGGGCGCGGAGCTGTTCATCCCGCTCGCCGACTTGATCAACTTCGAAGAAGAGATCGCCCGTCTTGAAAAAGAAGTGGCGAAGTACGAGAAAGAAGTCGAACGCGTGCAGAAGAAACTCGGCAACCCAGGTTTCACCGGCAAAGCACCGGCTCACGTCATCGACGAAGAGAAAGCGAAAGAAAAAGACTACCTCGACAAGCGTGACGCCGTGCGTGCGCGTCTTGAAGAGTTGCGTAAGTAAAAGTTGGACCTTCTTTGGAGATTTATGCTCCAAGGAAGGTTTTTTTTGTGGTTTGGGAGAATTTTGGCATCTAAACGAGAAGAACCCCCGACGTCACGAATGAACTGAACCCCGAATGATGGACACTTGAAAAAGTCCCTCACTCGGGGTTTTTCGTGTGCGTACGAATCGCTATAATGAACCTATTCATTCAGACGGGAGAAACAATCATGAGTAAAATCATCTT